>NZ_JBITTM010000004.1:206383-274576 GCF_044541955.1 Kitasatospora sp. NPDC085464
GCCCCTGGTCGACCCCCGCGCCCGGGGGTTGCCCGGGGGGGGGCGGGGGGGGGGGGCGGGGGCCGGGGGGGGGGGGGGCCCGCCCCCCCGCGCACGCCACCGGGCCCCGGTCACGCGACCGGGGCCCGGTTCCCGTTACGGCCCCTTCCCGCCCTTCCCGGCCCTCCCCGGCCCGGTCCCGGTTCCCGGGCCGGGCGAGGCACCCGTCCGGAGGTCACCCGTGCCGACCGAACCCACCCCGCCCGCGGCGCTCCGCACGGATCCCGCCCGTACGGATCCTGACCACACGGATCCTGACCACACGAATCCGGTCCGTACGGCACCCGCGCCGGCCGGCCCGGCACCGCGCGGCGGCCCTCCCCGGGCCGATCCCCCCGGCCCGGACCCCGCGCGGCCCGGAAGCGGGAAGGGGCGGACCACGGGCCTGCGCCAGGTGCTCGCCCTCACCCACCGCCGGTCGGCCGTCATGGCCCTCGCCGTCGCCACCAGCACGGGCGCGACCCTGGCCCTCCCCGCCGTCCTCGCCCATGCCGTCGACGCGGCGCTGGCCGGCGCGGGCGCCCGGGGCGTCCTGCCGCTGGCCGGGACGCTCGTCCTGCTCGCGGGCTCCGAGGCCGTCGGCCAGTACGCCGGCCCCGCGATCTCCACCGACGCCACCGCACGCCTGCGCGAGCACGCGGTGCGCCGGGTGCTCGCCGGCAGCCCGCTCGGGGCGCACCGGCTCCCGGTCGGCGACGTCGCGGCGCGGCTGACCGCCAGCGCCCCGCAGGCCGCCCTCGCCGCCCCGGCCGTGGTCTACTCCGTGGCCCAACTCGCCATGGCCGTAGCGGCCCTGGTGGCCCTGGCGGTGCTCGCGCCGACCGCCGCGCTCGCCTTCCTCGGCACCGCCCCGCTCGGGTACGCGGCGATCCGCCGCCAGCTGCGCCGGACCACCCGGCTCGGCGAGGGGTACCAGCAGGCGCAGGCCGACATCGCGGTCCGGCTGCTCGACGCCGTCTCCGGCAGCCGCAGCATCGCCGCCGCGCACGCGGTGGACCGCGAGATCGCGCGCGTCCTGCGCCCCGTCCCCGCGCTGTCCCGGCACGGGCGGGAGCTCTGGGACAGCCAGCGCCGGATCGCCTGGTGCTCCGCCCTGCTCGCCCCGGCGACCCAACTCGCCGTGCTGGCGGCCGCCGGAACCGCGGTGGGCGCCCACGCGCTGTCCGTCGGCGGGCTGCTGGCCGCGCTCGGCTACACCGGCATCGGGCTCGGCGGGTTCGGCGCCGCCCAGAGCCTGCTCGACGTCTCCCGGGCCCGCGCCGGGACCGCCCGGCTCACCGAGCTGCTGGACGCCCCGGTCCGCGCCCCGGGCACCCGTCCGCTGCCGGCCGCCGCGGGCGGCGGCGGACGCCTGGAGCTGCGCGGGGTGGTCGTCCACGGGCCCGGCGGCCCCGTCCTCGACCGGCTCGACCTGACCGTCCCCGGCGGGAGTTGGATCGCCGCGGTCGGTGCCGACGACGCCGCCACCGCCGCGCTCGCCGCCGTCGCCGCCGGCCTGCTCGACCCGGACGACGGGACCGTCCTGCTGGACGGCGTCCCGCTGCCCGCCGTCCACCCCGACGAGCTGCGCACGGCCGTCGCCTGCGCCTTCGCCGATCCCGCCCTGCCCGGCCGGACGGTCGCGGACGCCATCGGCCTGGGCCTGCCGCCCGGCCCGGCGGAACGCCTGCACCGGGCCGCCCGGGCGGCCGCGGCCGACGTGTTCGTCCGCCGCCTCCCGGAGGGCTACCGCACCTCGCTGAGCCGGGCCCCGTTCTCCGGCGGGGAGCGCCAACGACTGGGAATCGCACGGGCGTTGGCCCGCGACGCCCGGCTGCTCGTGCTGGACGACGCGACCTCCTCCCTGGACGCGGCCACCGAGAACCGGGTGCTGCAGGCCCTGCGGGACGAGGCCGGCGACCGCACCCGGCTGGTGGTCACCCGGCGGGCCGCGGTGGCCGCCCACGCCGACGCGGTGGTCTGGCTCCGCGCGGGCCGGGTCCACGCGCAGTCCACGCACGAAGCGCTCTCCGGCGTGCCCGCCTACCGGGCCCTGTTCGGCGGCGGCCCGCAGGACTGACGCGGTCCGGCCTCCCGGGCCTCCGCGCGCCCGCCGCCCTTCGCCGGCCCGTCACCTGCTGCCCCGTCACCCGCTGCCACCCCCGCCACGTCACCCACGGCCCGTCGCCCGGGAAGGTGCCCCGATGCCCCCGTCCACCGCTCGCCGCCCGGAACGACCGCACCCGCCGGAACGGCCCCACCCGCGGGATCGACCGCACCGACCGGCCCTGCACCTGCTGCGTTCCGCACTGGCCCGGAGCCGGCCGGCGGTGCTCCGGCTCCTCGCCTGGTCACTGCTCTCGGCGGCGCCGGCGCTGGTGTCGGGCAAGGCGCTGGCGCTGGCGGTCGACCGCGGCTTCATCGCCGGCCGGCCGGCCCAGGCGGCGGGCTGGCTCGCCCTGTTCGCCGTGGTCTCGCTGGCCGGCGCGTGGGCGTCACGGCAGGCGTACCCGTGGCTGGCCGAGGTCGTCGAGCCGATGCGCGACCGGCTGCTGGGCGGGGTGGTGTCCGGCATGCTCCACGACGCCGCGGCCGCGCCCGGGCGACCGGACGGTTCGGGGGCGGTCGCGGTCGCCCGGCTCACCCGCCAGGTCGAGGTGGTCCGGGACACCGTCGCGGGACAACTGCTGGTGGTGTCCCACTTCGCGCTGACGGCGGTCGCCGTGGTGGCCGGCAGCGCCGCCCTCGCCCCGGCCGCCGCCGCGCTGATCGCGGGCCCGCTGCTGCTGTCGCTGCTCGCCTTCGCGGCCCTCGCCCCGGCCACCGCCCGGCGCCAGCGGGAGGCCTTCGCGGCGGAGGAGGAGCTGGCGCGGTCCTGCGCCGACGTCCTGCGGGCACTGCGCGACCTGGTCGCGTGCGGCGCCCGCGACGGGGCCGAGCGCGAGGTGCTGGCCACCGTCGCGGCGAACGAGGCGGCCAGCCTGGCCCTGGCCCGGCTCGCGGGCGCGCGCCGGCTGATCGTGTCCCTGGGCGCGCACCTGCCGCTGCTGCTGGTCGTCCTGGCGGCGCCGGGCCTGGTCGGCCGGGGGCTGACCCCGGGCGCGGTGGTCGGCGTGCTGGCGTACCTGACGGGCACGCTGGAACCGGCCCTGCGGCTGCTGGTGCAGGGCGCCGGCACCTCCTGGCTCCGGCTGGCGGTGGCCGCCGACCGCCTCGCCGGGGCGAGCCGTCCGGAGCCCTCCGCGAACGGAACGCCCGGCGACGGAACGCCCGGCGACGGTACGCCCGGAGACGCAGCGGCGGCACCCACCGGCCCCCTCCCCGTGGACGGTTCGGTCGTGCTCTCCGGCGTCTGCTTCGCCTACGGCGCCGACGCGGACCCGGTCCTCGACCGGCTCGACCTCGCCCTGCGCGACGGCGAACACCTCGCCGTCGTCGGCCCGTCGGGCATCGGCAAGTCCACGCTCGCCGACGTCCTGGCGGGCGTCGTGACCCCGGACGACGGCCGGGTGCTGCTCGGCGGGGTCGCGCCCGCCCGGCTGACCGGCCCGGACCTCGCCCGGGCCCGGGTCCTGCTCCCCCAGGATCCGTACGTCTTCACCGGGACGGTCGCGGAGAACCTCCGGTGGCTGTCACCGCACGCCGCGACGGCGGCCGTGCTCGACGCGGTCGACGCCGTCGGCGCGCGGTCCCTGGTGGAACGGCTGGGCGGACCGGACGGGCACCTCGCCCCGGCCGCGCTGTCGCCCGGCGAACGCCAGCTGATCGCGCTGGCCCGTGCGCACCTCTGCGAGGCGCGCCTCGTCATCCTCGACGAGGCGACCCGTCACCTCGACGCGACCGCGGAACGGCGGGTCGAGCAGGCCTTCCGCTCCCGGCCCGGCACGGTCGTGACCATCACCCACCGGACCGGCCCGGCCGCCCGCGCGGACCGGGTTCTGTTCCTGGACGGGTCGCGGCCCCGGCTGGGCGCGCACCGCAGCCTGCTGGCCGAGGTGCCTGCCTACCGCCGGCTGACCGGCGAACCGGAACCCGACGGGCTCACGGCGCCGCCCTCCCGCGGGAGCTGACGGAGCGGGCCGGGGTCAGCCGGGGCCCGCCGGCCCCGGCCGCGCCCGCCGTTCAGCAGCCCGGCCGGATCGTCAGCTCGCTCAGCGTGCCGTCCGCGGGGAAGTCCAGCACCCCGACCAGGGCCGCGGCCACGGACTCCGCGGCGAGGCAGATGTCCGGGTCGTACGGCAGGCCGAGCGCGCCGTGCAGCCGGGCCTGCATGGGGGTGTCGACCTCCCCCGGGAAGACCGTGGTGACCCGCACGCCGTTGCGGTACTCCTCCGCCCGCAGCGACTCGGCCAGCGCCCGCAACGCGAACTTCGAGGCCGCGTAGCCTCCCAGACCGGGCGGCGCGTGCAGCCCTGCGCCGGAGTTCACGAACACCACCCGGCCCGCAGCCGCCCGCAGCGCGGGCAGCACCACGCGCGTCAGCTCGGCCGGGGCCACGCAGTTGACCGCCAGCATGCCCTGCCACACCGCCGGGTCGAGGTCCGCGACCGTGCCGGGCTCCAGCGTCCCGGCGACGTGCATCAGCGAGTCCAGCCGTTCCGGCAGCTCCTGCTTCCCGAGCGCGGCCGCCAGCGTCGTCGGCTCCGCGAGGTCCGCCGCCAGGGTGCGGCTCCCCGGGAACCGCGACCGCAGCTCCTCCGCCCGGGCCTCGTCCCTGGCCAGCAGCCAGAGGTCCTCGCCCCGCTCCGTGAGCACCCCGGCGACCGCCGCGCCGATTCCCGAGCCCGCACCGGTGATGAGATGAACGCCCATGCCGGCCCCCTTACCCACCGTGACCGCGTCGGAACGGCGATTTCCCGCCGTCCTGGCAGCCGGGTCCGGAAGGCCGGAGCCGTCACCCGGTCACTCCGTCATCCCGTCACCCCGTCGATTCGTCACGGGTGTTCGGAGGAAGCGGCGGGCTCCCGCTGCGGGCGCTCCGACGGCCGGTACTCCCACTGCGGGTGCTCCCGCGCCGCCCACGCGCGCTCCACCAGGCCGGTCCGCATCCCCAGCCGTGACTCCCGGTCCGCCACCGCCATCCGCACGTGCCCGGCGACCACGGTGGCGATGGCCAGGGCGAACCAGTCGTGGACGAAGGTCGCCCCGGTCCGCCAGGCCGGCGGCGACAGGTGCGTGAGCCACATCAGCAGACCGGTGCCCAGGATCACCAGCATCGATCCGAGCGTCCACTGCGCGTACAGCTTCTGTCCGGCGTTGAACTTGCCCGCCGGGCGGTGCGGTTCGCGCCTGCGCACGGCGCGCAGCCAGGCCCGGTCCGCCGGGGTGAAGCGGCTCAGCCGGGTCGCGTCCGCGCGCAGCGCCCGGGAGGTGAGCCCGAGCAGCAGCGGGACCGGCAGCGCCAGGCCGCACCAGACGTGCACGGTCACCACCAGGTGGCGGCGGCCCACCAGTTCGGCCAGCGGCGCCAGGTAGAGGCAGGCCGCGCTCGCCAGGCAGACCAGCATCAGGGCGGCGGTCGTGCGGTGCACCCAGCGCTCGGCGCGGGTGAAACGGAGGACCAGCTCAGCTCGTCGGCGCATCGTCCCGCCCGTTCGACCGGCCGACCCAGGCGTCGACGTCGTAGCCGTTGCCCTCCCAGTAGCCCGGGCGCACCGCGTCGGTGACGGTGATGCCCGAGAGCCACTTGGCGGACTTGTAGAAGTACATCGGTGCGACGTAGAGCCGCACCGGGCCGCCGTGGGCGTGCGTGATCGGGGCGTCCTGCAGCTTGAGCGCGACCAGCACGTCGTCCCGGCGGGCCTGTTCCAGGGTGAGGCTCTCGGTGTACGTGCCGTCGAAGCAGCTGAACGACACCGCCCTCGCGCCGGGCCGCACCCCGGCCGCGTCCAGCAGGTGCGCGAGCGACACCCCCTCGAAGGGCGTGTCCGGGACGCGCCAGCCGGTCACGCACTGGACGTCGCGGACGAGCCGCTGCTGCGGCATCGCCTGCAGATCGGCGAGCCGGTGGCTCGTCGGGCGCTCCACCAGGCCGTCCACCGTCAGCGTGTAGGTCTCCGCGGTGCGGGTCGGCACCGAGGAGGCCACAGAGTAGTACCGGAAGACGCCGCCGCCCGGCAGCAGCCCGGTCACCCCGGTCGGGTCCGAGGCGGTGACGGCGTCCTGGGCGCGCTGGAGGTACGGGCCGGCCGCCACACCGGCCGCGCCCAGCCCCAGCAGGCCCAGCACGACCCGGCGGCCCACGGGTGTGCCCTCGGGGCGCTCGGTTCTCTTCACGGCCCGATTGGACCAGGTCGAAGCGGGTGGGCTCAACCCGCCCGACGCCTCCGGCTGCGCCGGGCCCGCGGACCTCTCCGGTGCCCAGGGCAGCGCGCTGCGCGAACTCCAGCGGCAGGCCGCCGTCCTGAGGGCGCAGGGGCCGCTGCCCTCCGGCTGGGCGGCCGCGGCGGTCCGGCGCGCCTGCGCCTCGATCGCGGCCGCCGCGGCCACGGCGGGTGCACGGCCGACCGGTTGGCCCTGACCCCGGACCACGCCGGGGCTCCACCGGTGCCCCGGCCCGAACCTGAACTCCCCCGGTAGACCCGGCCCGCTGCGGGGATCAGCCCGCCGCGGGCCGCTCGGCCACCGGGGCGGCACCGGAGCCGGAGCCCGCCAGGGTGACGGGCAGACCGGACTCGATGCGGCTGAGCAGCCGGCCGCCGTGGACGCCGGGCGCGTCGAAGCCGCGCAGGTCGTCGGGGTCGTCGTCGGCGCCGGCCAGGACCTCGGGCACCAGCACCGTTTCGGCGGGGCGGGGCGGTTCGGCGGCGGAGTCGGCGAGGTAGGCCGGTGCGAGGACGGGGCCGTGCAGGGTGCCCGCGACGAGGTCGGGGGCGAACTCGGCGGACAGCACCGTGACCCGGGCGTGCAGGTCCCCGTGGAGCATCACCAGCTTGTCGGTCATGTGGCCGACGAAGGCCTCGACGTGGACATCGCCGCGGACGAGGAGTTTGGCGTCGCCCTCCAGGTAGACGGCGGCCGCCCGGAGGTCGCCGAGGACGATCAGCGCGGGGCAGCCGTCGTCGGTGTTGAGCACGGCGCCGGTGACGTCGAGGTCACCGTCGACGATGTAGCCGGTGCCGTCCGGCTCGGCGGCGTCGAGGTCGAGGTGGCCCTCGATCGCCAGCGCACCGGCGTGGACGTCGTACTGCTCCTCGTAGAGGTTCTCGTAGGAGGAGCGGGGCAGGCCGCGGCGCTCGAAGAGGGCGACGGCCTGGTCCCAACTGTGCGGTGCGGTCGTGAGGTTCATGGGACGAACTGTGCCATGCGGCACTGTCAGCGGAGGGCGCCGAGGAACGGCTCCGCCCGGTGGCGGGTGCCACCGGGCGGGTCGATCGGACGGCGCGACCAGCCGGCGTGACCGGCCGGCGATCAGGCCGTCGGGGCGAGGGTGCCGTCGAAGGTGGCGGCCGCGAGGCCGAAGGACAGCGTCATGCCGATGCCCGAGGTGACGGAGATGGCGCGCACCCCCGGGGCCAGGTCGCGCACCAGCAGGGGCCCGCGGGGGCTGCTGGCGTAGACGCCCTGCCAGCGTTCGAGGACCCGCAGGCGCTCCACGCCCAGCACCCGGGCGACCGCGTCGGTCAGCAGCTCGTGGGTGCGCTCGTCGACGAACGGCGTGGTGGTGGCGTCGTAGTGGTGCGAGTCGCCGACCAGGACCGTGCCGTCCGGGAGTCGGGTGAACATCACGTTGGCGCCGATGTCCAGCAGTTCGCGGCTGTGGCCCAGGACCTCCTCCCGCAGCAGGGCGGCCGAGGGGCGGGAGGTGAAGGCGTCGTAGCGGAGCATCGAGGTGGCCGTCAGCACCGCGGAGGAGGTGCGGAAGCCGGCCGGGGCGGCGGCCCGTGCCATGGTGAGGCGGCAGCGCTGGATCCCGTGGCCCTCGGCGATGTCGGGGAACAGGTAGTCCAGGTCGTGGCCGACGCAGATCAGGATGCGGTCGCCGTGGACCGGCCCGCGCGTGGTGTGGACCGTCCCGGGCTCGACGCCGGTGACGGCGGTGCCCCACAGGACCCGGCCCTGCGGCTGCTCGGCCACCCAGCGGGCCAGGCCGGGCGCCGCCTCGCGCGGGTTGACGCGCAGGTCGGCGGGCAGGAACGCGCCGCCCACCAGGTCGCCGGCGGCATCGTCCGCGCGGCCGAGCAGCGCGGCCGTCCGGGCGGCGGTGCGCAGCTCGACGGCGTCGCCGCCGCGCTCGTCGCGCAGCTCCTCCAGGACGGCCGCCTCGGTCGCGGACCGGGCCACCACCAGGGTGCCGGCCTGCTCGGCCCAGATGCCGACGGTTTCGGCGGCGCGCAGCCAGCCGGGCCGGGAGCGCTGGGCGAGGGCGAGCAGGCCGCCGTCCTGGGCGCTGATGCAGCAGTGGCCGAAGTTGCGGACCGAGGCGCCGACGGGCTGCCTGTCGCGGTCGACGACGGTGACGGACAGCCCGTTGCTCAGTGCCTCGAAGGCGTGGGCGAGGCCGATGATGCCGGCGCCGACGATCACCACGTCGCTGCGGCCGGGCGTGCCCGGTGCGCGCGTACGGGAGGAGGCGGGGGCGGTCGTGGGTGTGGTGCTGCTGCTCATGGCTCCAGGTTCCGGGGTCGTCGGCATCGCCGTCAAGACATGTATGTACAAGTTACCGTCTGTTCACCCGCGCGACGACCTCGGGCGAGAACCCTCCACCAGGAGAAACGACCAGGTGGGCCCGCCTTGAGAACTTCCGCCGTCGGGTGTCATAGTCGACTTATGAAGACAAGTGACGAGCTTCCGCTCCACCAACGGCTCGGCGCCGAGTTCCAACGCCGCATCGAGTCCGGCCAGTGGCCCGAGGGCCTGCCGGTGCCCAGCGAGTCGCAGCTCTGCGCCGAGTTCGGCACCTCCCGCGGCCCGGTCCGCCAGGCCCTGGCCATGCTGCGCCACGAGGGCAGTCTGGTCGGCGGCCGCGGGAAGCCGCCCGTCGCCCGCCGCACGGCGCCCTCCCAGCCGTTCGGCACCTTCCTGTCCTTCACCCAGTGGGCCCGCACCATCGGCCGCGAGCCCGGGCAGACCACCGTCGAGGTGGCCCGCCGCCGGGCGACCCCGGAGGCGGCCGCCCGGCTCGGCCTCGCCGAGGGCGCACCCGTCGTCGAACTGGTCCGGCTGCGACTGCTGGACGACGTCCCGGCCATGCTGGAACGCTCCACCTTCGTCCACGAGGTCGGGCGCATCCTGTTCGACTTCGACCCGGACAGCGGATCCGTCTACGAGGAACTGCTGCGCCGCGAGGTCGACCTGCACCGCGCCCGGCACACCATCGACGCCGTCGCCGCCGAGCCGCAGGACGCCGAACTCCTCCGGATCGCCGTCGGCGCCCCGCTGCTGCGCGTCCGCCGGCTCACCACGTCGAGCCGGGGCGTGCCGCTGGAGGACGCGGACGACCGCTACCTGCCCGCCATGGCCACCTTCACCATCGAGAACACCATCGAAGGCCGAACCGTCATCGGCCGCTACCGCACCGAAGAGGACTGACACCGTGATCGAGCTCGCCGTCCTGGACATGGCCGGAACGACCATCAACGAGGCGGGTGCCGTCTACCGGGCGCTGCGCACCGCCGTCGAGCGCAGCGGAGTGGCCGTCACCGAGGCCGACCTCCAGACCTGGATGGGCACCGACAAGCGCGAGGCCATCGCCGCCCTGGTCCGCATAGGCGGGGGCACCCCGACCCCGGAGCTCGTCGAGGACGGCTACGCCGCCTTCGCGGAGTTCCTGCGCGAGGCCTACCGGGCCGCTCCCCCGCAGGCCATCGCCGGTGTCGAGGACGCCCTGGCCGAGCTGCGCCGACGCGGCATCAAGGTGGCCCTGACCACCGGCTTCAGCGACGACGTCGCGTACCCGCTGCTGGAGTCGCTGGGCTGGTCCACCGGCGAGGGCGGCAACCTCGACGCCGTGGTCACCTCGGACGAGGTCCCGCGCGGGCGCCCGGCGCCGCACATGATCCACCGGGCGATGGAGAAGACCGGGGTGATCGACACCCGCCGGGTGCTGGCCGCCGGCGACACCGTCGTCGACGTCGAGGCCGGCGCCAACGCCGGGGCCGGCGTGGTCATCGGCGTCCTGACCGGGGAGCTCGGCCGCGACGACTTCGAGGGGCGCCCGCACACCTACGTGCTGGACAGCGTCGCCGACATCCCGGCGCTCCCCGAGGCCCGGCCGACGGCCTGACCGCACCGCCCGACCCGGCCGCCGTGACCCCGCCGCCGTGATCCCGCCGCCGTCATCCCACTGACCGACCTCACCGCCGGGTGAGCCGCTGAAGCCGTGAGCCGCCGGGGCGTACGCCCGGGCGGCTCATGCGTCGGTCGGTGGGGCTGCGGCGGCGGCCGGCCGGGACCGCCGCGGCGGACGTCCCGTCAGGACGGGCTGGTGGCCAGCAGCGCGGTGGTGGTCACCTTGTTGTCGCACTCGGCGAAGAGGCCGTCGTCCAGGGCCACCTGGTGCGCTCCCGCGCCGCCCGGCAGGCCCACCACGAGGGTGGGGTAGGCGACCGGCGTGGCCCCGGAGTCGCAGCCGCCGTCGCCCTCGCCCTGTACCTGGACGAAGGTGAGCTTCACCCAGGCCTTCCCGCCCGGGGCCACGCGGACCGGGGTGGCGGTACCGCTGTGGGTCACCGCGAGCGGGGCGTTGTGGTCCGGGGAGCCGTTGGCCGCCCCGGCGACGGTCGGGAAGCCCTGCAGCGTGCACGGGTGCGCCGAGGTGTTGGTGAACGCGACGATCGCCGCTCCCACCCCGGTTCCGTCGGGGCGCTGCTTCGCCTGGTGGGCCTCCACCGTCAGGTCGGTGGCCGCGCAGGCCGCGGCCGTTCCGGCGGACGGGGATGCGGTGGCCGGCGCGGTCCCGGTGGCCGGCGCCCCGGACGCCGTGGCGCCCTTGCCGGGGGCCGGGTGCGTGGTGCTCGGCGCGGTCGGGGCGGGGGCCGGCGCCGTCTGCGTCACGGTGGCCGCCGCGGCCGGCGCCGCGGCCGGCCCGGATCCGTCGTTCCCCGGCCCGCAGGCCGTGACGAGCAGGGCGGCGGTGGCGGCCGAGACGACGGCGACCGCGGCTCTTCGGGTCTGCTTCCGGTACTGCGTGTCCTGCATGGTTCCCCCGAGGGACGAAGATGGAGCGGTGCCGGCCCTTGCGGGCACCTGCCCCGTACACACCGCCGTTCCGGTGCCGGTTCCCGGAGCGCGCGGGTGTGACAGGACGGTGACGGAATCGGGAGACCCCCGTCGCACGGTGACGACCGGTCGGGCCCGTCCGCTCCGTCCGTCCCGTCCCGTCCCGTCCCGTTCTGTTCCATTCCGTTCCGTTCCGTTCCGTTCCGTTCGGATGATGAGACCCCGTCACCGGCCGGTGCGCCCGCGCACGGAACCGTCCGGCACCGGGCCCCGGGCTGCGCCCGGCGGCTCCCCCGCAGGTCAGCGCGGGGTCAAGGTCCGGTCAAGGGTTTCGCCGGGCGCGCGGCGGGGGCCTAACCTGGGGCCGCTTCATACAGACACCTCGTTCGGTGAGGCGTCTTCACGGACACAGGCCACTGATCCCACCCGTCGAGAGACGCTCCGGATCAGGACAGGTCTCCCCGGCCCAAGGGGTGACCCCAAGTGGCTTCCCGTCGCTCGCGACCAGGGACACGCCGTGGAGTGCCAAAGCTCTGACGAGTGGGGGTGCACCCGGCGGTGACGCCGGTCTCCCCCTGCCGTGCCGCCGCGACGCCGATGCGCGGCCGAGATCGGGAGGGAGGCGTGATGGACGGAAGTCCTGGCCATAGTCGGCCCATTCCCGTGCTGTCCTCGCCGTCCTTCCGCCGTCCGAGGCGCCCCCTCCTGCCCTGACCGAACCGGTCCGGCCCCGCCCTGCCGTCCCGTCCCGCGCGGGACGCCTCGGCGTGCGCCCGGAACCGCCCGCGCGGTCGGGGCACGCGGTGGCGTGCCGTCGGGCGGCCCGCATGCCCCGAACCGTCCGGGGCGAGGGGGTCTTTCCTCGTGGCTGCCACCACCCTGTTCACGTCCGCCACGGCCCGGCTGCGCGACCGCACGGTCGACGCCGAGCACCGCACCACGGTGTCCCGGGCCGTGCGTTCCTCCCTGGTCTCGCTCGCCGGGCTGATCGGCGGCACGGTCGCCAACCAGGCCGGCGAGGAGATGGGCCGGGTCGTCGACGTGGTCGCCCGGCTCTACGGGCCGGAGCCGTACCCGCCCGTCACCGGCCTGATCATCCGGATAGGCCGCCGCCGCGCCTTCATCGCCGCCGACGCCGTCGACCGGATCCTGACCGGCCGGGTACGGCTGCGCACCGCCCGGGTGGACCTCCGGGAGTTCAACCGCAGGCCCGGCGAGGTGCTGCTCGCCCGCGACGTGCTGGACCATCAACTCGTCGACGTCGACGGCGTGCAGGTCACCCGCGCCGCCGACCTCTACCTGGCCCCGCTGGCGGCCCGCACCGTCCTGGTCGGCGTCGACGTCTCCCTGCCCACCCTGCTGCGCCGCCTCGGCCCGCGCCGCTGGCAGATCCGCCCGACCCCGGAGCGCGTCCTGGACTGGCAGTCCGTCGCACCGTTCGGCGAGCAGGCCACCCACGGGCCCGCCGAGGTGCGGCTGCGCGCCTCCCGTTCCGCGCTGCACCGGCTGCGCCCGGCCGACCTCGCCGACATCCTGGAGGACCTCGGCCGCCACGAACGCCAGCAGCTGCTCGGCTGGTTGGAGCCCGAGCAGGCCGCGGACGCCCTGGAGGAGATGGAGCCCGCCGAGCTGGAGAACCTGCTCCGCGAAGCCCCGCCCGAGCACGCCGCCCGGCTGGTCGACGAGATGGAGCCCGACGAGGCCGCCGACGCCCTGCGCGACCTCGACCCCGGCGAGCGCGAGAACCTGCTCGCCCGGATGACCGCGCCCGGGGCCGCCGAGCTGCGCGCCCTGCTCACCCACCGCGAGGGCACCGCGGGCGGAGCGATGACCACCCTGCTGGTCACCGCCCGCCCCGCGCACACCATCGCCCGGGTACGGGCGGAGCTCGCCGCGCAGGCCGACCACCGCACCGACATCGACGCGGTGGCCGTGCTGGACGACGACGGCCGGCTGCTCGGCGACCTCCCCCTGTTCGACCTGGCCGTCGCGGAGGACACCGCGGTGGTCGCCGATCTGGTGGCCTGGCTGGCCCAGTTCGGCCCGCCGGTGACCGTCCCGCCCGACACCCGGCTCGCCGAGGCCGCCGATCGCCTGATCGCGGCCCGGGCCACCTCGCTGCTGGTGGTCGACCACACCGGCCGCCCGCTCGGCCGCGTCCTGGCCGACGACATCCTCGACACGCTGCTGCCCGAGCGCGGGCGCCTGCACTTCCGGAGGCTCCTCAAGTGACCCGCGACCTCGACACCCGCCCGGACGGCGGCAACCGCGCCGAGTCCGGCACCCGCCCGGACAGCGACACCCGACCGGACGGCGCGCACCCGGCCCCGGCGCCGTCCGCCCCGGCCCGCCGCCGGGGCATCCGCCGGCTGGCCGCCGTCGCGATGATCGCCGGCCCCGGCCTGGTCGCCGCCAACGCGGGCAACGACGCCGCCGGCATCGCGACGTACGCCAGCGCCGGCTCCCAGTTCACGTACGGCACGCTGTTCTTCATGGTGCTGGTCACCGTCGCGCTGGTGATGGTGCAGGAGATGGCGGTACGCCTGGGCGCCCACACCGGCAAGGGGCTGGGCGCGCTGATCCGCGAGCAGTTCAGCCTGCGCCTGACCGCCCTGGCGGTGTTCTGCCTGCTGCTGGCCAACACCGGCCTGGTGGTCAGCGAGTTCGCCGGGATCGGCGCGGCGTTCGAGCTGCTCGGCGTGCCCAAGTGGGCGGTCGTCCCGCCGGCCGCCGTGCTGCTCTGGTCGCTGGTGCTGTTCGGCTCCTACAAGTGGGCCGAGCGCATCTTCCTGATCATGTCGCTGGCGTTCTTCGCCTACCCCGTCGCCATGGTGCTCGGCAGCCCCGACTGGGGGCGGCTGGGCGAGCACCTGGTCGTCCCGCACCTGGAGCCCGGCAAGGACTTCATCCTGCTGGCCGTCGCGCTGATCGGCACCACCGTCAGCCCCTACATGCAGTTCTACGCCGCCGCCGGGGTCGTCGACCGCGGTGCCAAGCCCGCCGACTACAAGCTGATCCGGGCCGACGCCGTGCTCGGCGCCGTGTTCGCCTGCGTGATCAGCCTGACCATCATCATCGCCACCGCCTCGGCGATCGGCGGCAGCGGCCCCCTGGAGTCCGCCGCGCAGGCCGCCGAGGCCCTGAAGCCGGTCGCCGGGCACGGCGCCGAGCTGCTGTTCGCCTTCGGTCTGATCGGGGCCTCCGCCCTGGCCGGCGCCGTGGTGCCGCTCTCGGCCAGCTACGCCGTCGGCGAGGCGGCCGGCGTCGAGCGCTCGGTCTCCCGCAGCTTCCGCGACGCGCCGCTGTTCCTCGGGGTGTTCACCGCCCAGATCGCCCTGGGCGCCGTGGTCGCGCTGACCCCGGTGGACGTCATCCAACTGCTGATCGGCACCCAGGTCCTGCAGGGGCTGATCAGCCCGATCGTCCTGGTCTACCTGCTCGTGCTGACCAACCGCCGGGCCGTCCTCGGCGAGGCCGCCAACGGTCCGCGCTACCGCATCGCGGCCACCGCCGTGGTCGTCGGCGTGGCCGCCATGTCGACGATCCTGCTCGTCCAGACCGTCCTCGGCTGGTTCGGCCTCGGCTGAGCCGGCCCGCGCGGGCCCCGGTCGTCAGCGGCCGGCGGCGGGCCGCCGGACCCCGCCGCGAAGACTCCGACGGATTGTCATGACTGAAACACCGTCCGGCCGGGCATAACGAGGACAGCCCACCGACGGGCCCAGCCGACGCTCCCCCACGAGCGACGGCCGGGCCCTTGGCCGGCGCCCGGGCCTGGATGCGACTCCCCCCACGGAGTGGCAACCAGGCCCGCATGGTGTTCAACCAGCGATACGCAGCGTACATGCCATGTCCACTCAACGCTACCGCGCTGCACACCTTGGCATCCGGTGACCTCGCCGACGCGTCCGGTCGAGCCGACGGGCGGCGCGAGCCGCGGACCGGATCGGCCCCCGCCGGATCACGAAGCGGGCACGACCCGGGCACGATGCAGGCACGACGCGGGCACGAGGACGGCACGACGTCGGCGCGACACCACCGTGCTAGAACCGACGCCGGGCCGCAACTCCCGTTGCCCGCCCGGCACTCCGCGTACCGCGCCCCCGTCCCACGCCCCTTCCGGCCACCATCCTGGGAGAGCCATGTCGACTGCCGCACGCATCCGCCCCGCACGCCTCCTGTCCGGCGCACTGGCCGCCGCCCTCGCCCTGCTGCTCCCCGGCACGGCCGGGACCACCCCCGCGAGCGCCGCCACCACCGGGCTGGACGGCGCCTGGGCCTGCACCGTCCCGTCCGGGTACGTCTACGACCAGGTGTCGATGAACCGCTCCTGCAGCGGCGGCGGGAGCTGGAACTCGCCGCAGTTCCACCTGCGCACCCCCGTCGACGGCCTGACGGCCTGTGTCAGCGCGCCCGGCTTCGTCTACGACCAGATCACCTGGGGGCTCGCCTGCAGCCAGCAGAGCGGCGTCCAGTCCAACCAGTACCACCTGCGCACGCCGGTCGACGGTCTCACGGCCTGCGTCGGCACCCCGGCGTTCACCTACGACCGGATCACCTGGGGCCTGTCCTGCAGCCTCCAGCAGGGCGTGCAGTCCAACGCCTTCCACCTCCGCACGCCGGTGAACGGCCTCTGGGCCTGTGACGTCCCCAAGGGCTTCACGTACAGCACGACCACCCAGAACACCGACTGCAGCTTCTACCAGGGCGTCCCGTCCACCAAGTTCCTCCTGCTGGGCTGAGCGGGACCGCGGCGCAGCGCGGGAGCGGGGCCGGCCGGGCCGGCGTCCCGCTCCCGTCGCCGCGCGGTCCGTCCGGCGGCGGGCTACTCCAGCAGCCGCCGCAGGATCCGCGCCGTCACGTCCGCCCGGGCGTACGGGCCGTCGTCGGCGGCGTGGAGGTGGCTGCCGATGCGCAGGGTCACGGTCATCAGGCAGCGGGCCTCGACCTCCTCCTCGTCGGTGCAGAAGGAGGAGTAGAGCGAACGGAGGTACGCCATGCGGCGGTTGTCCACCCGCCGCAGGCGCTCGGCGACGGCCGCGTCCCGGCGGGCCCACTCGCGGACCGCCAGGTCGGCGGTGGCGCCCCGGACCGGCCCCTCGGAGGCGGCGACGACCGCGAACAGCCGGTGGAGCCGCGCCCTGGCGTCGCCCCCGCCGCGCTCGACCTCCTCGATCACACCCTCGGCGACTTCGTACTCCCAGGTGTCGAGCATCTCGGAGAGGAGCGCGTCCCGGTTGCGGAAGTACCCGTAGAAGCCGCCCTTGGTGACGCCGAGGGACTGCGCGAGGACCTCCACCCGGACGGCTTCGGGGCCGCCCGCGACGAGCGCCCGCAGGCCCTCCTCGATCCACTTCTCCCGCGGCGTGCGGATCGCGCCCATGCCGTGCTCCTCCTCGCGTCGAGGGCGAGTATACGGCAGCGTATAAATGACCCTATGCTGGATCTATACGTCACCGTATAGATTGGGGTCCGGCCGTGAGACTTCCCCGAACCGCGCACACCGACCTGCCCTGGCGGATCCACGGGATCGCCCACGACTTCGCGGTCGAGGACGTCTGGGACCTGCCCACCCCCGGCGGACCGGACGACTTCGACCGGCTGGTGCGCCAGTTCGCCGAGGGAATGACCGGCGGGATGCTCGGCGACAGCGCGGCCTCGCGGGCGCTCTTCGCCGTCCGCCACCGGCTCGGCGCCCTGTTCCACTGGGACGAGCCGCGCCCCGGCACCCGGCCGCCGACCCTGCGCGACCGCCTCCCGGCGGACCTCCGGGACGGCCGGCGCGGCCCGGACCTCGGCACGTCCGGGTTCGCCTCCCTCTACCGACTGGACGACGAGTGGGCCGCCGAACTGGCCAACCGGACCGTGCATGCGGTGCTGCACCTCGGCTGGGTGCCGGACGGACCGGTCGGCCACCGCGGCCGGATGGCCGTCCTGGTGAAGCCGAACGGGGCGCTCGGCACGCTCTACATGGCCGCCATCAAGCCCTTCCGGCACCTCCTGGTGTACCCCGCCCTGCTGCGCTCGGTCGGCCGCACCTGGCAGGCGAACACACCGGGAAAGAACGCGAACTGACGGTGCCACGGCGGGCCCGGCCGGCGGCGCACGGCCGCCGGTCGGGCACCGCTCCCCGAACGGGGTCAGGACAGGTAGTCCTCCAGCCCGCCGTCGCGCCGGATGTCCAGGGTGACGCAGTGGAAGCCGCCGCCGAGCACCCGGGAGTGCCGCAGCCGGTGCGGCAGGACGGTGATCCCGGAGTGCTCCAGCAGCTTGATCAGGCTCTCCTGGCCGGACTCGACGATCGCCGTGTCCGGGGAGACCATCAGCAGGTTCATGCTGATCCAGCTCTCGCTGAGCGCGTGCTCGGGCGTGTCCCCGGTGGGCTCGGCCGGCGGGCACCACAGGACGTCCCAGCCGCGCAGCGGCTCCGGGACGGTCTCCGGGCTGATCCGCTCCGGGTTGAGCAGCACCAGCCCCGGCCGCAGCAGCGCGATGGTGCTGTCGATGTGGGTGTAGCCGTAGATGTCGCGCAGCGGGTGCAGCCGCAGGCCGCCGTCGCCGAGCAGGCCGAGGGTGGATTCGAGCCACTGCAGGCCGAGTTCGTTGCCGCTGCGGGAGACCTGGTAGAACACGTCCCGGCCGAGCCGCAGCACGTTCGCGGCGTCGAAGACCGGCTCGGCCTCGCCCAGCAGCGGGAGCCCGTCCTCGTCGTACTCGAAGAGCTCGTCGCTCAACTGCGGCCGGGGGGCGGCCAGCCAGCGGGCGCCGCGGCGCAGGTAGTCCTGGAAGAGTCCGCGCAGCCCGAAGACCTCGAAGTAGCGCTGCCGCATCGGGCTCGCCACCTCGATCACCGTCTCGCCGACCACCAGGGTCAGGTCCCGCGGGCAGTAGGAGTGAAAACCGCCGTCGGCCTTCCAGAGCGGCGAGGCGAACTCGGCCGCGTGGTCGACCGCCTCGGGCTGGTGGACGGTGACGCCGAGGCCGCGCAGGGTGGCCACCAGCGCGTCCAGGTCCTCCTCGGTCTCCTCCACGACCTGCTGCGAGTAGGGCCCGACCTCGATCGAGGCGAGGTCGGCGGCGCTGGTCTTCGGGAAGCAGGACAGCCACGAGGACGGCTCGGTCTGCTCGGGCAGCCGGGCGCCGACGGCGCTGCCGACCACGACCTCCCGCAGTGTGGTGAACTCGTCCCAGCTGTGGACCGGACGGGCCGAATTGGACATGACTCCCCCTTGACACGGGTTTTAGGGACGGGCACCGCGAAGCGAGGCCCCCGGGCTGCGCGGAACCGGCCATGGACATCGGTACGGATGGACCGCCGGACTGTCTCCGGTCGAGCACGGCCTACGGGAAATCACCGGCCGGGCAGCCGAATTCGCCTTTCGACGGGCCGGGATCGACGGTCAAGCTACCCGGCCGGAAGACGGCGGCGCAAGGACCGTGATCGGCACCGCACACGCCGCTCCGACGAACCTCCGACCGATCCGTCCGTTGTTCAACTCCCGTGCCCCGGCGCCGATCAACGCTCGGCTTGCGGCCAGGACCCACCCGACCGTTCCCTCCCGCCGCCCGGCCCTCACCACCGCCACGCCCGGCGGATCCGGCTCCCGCCGGCCAGGGCCAGCAGCGCCCCGCCCGCCGCGGCGACCGACGCCACCGCCAGGTTCTGCCGCTGCGCCCGGCGCCGTTCGGCGGCGGCCGCCCGCTCCGAGGCCGCCAGGAAGGCCCGCTCGACCCCGGCCGCGGCCAGCTCGCCGGCCGCCACCCGCCGTCTGAGCTCCTCCAACCGGACGCCCCGGTAGAGCAGTTCCGGATCCCGGTCGGCAGCCGCCCAGCCGCGCGCGGCCGCGGTCAGCCGACGCTGCTCCCCCAGCGCCTCCTGTCCCTCCGCCAGCCACCCGCGCAGTCTCGGCCAGGCCTGCGGGAGGGCGTGGTGGGAAAGCTCGACGATGTCCCGGTCCACCACCACCAGCCGTGCCCGGACCAGCCGTTCCAGCACCTCCGGCACACCGGGATCGTCGAACTCGGCCCGCCGGACCGGCTTGCGGGTGCCCTCGTCACCGCCCGGCACCAGCTCGCCGCAGGACGCCAGCCCGTCGTCCAGCGCCATCGCGCCCGCGCCCGCTCCGGACCCGGGCAACTCCCCGCCGAGCAGTTCCCCGCCGAGCCGCAGGAACACCGCCCGCGCCCGCGCCCGGTCGGCCGCCTCCAGCCCGTTGTACAGCGACTCCGCCGTCCGGGCCAGCGCGCCCTCGAAGCCTCCCGTGGCCTGGAACCCGGCCAGGGTGAGCGCGTTGCCGCTGCGCCGCCGCCAGGTCTCCAGCAGCGCCGCGGACAACAGCGGGAGCGCGCCCGGCTGTTGGGCGGCGGTCGAGATGAGGACGGCCAGCAGCGCGCCCTCGACGGTGCAGCCGGAGCGCAGCGCCGGTTCGGTGATCGCCCGCCGCAGGTCGTCCGGCGCCGGGCGCCCCACCGCCAGCACGCCGAGGCGCCCGGCGTCGGCCAGCCCGGGGTGCCCGGCGAGCAGCGGCCCGCTCTGGTCCGAGCGGACCACCAGCACCACCCGGCAGCGGGCCGGGGCCGGCACCGGCAGCCCGGCCCAGGCCTCGACCGGACCGCCCGCGGCCGTCGCCACCAGGGCGTCCAGGAAGCGCGCCCGCTCGGCGGAGTCCCGGCAGCGGGTCAGCAGTTGCTCGCCCTGGTCCACCACGAGCACCGGGTCGCCGGCCGTCGGTCCGGACGCGTCGCGCCTCGCCTCCCCGGCTCGCTGCCCGAGCCGGGCGAGCGCGAGCGCGTACGCCTCCATGGGTCGTTCGCCGGGCGTCAGCAGCGCCACCGGGACACCGCCGCCGGAGGCCGGAGACCGCCCCGGGCCGCCCCGGGCCCCGGACCGCCCGCCGGCCCCGCCCCGCCCGGCCGCCGCACCGACTGCCGCGCCGACCGCGGGCGAGCCGCCGAGCCGGGCCAGCAGACCGGCCCTGACCAGCGAGGACTTCCCCGCCCCGGACGGCCCGGCCACGATCACCAGACGCCGATCGGCCAGCAGGGCAACCAGCCGGTCCAGCAGCGCCTCGCGGCCGAAGAACCGCTCGGCGTCGACCGCCTCGAACGCCGCCGCGCCGGGGTAGGGGGCGCGCCCGGCGTCCTGGGCGCGCCGCCGGGAGGCGGCCTCGGCGGCCAGCTCGGCGGCCAGTAACTGCCACCGGTGCCGCCACTCCCGCACGTCCCCGTCGCAGGCCTGCACATAGGCGAGGGTGACGGCGAGGCTGGGCAGCCGCCGGCCTCCCGCAGCCACCGACAGACTGGCCGCCGAACAGTGCGCCCGTACGGCGAGTTGACGGTACGGCGGACTTCCGGCGCGTTCCCGCAGGGCCCGCAGATCGCCTGCGAACCGCAGCAGCGGCGCGTCCCCGGGGTCCAGAGGACTTTCCCGACGCGGCACGACGCCCCCCTTCTTCGGTGAAGTGGTGTCCTGAACCTGTGCTCACGTGTCCACGCGCGTCGCACGCGGCTCGTGTCCATCCCCCGGTGATTCATCATGCACAGGACGGTTGGCGTCAAACAATGGTGCGTGCGGGTCGGTTGTTCCGAGTTGATGTTCAATGTCCAGCCGCACGGCGCCGAACAAAGCCGGTGGGATAGAACCGGGACCCGCAGCCTTCGCTGACTTCGGAGACATCCATGAAGTTCACGCGGTACTGCCGTTCCCTACTGTCCACACCCGCGATGGCGGTGGAGCGGTACACCAAGAGCCACCAGTCCGGGGCCGATATCGCCATGGTCGATCTGGAGGATTCGGTCCCACCCGCCCGGAAGGAGGAGGCCCGCCGGCTCGCCGAGGAGTTCTTCGCGCTGCCGTCGACCAAGCTCGCGCGCAGCGCGGTGCGCATCAACACGCTGTCCGGCCCGGACGGTCTGCGCGACCTGATCGCCATCACCCGGTACCGCGTCAAGCCGGACCTCGTACTGGTCCCGATGGCGGAGTCGCCCCGCGACATCGAGATCGCCGCCGGGGCGCTCGGCCGGGACTGCCCGGAGACGGAGTTCCTGGCCGTCGTGGAGACGCCGCTGGGCATCGAGCACGCGCCCGCCATCGCGGCCGCCGGGCACCGGCTGCGCGGGCTGGTCTTCGGCTCGGCCGACTACGCCTTCGCGGTCGGGGCCAGGCTCTCCTGGGACGCGCTGGCCCACGCCCGCGCCCGGGTGGTCAACAGCGCCCGGGCCGCGGGGGTGGAGGCGATGGACGCGCCGTTCTTCGAGGTCACCGACCTCGCCGGGCTGCGCCGCGAGGCCGGGCTCGCCCGGGACTTCGGCTTCAGCGGCAAGATCGCCGTCCACCCGCGCCAACTCGCGCTGATCAACGAGACGTTCAGCCCGGACGAGGAGCTGCTGGCGCGCGCCCGCCGGGTGGTAGCGGCGGGTCTGGAGAACGGCCGCTCGGTCACCGTGGTGGACGGGGTGATGGTCGGCATGCCGTTCTTCGAGGCCTCGCAGCGCCTGATCGAGCAGTTCGACCCGCCGAGGCCCGACGGCCCGCCGGAACCGACCGGATCGCCCCGGCCCCCGGATTCGCCCCGGTCGGCCGGATCGCCCCGGTCGGCCGGACCGCAGCACCCCCAGGGCGACCGGCAGGGCCCGCCCCCGGGCCACGCGCCCACCGACACCCCGAACCACGCGACGGAGAAGTGACGATGACCGAAGAACCCATCCTCGGCCCGCGCCGGTACCGCAACGCCGAGGCCATGCTGGCCAGCGCCGACCCGGTCTGGCAGGCGGCCGCCGCCAACGGCCTGATCGGCATCACGGTGGACTCGGAGTCCAACAACCGGCTGATCGTCCGTGAGACCGGTCACGAGTTCGCCAACATGGTCTCCTGCGCGTACCTGGGCCTGAACAACCACCCCTCGGTCGCGGCCGCCGCGGTGGACGCGCTGGCCGAGTCCCGCAGCACCTGGCTGGTCACCTCCACCACCCGGATCCGGCACAACCTGCTGGTGCGCCTGGAGGAGGAGCTGGGCGAGCTGTTCGGCGCGCACATCCTGCCCGGCGCGTCCTGCACCGCGCTCACCGCCGGCATCCTGCCGCTGATCGCCTCCGGCCACCTGGACGGCGACTGTCGGACCGGCGGCGGGCCCCGGGTGATGGTCTTCGACCGCTTCTGCCACTTCTGCATGGCGTACGTGAAGCCGATCTGCGCCGACGAGTCGCTGGTGCTGACCTGCCCGCACAACGACCTGAACTACCTGGAGGACATCTGCCGCAAGTACCCGCGGGTCGCCTACGTGGCCGACGGCGCGTACTCGATGGGCGGCGCGACGGCCCTCGACGGCCTGCTCGAACTCCAGGACCGCTACGGGCTGTTCCTCTACATCGACGACTCCCACTCGCTGTCCATCATGGGCGAGCGCGGCGAGGGCTTCGTCCGCTCCCGGCTGCAGATGAACCCGCTGACCGTCATCGTCGCCAGCCTCGGCAAGGGCTTCGGCACCGGCGGCGGCGTCGCGATGCTCGGCAACCGCGAGCAGTTCGAGTTCCTGCACCGGCACGCCGGCCCGGTCGGCTGGTCGCAGAACGTCGCACTGCCGCTGGTCGGCGCCTCGCTGGGCAGCGCCGCCATTCACCGGTCACCCGAACTGGCCGATCTCCAGGCGAAGTTGAACCGCAACATCGACCTCTTCGACGAGCTGCTGCCGACCACCTTCGCGGGCAACGGCCTGCCGGTGCGCCGGGTCGACGTCGGCGACGCCGAGCGGGCGGTCAAGCTGTCCGCCCAGCTCTTCGAGCGCGGCTTCTACAGCTCCGCGGTGTTCTTCCCGATCGTGCCCAAGGGCGAGGCCGGCCTCCGGCTGATGATGCGCGCCGACATGGACGAGCGGCTGATCCGCGAGTTCGCCGGCCACGTCAAGGAACTCACCGCCGATCTCTAGGACTTGGGGGCAGTCGCCATGGACGCAACCGAGCCCGCCGGCTACCGGCGGATCGGCGAGCGCCGCTACCGCGAGGTGGTCGGGCGCTACTACGAGGAGTTCGAGGTCGGCGAGGTGGTCGAGCACCGCCCCGGGCGGACCGTCACCGAGCTCGACAACGTGCTGATGAGCATGCTGAGCATGAACGACGCCCCGCTGCACATCGACGCCGCCTACAGCGCGCACACCCCCTGGGGGCGGCCGATCGTCTCCAGCCTGGTGACGCTCAGCATCGTCGGCGGGATGACCGCCCGCTCGACGAGCGGGCGCACCATCGCCAACCTGGGCTGGGAGAACATCCGGATGACCCACCCGGTGTTCACCGGCGACACCCTCTACGCGGAGACCGAGACCCTCGCCAAGCGGCTGTCCAAGAGCCGCGAGGGGCAGGGCATCGTGAGCTGCCGGACCACCGGGACGAAGTCCACCGGCGAGGTCGTGGTGGTCTTCGAACGCAGCTTCCTCGTCCCGCTGCGCGGCCACGGCCTGGACGAGGTCGCCGGGTACTGACCGTCCCCGCGGGGAACCGGCCGCCTGCGGGTACCGGCCGCCCCGGGGAGCCGACCGCGCCCCGGGCCCGACAGTGCGCTGTCGGGCCCGGCGCGCGCCGCGGCTCAGTCCTCGTGGCGGACGTCCACCAGCACCTTGCCCATGGTCTCGCGCGCGGCGAGCGCCCGGTGCGCCGCGGCGATCCCGGACAGCGGTACGGTCCGGTCGATCCGCGCCACCAGCCGCCGCTCGGCGGCGAGCCGGAACAGCTGCTCGGCGATGCCGGTGAACAGCACCCGGTCGGCCAGGACGTGCTGGAGCCAGAAGGCCGCCAGCCCCGCCGAGCGGTCGGCCAGCTCGTCCACCGAGAAGCTCTCCTCCGGCCCGCCCCGGGCCCCGACCGACAGCAGCCGCCCGAACGGCGCCAGTGCGGCCAGCCCGGCGCGCAGCACCGGGCCGCCGACCAGGTCCACGAACAGGTCCACCCCGCCCGACCGCGCCAGCCGCTCGGCCAGGTCGGGCTCCGCCGGGTCGACGGCCGCGTCGGCACCCAGCGAGCGGGCGAACTCCCGCTTCTCCGGCGTGGAGGCCAGCGCGGTCACCCGCCCCGCGCCCAACTCCCGGGCCAGCTGCACCGCCAGGTGCCCGACCCCGCCGGCGGCGGAGGTCACCGCGACGTTCTCGCCCGGCCGCAGCCGCCCGGCCAGGGTCAGCGCGCCGTACGCCGTCGCGCCCTGTTCCAGCAGTGCGAGCGCCTGCTCGTCGCCGACGCCGTCCGGCACCTCCACCGTGTGCGCCGCCTCGGCGCGGGCCACCCCGGCGTACCCGCCCCCGGCACGCAGCAGCGCGGCGACCCGCCGCCCGTCCCCGCGCCGCCGCCCGACCACGTCGGCGCCGAGCACCGCCGGCAGCGGGTAGCGCGCGTACTCGCCGGTGCGGCAGTGCAGGTCGGCGTAGTTGAGCCCGGCCAGGGTGACGTCGATCAGCACCTGGCCCGGCCCGGCCACCGGTTCCGGCACCGTCTCGGTGCGGAACTCCTCCGGCCCGCCGTAGCGGTGGATCACCGTCGCACGCATCCCGCCCACGGCCGCCTCCGGTCTCATCCCTTCCGGTCTCATCCGGCGAAGAGCGCGAGCAGCCGGGCCTCCAGGGCACGGGTGGCTTCCGGGGTCTCGGCGAGCACGCAGTACATCACCGAGCCGTCGGCGGGCGCGAAGTCGCAGCTGTAGACCACGCCGGTGCCGGTCCGCGGGTCGAAGGCCAGCCCGGCGTCGGCGATCGCCGTCACGGCCGCCGCGAAGGAGGGCACCTTGAGGCCGGCGAGCTCCAGGATGTAGCGCGAGCCGCGGTGCTCCTCGCGCAGCAGGCGGCCGAAGAAGGCGTCGTGCAGGTGGCTGGAGCCGGTGAGCCGCCCGTTGGTCTCGTGGAAGTAGATCTCGCCCTTGGGGGTCAGCACGGCGTCCGCGCTGACCGTGCCGCGGTAGCCGATCACCCTCAGCGCCTCGCACAACCGGGCGCCCTGCGCGACGAGTTCGGCCCGGACGTCGGCGTCCGGGGTGACCGGCGGGGTGATCTCCCCGATCACCACCGGCTGCATGACCATCTCGCCGCAGCCGGAGAGCACCACGGCCGCGTCGTCGACCAGGAACTGGGCGTACAGCGCCGCGGAGTCGGTGAAGTACCGCTCCACCACGACCCGTTGGCCGCGGCCGCCGGTCAGCCAGGTCCACCGCTCGGCCACGTACGCGGCCACCGCCGCCCGGTCCGGCAGCGGGACGACCCGTTCGGCACCGGCCGCCACCTCCACCCGCTCGTCCCGGGAGAGGACCTCGTTGCCGAACCCGCCCGCCTGGAACTCGACCTTCACCATCACGCTGTGCCCCTGCGCCAGCAGGTCCTCGACGGCCGCCTCGACCTCCGCGGGCGAGCCGGCCACCCGCCCGGGCGGGATCGGCACCCCGGTGCCGGCGGCCACCGCCCGGAACCCGGCCTTGCTGTTGACCAGCGCGTTGCCGCCCTGGGCCGCGAAGGGCTGACCGGGCATGGCGTGCGCGAGGCCGAGCGCGGCCGCCAGGTCGGCCACCGCACCGTTCGGCGAGATCGCCAGCACCTCCTCGACGGTGCGGCCGTCCAGGACGCGGCGCAGCTCCGCCCGGAAGCCCGGGTCCGCCAGGCGGTCGGTGGTGAGCATCTGGTCGCCCTCGACGCCCGGCGGCGGCACCACGAAGGTCAGGCTGTCGGCCCGTACGCCGGTCAGCCCGGTGACGTACGCCAGGTACTCCGGGTCCGGGCCCCAGGGCAGCACCAGGACGTCGCCGTCCTCGGCCCACCAGAGCATCCGCTGCGCCCCGCACCCGGCGAACCGCTGCTCCAGCGGCGTCATCCCGGTGAGGTCCCCGACCATCTCCTCGGTGCGGTTGTTCGCGATGCAGAGCGTCGTCATCTGGTGGACTCTCCCGGCGTTCGGCGCTGTTGCGGCCCTGGTCCCACGCACGGCACGGGTGTGGCGTGCGCTACTGGTGTAGCGCACCGGGGTTGTTCTGGTTCGGCCCTCGGTCATTGAACAAAACGCCGAACAACCGGCGGCGCCGGGCCGGGGCGGGCTGCCCCGGCCACCTCGGAGCACCGGTGGCCGGGGCAGACCGTCCCGTTCTGTCAGCGGGTGCTCAACGACGTTGCAGGGAGCGGACGTTGTCGCCGAAGGTCCAGCCCTTGGAGCCGTCCCAGTTGACCGACCAGGTCATCAGCCCCTTCAGTGAACCGCCGAAGGCGTTCCACGCCTGCCCGACCAGGCCGGGGTCCAGGTAGCCGCCGCCCGCGCCGGGCTGGGCCGGCAGGCCGGGCACCTGCTTGTCGTAGGGCACCCTGACGGTGGTGCCCTGGATGGTCAGGCCGTTGTTCAGGCACGTGGTCTGCACGGTGAAGCCCTGGACGGTGCCGGCCTGGTAGGAGTCGCCGGAGCAGCCGTACATGCTGCCGTTGTAGTACTGCATGTTCAGCCACCACAGCTGCCCGTTGTCGGCGTACTTCTTGATGATCGGCAGGTAGGCTCCCCAGATCGAGCCGTAGGTGACGCTGCCGCCGGTGACGTACGCGGTCTCGGGGGCCATCGTCAGGCCGAAGCCCGCGGGCATCCGGGCCAGCACGCCGTCGATGATGCGCACCAGGTTGGCCTGGGACGCGGACAGCGTGCCGATGCTGCCGCTGCCGGACAGGCCGGTCTCGATGTCGATGTCGATCCCGTCGAAGTTGTACTTCTGGAGGATCGGGACGACGGTCGCCACGAACCGGTCGGCGACGGCGCCGGAGCTCAGGTCGATGCCGGCGGCGGCACCGCCGATCGACATCAGGACGGTCGCCCCGGCGGCCTTGGCCCGGCACATCTCGGCGGGGGTCGAGACCTTGACGCCGGCGTCCATGCCGTCCTGCCACAGGACGGTGCCGTCCGAGAGGATCACCGGGAAGGCGGCGTTGATGACGTTGTAGCCGTGCGCGGCGATCCGGCTGTCCGTGATGGGCACCCAGCCCATGCCGGGGTGGACGCCGTTCGCGGCGCCGTCCCAGTTCTCCCAGTAGCCCTGCAGGACCTTGCCGGACGGCCGGGGCTTCGTGGGGCAGGTGTCAGCGCCCGGCGGGGTGGTGGTGGGCGGCGGCGTCGTCGGCGGGGTCGACGTGGGCGGCGGCGTGGTGGGCGGGGTGGTGGTGGGCGGCGGCGTGGTGGGCGGGGTCGTCGTGGGCGTGGTCGCGGTGGGCGTGGGGCTGCTGCCGCCGGGGCCGGTGAGCGAGACGTCGTCCGCGTAGTACGCGGGCTGGCCGTACCAGCCGTGCAGGTAGACGGTCACCGAGGTGGTGTTCGGCCCGGTGGTGAAGCCGACGCTGAGCAGGCCGTACGAGGCGTTGTTCGGCGTCCAGGTGGACGGCGTGCCGGTGATGCCGGTGCCGGTGGCGCCGAGGTAGACGTAACTGCCCTGGACGTAGGCGCTCAGCGTGTACTGGGAGTCGGGCTGCACGCTGACGGTCTGGGTGCACTGGGCGTCGTCCGAGCCGGCCGGCGTGGCCTTGAGCGCGGCGGCGCCGGAGTGGACCGGACTGCCGACGGCCGCACCGGAGCCGCCGGAGCAGGTCCAGCCGGAGAGCCCGTTCTCGAATCCGGGGTTCGCCACCAGGTTGGTGGTGGCGGCCCCGGCCGTGACGGTGCCGACCACGGCGATGCCGGCACCGATCAGGGCGGCGGCGCTCGCCCCGGCGAGCGAGCGCCGCAGCACGGTCGGCCCGTGCCCGGTGCGGCCCGCCCGGTTCACCCGCGGTGCGCGCTGCACGGACGCCCGCTGCGGGCGCGGCGCGCGGTGCGGTTCGGCCCCGGCCCGGGCGCCGTCGACGCGGCCGGGATCCGGGCAGGGGCGGGACCCGCCCGACGGGCGTGGCGTACGCGACTTCCGACGGAACATGCTGTGCTCCCTTCCCGCCGAGCGCCATGGGCATGACCAGCGCGTGGGGGCGTGACGCCCGGCTCCGGGTGAGGTGGGGACATGTGGGGCTGTGCCGGACGGGATCGTAGGAGGGGCGACCGGGCCCGTCAATAGGTCTGGACCAATTGCAGTAGGTCTGGACCACTTGAGGCTCCCGCCGGAGGGCGACGGCCGGAGCACCCCGGGCGGCGGGCCGCCCCGGGAACAGGACCGGGCCCGCCCCGACGCGGGGGCGGGCCCGGGGGCCGTCGGACCGTCAGCCGGCAGCCGGCAGCCGGCAGCCGGCGACCGTCAGCCGGCGGCCACGGTGGCGGCCGTGGCCGCCGTGGCGACGGTCACGGCGGTGATGGCCGCAATGGCGACCTGCATGTTCCGGATCGCCTGGCCGACGGACTCGCCCGCCCAGTCACCCGCGGCGATCTCCCCGAAGCGCAGCTCGACCCGCGCACGCGGGAGGTCGGGGAACGCCAGACCGTGCAGCCGGGCGGCGTGCAGCAGGGCTATCAGGGTCGCGGTGCGGACGTCCGGGGTCGCGTGGTGCCGGATCACGCCGGCCAGCCGCGCGCGGAGTTCGCGCTCGACGGAGCCGTCCGCCTCCGGGTAGCGGCGGACCGGGAAGAGGCCGAGGACCCGGCGGCGCTCCTCGACGACCAGACCGCGTTCGCACAGCCGCTGCACCGCGGAGCGGACCGCCACGGGGTGGTCCTTGGTGAGCCAGTCCGCCGCCTTCGCCTTGCCGGGGGCCTTGCGCTCGACCCACGCGGCGAGCCGCTCCAGGCAGTCGTCGAGCAGCGGCTCACCGGTCGGGGTCCGGTCGGTGACGGCGAGCCTGCCCTCGTCGACCGCGATCCGCCCGGCCAGTGCGAGGTCGGCGAGCAGGCCTCCCGCCGCCGCCCACCCGGCGCTCGAACCGTCCTTCGCCACGCCGGACTCGTCGTCCAGCGAGAGCAGCATCAGCTCCTCGGCGAGGGTGACGTGCATGTGCATTCCTTTCCCTGTGCGAACCGGCCACCCGGCAGCGGCTCGACGGCCGCCGCACCCGGGTGTCCTCAGCCGGGAACGCGTGCACCGGAAGCCCGGTTCCCACCCGCCCGGCCCGAGCCCCGCAGCCTACGTCGCGCAGGCGCCCGGCGTTCGAGCGGGGCAGGGTCGACGCCACGGTGCCGATGAGTGAGCACCAGGTTCTGACGTCGTCACAGACGGCGGCCCGATCCTCCCGGACCAGCAGATCGTCCTTCCCGGGAGCAGCGGATCCCGTGAAACCGGGCCCCACCGTGCAGCCGGGACCTCCTGCACACACCCCGTGCCGACCGTTCGCTCTGCGCCACCGGGAGCCGGTTCGCTTCGGCGTCCCGACGCCCGGCGATCTAGCATGAAACGAGACATTCGGCTCGATACCCGGCGCCACCCCGCGCCAACGGGTGAGGAGGCCGCCATGGCTCAGAACGGCAACGGCGGATTCGGCGAGCTGAGCCGTTCCCGGTACCTGCCGATCTCCGAACACGGCCTGATCGGTGATCTCCGTACCGCCGCGCTCGTCGCCACCGACGGCACCATCGACTGGTACTGCTGCCCGCGCTTCGACGCGCCCAGCATCTTCGCGTCCGTCCTCGACGCCGACCGGGGCGGCAGCTTCGAACTGTCCGCGGACGTGCCGTCCCGCACCCGGCAGTTCTACTTCCCCGACACCAACGTCCTGATCACGCGGTTCTTCGCCGCGGACGGCGTGGCGGAGATCCAGGACGTCATGCCCGTCGTCGACGAGTCCCGCGAGGCGGACCGCCACCGGCTGATCCGGCGGGTGATCTGCGTCCGCGGGGTGCTCCCGTTCCGGGCGAAGGTCGCCCCGCGGTTCGGCTACGGGGCGGAGCCGCACACGGTCGAACTCCGGGACGGCCACGCGGTGTTCCACTCCGCCGGCCTGTCGGTGGCACTGACCGCCACCGTGCCGGTCGAGACCGACGGCGTCGACGTGTCCGCGCGGTTCAAACTGCTGGAGGGCGAGTCCGCGGTGTTCGCCCTCGACCGGGTGAGCGCCGACGTGGGCCCGCGGGCGTGCCCCGCCTGGGAGGCGCAGCAACAGTTCGAGGCCACCGTCCGGTTCTGGCGCCGCTGGCTGCACCAGTCGCAGTACCACGGGCGGTGGCGGGAGATGGTGCACCGCTCGGCCCTGGTGCTGAAGCTGCTCACCTACGCGCCCACCGGCGCGATCGTCGCCGCGCCGACCACCAGCCTGCCCGAGCAGGTCGGCGGCGAGCGCAACTGGGACTACCGCTACGTCTGGGTGCGCGACGCGGCCTTCTGCATCTACGCCATGCTCCGCCTGGGCTTCACCTCGGAGGCCGAGGCGTTCATGGGCTTCATCTCCGAGCACGGGATCATGCGGGGCACCAGGGACACCGGTCCGCTGCAGATCATGTACGGCATCGACGGGCGCCGCGAGCTGCCCGAGCGGGAGCTGTCCCATCTGGAGGGCCACCTCGGTTCCGCGCCGGTGCGGGTGGGGAACGCCGCCACCGGGCAGCTCCAACTGGACATCTACGGCGCCCTGATCGACTCGGTCTACCTCTACGACAAGTGGGGGCAGCCGATCAGCAGCGGCCACTGGGACGAGGTCGGTGGCGTGGTGGACTGGCTCTGCGACCACTGGGACCAGCCCGACGAGGGGATCTGGGAGACCAGGGCCGGGCGGCGCGACTTCGTGTACTCGCGGCTGATGTGCTGGGTCGCGCTGGAGCGGGCGATCCGGATCGCGAACCGGCGCGGCCTCCCCGCCGACCTGCTGCGCTGGCGCCGGGCCCGCGACACGATCTACCGGCAGATCATGGACCGCGGCTGGTCGACCGAGCGCGGCGCGTTCGTCCAGGGGCTGGACGACGAGGTGCTCGACGCGTCCCTGCTGATGATGCCGATGGCCAAGTTCGTCTCGCCCACCGACCCCAAGTGGCTCTCCACCCTGGACGTGCTCACCTCGGACCTGGTCTCCGACTCCCTGGTGTACCGCTACGACCCGGCGGCCAGTCCGGACGGCCTGCAGGGCTCCGAGGGCACGTTCTCGATCTGCTCCTTCTGGTACGTCGAGGCGCTGGCCCGGGCGGGCCGGCTGGAGGAGGCCCGGCTGGCCTTCGAGAAGATGCTCACCTACGCCAACCACGTGGGCCTGTTCGCGGAGGAGATCGGCCGGACCGGCGAACAACTCGGCAACTTCCCCCAGGCGTTCACCCACCTGTCGCTGATCAGCGCCGCCTTCAACCTGGACCGCGCCCTGGGCTGACGGCCGCCCCGCGGAAACCGGCACGGGCGTCACACGCGTCATCCACCGTCACACGAACCACACCCGACCCGCGCAGAAGCCTCGCGCCGCGCGGGTGTCGCGGACCGGCTTGATCTGCGTACGCTCGCATCCGATCCGGCCCGGCCTGCGGGGGGCGTGGCAGTCGCCGTCGGGATCCAGGTCATGCCGCACCTACCGAAGAGATCCCATGAGTTACTGCACGCCCTGCCGACGCCACCTCAACGGCGCGCTCTCCTGCCCCGGCTGCGGCCGGGCCGCCGAACCCACGACCGGGGAGGCGGCGGGCCCGCGGCCCACGCCACCGGGCGAGGGCTCCGCCGACGCGTCCGCACCGCCACGCCGGTCGGCACGCCAGTCCGGACGGCGCTCGGCCCGGCGGCGGCAGGGCCGGCCGCGGGGCACGGTGCTGGCCGTGTCGGCCGCCGGGGTGGTGGTCTGCGGACTGGCCGCCGTCGTGCTGTCCGGCGGCAACTCGGACGGTGCGGTGGCCCCGGCCTCCGCGGGCGCCGAATCGCCCTCGCAGCACACCGCGGCCACCCCCGGCGTCCCGGCCGCACCGGCGCCGGCCACCACGACGGCCACCGCCACGGCCCGCCCGCAGCCGTCGGCCACCACCACCCGACCCAGGCCGTCCGGCACCGCCCCGACCGCGTCGTCCCCCTCGGGCCCGGCCGTGTCCGCCGCCCCGGTTCCGGCGGACCCGCCCGCGAAGCCCGCCCCGAGCACGCCCCCGCCGAACACCGGCCCCGTCCCGCCGACCTCCCCCACCCAGCACCCGACCGGCCCGACGGCCACACCGAGCTGCACCCGGCTGCTGTTCTGGTGCACCTGAACCCCCTTGGACGCCGCCGCCCGCCCAGCCGCCTCGGGCGCCGTTCAGCCCCGCCCGGTGAGGTCGGCGTGGACGGCGAGGACGGCCAGGTAGCGGCGGTGCACGTCGTCGCGGTCGGCCGGTTCGGTCACCGACTCGCGGCCGAGGCGTTCGATCATCCCGGCCTGGGCGAGGAGCACCTCGCGCTGCTGCTCGGTCGTCGTCTCCGACATGATCTCCGCGAGGACGTCGAGCTGGCGGATCAGCACGGCGGGCATGCCGACGGCGGCCTGGCGGATCTTCTCGAAGGCGCGCTGGACCAGCCGCTCGTAGCTCACGGGGGCGGTCATCACCCGGATGTGCCCGCTCGCGTCCCGGTGGACCGGGTTCGGGTGCCAGCCCGCGGCGACCCGGCACAGGCCCTCGCCGAGCCAGTCGACGCAGGTCAGGGCGGTGAAGGTGTCGTTCACCGCGGTGGACAGCGCCCGGATGGCGATCTCCACCAGCTGGTCGACGGCGAAGGCGATGTCCTGGGCGAGCGTCCGGGTCGAGCCGGTGACGTGGGCGCGGGCGAAGCTCCGGGCCACCTCGGGCGCCGCCTCGGCGGGCCAGACCGTGGCGAGCGGGTGCCCCTGCACCAGGAAGTGTCCGGGCCGGTGGTCCAACCGGATGACGGCATCGAGCTCCGCCGCCATCCGCACCAGCGTGCGGTGCCGGACGAACTGCAGGTAGCCGCTGGCCGGCGCCGGGACGGCCGCGCCCGAGCGGTCGAGCCGGGCGTGCAGTTCGGCCGCCGAGGGCCCGGCGGTGGCCACTGCGGCCCGCTCCGGTTCGCCCGCCCCCGCCTCGATCGCCTCGGAGAGCTCCGCCGCGATGCCGGCGATGACCCTGGGCAGCTGGATGGACGTGGCGATGTGGTGGATGAAGTAGATCAGCACGGCCACGTCGGCCATCACCAGTGCCATGCAGACGGTGATGGACAGGTGCGGCACGAGGTCACCGTGCGAGGCCGGTCCGATGACGACCAGCGAGAGCATCGCGTACACGAACGTGCCGACGAGGGTGCCCAGGGTCAGCTGGGTGGTGCGGTCCCGGATGAAGGTCCGCAGCATGCGCGGGCCGAACTGGGTGGAGGCCAGGGTCAGCGTCACGATCATGATCGAGAACACCACGCCCACGACGGTGATCAGGGCCGCCGCGATGGCGGCGAGGATCTGCCGGGCGGCGTCGGCGGTGCCGCTGACGACCCAGGACGGCAGGTCCACGTCCCCCCGGTAGGCGGCCCGGTCAAGGGACCAGGTGACGGCGAACAGCAGCGCGGCGAGCACGACCTCCAGGACCGGCACGACCCACAGGTTCGTCCGCAGCGCCTCCCGGCGCCACTGCGCCTCCAGGTGGACCCCGCGGATCACGCCACCACCTCCGTCGCTCCGCTCCGGCGCCGACCGGACGAATCCACCCTAAACACTCGGACCTGCGGGTGACGGGAGGGTGGGGCGGACGGTTGGCCGGCCGGCCGAGCCGACGCGGCGCCGGGGCGCAGCGTGCGGGGTGCAGCGTCAGGGGTACGGGATGCGGGGGCGGGCCCGGGCGGTCAGGCGGCGGGGGTGCGGCGGGCGATCAGCATGTCCTGGGTGTGGCCGATGGCGTAGGTGCCGTCGGGGCGGGCGAAGTGGTCCCGGACGTAGGCGGTCAGGGCGGCGCGGGAGGGGCGGGGGTCGAGGGTGGCGAGGTCGGCGACGTTGACCATGAACTCGGCGACGTCCACGGCCTCGGCGAGGTGGGGCGTGCGGTAGTGGAGGTCGAGGGTTTCCAGGGTGACGTCGTCCGCCGGGTGCCGTTCGCGCAGGAGGTCGACGAGGGGGCCCAGGTCGTAGCGAACGCCGGTGAAGTGGGCGGCCATCCGCATGCACGGGCTCTCCGGGTTCTGCAGGACGACCAGCAGGGTGCCGCCGGGGGCCGTCCAGTCGAGGGCGCGGGTGACGGTGGCGGGCCAGTCCGGCTCGGGCACGTAGTAGAGCACGTGCGAGAGGTGGACGAGGTCGGCGGGCTCGGGCGGCCGGACCCGGTCGAGCCGGTCCGGGAGGACGAGGGCGTCGGGGCAGGTGGTGCGGAGCTTCTCGCGCATCGCGGCGCTGGGCTCGACCGCCACCGTCCGGTCGAAGGACCGGGCCAGGTGGGCGGTGGTGCGGCCGTCGCCCGCCCCGAGGTCCAGCAGGACCCGGCGGTGCGGCAGGGCGGCGACGAGTTCGCTCAGCCGGGCGTGGGTGAGGGGCTTCTCGTCCGTCCCGGCGAGGAACAGCTCGAACACCCGTCGGTAGTCGGCGCTCGCCACGTCCAGTACGCGGACCGGGTCCGCGTCCCTCGTCCTCGTCTCCACCGGGCGGCCTCCCTCTGACGGCGTGTGGGGCGCGCCCATTGCACCCCGGCCGACGGCCGCGCACCTGCAGGGACGTTCCTGCCCGCGTGTCGCCGCGGCGGCGCACAGGCGACGGCGCCGGGCGACGACGCCGGGCGGCCCGCGCCCCGCGCTAATTCGCTGGCCCGCGCGCGACGGCCACTCCTACAGTGTCCGCCGGATCAACCACCCTCACAGGAGCCCCGGCCATGCGCGTGCACTACCCCCGGACTCCGCATCTTCCCTGGTCACCCGGGGCGGCGGCGGACGACGTACGGACCGGGGACCTCACCGCGCTGACCGGTGCCGAGGTCGTCGTCACCGAGAAGCTCGACGGCGAGAACACCACCCTCTACTCCGACGGCCTGCACGCCCGCTCGCTGGACTCGGCCCACCACCCCTCCCGCGCCTGGGTGAAGGGCCTGCAGGGCCGGATCGGCGGGCGGATCCCGGACGGCTGGCGGATCTGCGGCGAGAACCTGTTCGCCCGGCACTCGATCCCGTACACCGACCTGGAGAGCTGGTTCTACGGCTTCTCGGTCTGGACGGACCGCGACCGCTGCCTGGACTGGGACGACACCGTCCGCTTCCTGCGCCGCCTCGGCGTCCCGGCGCCCCGGGTGCTGTGGCGCGGCCGCTACGACGAACGCGCCCTGCGCGCCCTGAAGTTGGACCTGGACCGGCAGGAGGGCTACGTCGTCCGGACCGTCCGGGGCTTCGACCGGGCGGAGTTCGGCGAGCGGGTCGCCAAGTGGGTCCGCCCGCACCACGTGCGCACCGACACCCACTGGATGCACGCCGCCGTGGTGGAGAACGGGCTCGGCCCGGCTTCCGCGCTGTGGTCCGTACGGTCCGGTGCGCTGCCCGAACTGTCCGCCCTGGCGGCCGCGTTGGGGATCCCCGAACTGACCTGCCGGCCGGAGGAGCCGGCGGAGGTGTCGGCCCGGCTGGACGAGCTCGGCCGCGGCGGGGACGCCCGGCTGGCCGGGGTGCTCGCCACCGTGCTGCGCGCCGGGCCCCGGCAGTACCCGGCGGCGCGGCTGGCCGGGCCGCTCGGTCTGCCGCTGGCCCGGAGGGTCGCCGACCTGGTCGCGCTGCACCCCGGCCTGCACCGGCCGTACCCGGACGAGGACCGCCGCGCCGGGCTGGTCCGGCTGTCCTGCGCCGCCGACCTCGACGTGCTGCACGCCGTCGCCGCGGCCGCCGCCCCGGGGACGGCGGAGCGCGAGCAGGTCGCCTGGTCGGCCCTGCACGCCGAGGACGCCGGGCTGCTCGACGACGACGGCGGGCCGCTCGCCCGGCTGCGCAGCGGCCTGCGCGAGGCCCTGGCCGGCCTCGACCGGGACGCCGCCGACCGCTGCTGGGCGCAGGCCCGCGAGGCGTACGCACGGGGCAGGATCTCCACCGCGGAGGAGGCCGTCGCGGCCACCTGGCGCCTGCGGGACGGCCGCTTCCCCCGGCTGCTGCACCTGTGCGGCCCGTCCGGCAGCGGCAAGAGCACCTTCGCCGCCGGGCTGACCGGTGTCGCCACCCGGATCAGCCTGGACGACCTGCGCGCCGCCCGGGGCTCGCGCGCCGACCAGCGCGACAACGCCGTGGTGCTGCGCGAGGGCCTGGCCCGGCTGGACGCCGCCCTCGCCGCCCCGAGCGCACCTGGTGCACCCGGTGAGCCCGGTGCCTTTGGTGCCTCTAGTGCCTCTAGTGCCTTTGGTGCCTTTGGTGCCACCGTCGTCTGGGACGCCACCTCCCTCAACCGGCAGCAGCGCTCCCACGTCCACGCCGTCGCGCAGCGCCGCGACGCCCTGGTCACCCAGGTGGTGCTGGTGGTCGACGAGGACGAACTGCTGCGCCGCAACGCCGTCCGGCCGCACCCGGTGCCGGCCGACGTGCTGACCGCACAGCTGCACCGCTTCAGCCCGCCGCACGCCGGCCAGGCGCACCGCACCTGGTACGTCGGCGCCGGTGGCACCGTGGAAGACACGGCGGGCACGCTCGACGCCGAGGAGGACTGAGGACCGATGCGTCCCATCGAACAGATCTGCCAGCGCATCCGCTGGGACGCCCGGTTCGACCCGGCCCGGTTCACCCTGGGCGTGCGCCAGCGCGACGACCGCACCGAGCGCATCCCGCTGGAGGCGTTCGCCGCCTCCGGGGACATCCCCTGGCACCGGGTGCAGCGGGTCGAGGCCGACGGCGTGGTGGTCTGGGACCGCCCGTCCGGCGTGGACGTGCTCGACACCACCGAGGCCGGACGCCGCACCGCTCCGCGCCGCCTGCGCCCGCCATTCTTCGCGGCCACGACCCCGTACGCCTGGCGGCCGGACGACGGCTGGCTGGCCGCCCACGCGGAGGCCGCCCACACCCCCGCCCCGGGCGCCGACCGCACCGCGGCCCCGGCGGTCACCGGCCTGCGCGTGGTCACCTGGAACACCCTGTGGGACCGCTACGACGCCGACCGGATCGCCACCGCCCGCCGCCGCCCGCTGCTGCTCGCCGCGCTCGAAGCCGCCGACGCCGACGTCATCGCCCTGCAGGAGGTCGAACCGGCCCTGGTCGCCCTGCTGCTGGCGGCGCCCTGGGTCCGCGCCGGGTACACCCTGAACACCGACCCGCTCGGGCGGGACGCCGACGAGCACGGCCTGCTGCTGCTCAGCCGGCTGCCCGTCCTGGAGGCCGGGCGGCACGCCCTGGGCCCGCACAAGGCCGTCACCGCGATCACCGTACGGACCGCCGGCGAACCGCTGACGGTCGCCGCCGTCCACCTCAGCAGCGACCACTCGTCGGACGGCGCGACCCGCCGCGAGGCCGAACTCACCGAGCTGGCCGAGGGCTTGGGCGGCATCGAGGGCGAACTGCTGCTGCTCGGGGACTTCAACGACGCCCGCTCCGGCTCCTCGGGCCCGGCCGCCGCCCTGGGCCTGCGGGACGCCTGGACCCAGGTGCACGGGCCGTCCGACGACACCCCCACCTTCGACCCGACGGTCAACCCGCTCGCCGCCGTCTCCTCGCTGACCGGCCGCCCCGGCCGGATCGACCGCGTCCTGCACCGCTCCGACAGCACCCGCGTCACCGCCGCCGGGCTGCTCGGCGACCGCCCGACCACCGACGGACTGCACCCCTCCGACCACTACGGCGTCGCCGTGGACCTCACCCTCGGCGGAGCGGGCGGGGCCGACGCCGGAACGGGCGGGTCCGAGGCCGGGGCTCCGGACTTCCTCGCAGCCGCGCCCACCGCCCGCACCGCCGTCGCCTGGCTGCCGCCCGAGGAGCTGTGGCCGCCGATCCAGCGGCTGCGCACCGCGCACGACCCGCAGGTGCACCGCTGGCCGCCGCACGTCAACCTGCTGTTCGGCTTCGTCCCGGAGGCCGAGTTCGACCGCGCCCTGCCGCTGCTGGGCGCGGCCGCCGCCGAGGTGGACCCGTTCACGGCGCGGCTGGAGGGCGTGCACACCTTCGGTCACCGCGAGGACGCCACCGTCTGGCTCGACCCGGCCGCCGCCTCCGCCGAGCCGTGGGCGGCGCTGCGGCACGCGCTGGAACGCCGCTTCCCCCGCTGCCGAGGCCGGGCGGAGGGGTTCACGCCGCACCTGACCCTCGGGCGCAGCACCGATCCGCAGCGGGTGGCCGCCGACTGCGCGGCCGGGCTCGACGCGGTCCCGGTCCGGGTCGGCGAGCTGGTGGTGCTCTCCCGCCGGGGCGCCGAGCCGATGCGGCCGCGCGCGGTGATCGCGCTGGGGACGGGCGAGGTGCGTCCGGTGCGCGACGAGGCGACCGTCTCGCCGCGGCCGGAGTCACCCCGACGGACGTCCGCCGCAACGGAGTTGGCCCGGCGCATCGCGGCGGCGCTGCCCGACGGCGCGGTCCACGTCGTCGGCTCGCGGCGGCTGGGCTGTCAGCTGGACGGAGCCGACCTGGACCTGGTGGCGGCCCTGCCCGGCCCGGCCGACCTGTCCGGCGTCCGCGCCCGGATCGCGGCCGCGCTGCCGGACGCCCGGCAGCTGCGCGAGGTGCGCGGCGCCCGGGTACCGGGGCTGCGGCTGGCCGCGGACGGGCTGTCCGTCGATCTCGTCGTCGTCTTCACCGGCTCGCTCGACCCGGCCCGAGCCGTCGACCGGCGGGCCGAGTTGGGCGAGGCGGAGGCCGTCGCACTGAGCGCCGTCACCGACGCCGAGGCGATCCTGACGGCACTCGGCGAACGGCACGACCGCTTCGTCCGGCTGGCCCGCCAGGTCAAGGCGTGGGCCCGGGCCCGCGGCCTGGACTCGGCACCGTTCGGCCAACTCCCGTCGCTCGCCTGGTCGGTGCTCGCCGCACGCACCGTCCTGGACGACGCAGGCACCGCGAGCGAGTCCACCGAGGACACGGACGGCCGGGACACGGACGGCCCGGACACGGACGGCGGCCTCTTCCGGCAGTTCGCCGAGACCTGGGCGGGCTGGGACTGGCGCCGGCCCGTCTCCCTCGACTCCGCCGACTCCCTCGCCGACGGCCTGACCGACCGCCGGCCGGAACCGCTGACCGTCCTCACCCCCTCCTCCCCCGTCCGCAGCTGCACCACCCAGGTCGGCGCGGACACCCGCGACCTGCTCGCCGAGGAGCTGTACCGCGCCTGGGAGCTCGTCACGGAGAGCACCGACCCCTGGCCCGCCCTGCTCGCCCCGCCCCCGCTCCACCGCCGGCACGCCGCCTGGGCCGTGGTCACCGCCGCGGAGGAGTCCGTCGGGCTGGTCCGCGGCCGCCTCCGTACGCTCCTGGCCGCGCTGGAGGAGGCCGGCGGCACCCACCTGCACGCCTGGCCGCAGCCCTACCGGACGTCCGACGGCCGTACCCACTTCCCCATCGGCCTCGGCCCCGCCGGTACCCCGCTCACCGCGGACCGCCTCGCCCCGCTCACCGCCGCCTGGTGCCGCCACCTCCCCGGCGTCCGCATCGAGCACGTCGACGGCGGCGCGGTCCCCACCCTCACCCGCTGAACGCCGCTTCCCGCCGGACGTCCTCGCCCGCCGGACGCCGTCCCGGGCGGGGACCCGAACCGTCGTCAGCCCGCCTCCAGGGCCTCGGCCCGCTCGACCAGGCCGGCCGCGAGGCCGTCCCAGTCCAGTCCGAAGGGTGCCCGCGGGGGCGCTGTTAGCCTGTTCTCCATGATCGGGAACGGCAGCAGGTCACAGGTGTCCGGCTTATCGACGGCGAGCGGTCCGCAGCGCGCCCTCATCATGGCGAGCTTCGTCAGCCGGGTCGGCAACGGGCTGTTCAACACCGCGTCGGTGCTCTACTTCACGCTGGTGGTGCACCTGCCCGCCGCCCGGGTCGGCGTCGGCCTCACGATCGCCGGGCTGGTCGGGCTGCTGGCCGGGGTCCCGGCCGGGAACCTGGCCGACCGGTACGGGCCGCGCACGGTCTGGCTGACGGCCCTCACCCTGCAGGCCGCGACGATGGCCGCCTTCGTCCTCATCCACGACTGGGCCACCTTCACGGTCGTCGCCACCCTGGACCGGCTCGCGGCGACGGCGGCCGGCGCCGCGGGCGGCGCGCTCATCGCCCGCGCCGGCGGCGAGCGCCCGGCCGCCTTCCGGGCGAGACTCCGCACCTTCGTCAACCTCGGCGTGGTCCTGGGCACCCTCGGCGCCGCCTTCGCCGTCTCGGTCGGCACCCGCACGGCGTACACCGCGCTCATCCTCGCCAATGCCGCCAGCTTCGCCTGCGCCGCCCTGATCGCCGTGCGCGGCCTCCCGGACTACCGGCCGCTGCCCCGGCCCGAGGAGCACCACCGCGCCGCCGTCCTGTCCGACCGGCCGTTCGTGTCCTTCGTCGCGCTCTACGGCGCGATGGGCCTGCAGTACCAGACCGTCTCGCTGCTGCTGCCGATCTGGCTCTCCGCCCACACCGACGCGCCCCGCTGGACGGTGGCGGCGGTCTACGCGGTCAACAGCGCGGTGTGCGTGCTGCTCCAGAGCCGGATCGGCTCCCGGGTGGAGACTCCGCACCAGGGCGGTCGGGCGCTCCGCCTCGCGGGGCTGTGCTTCCTGGTCAGCTGCCCCTTGATGGCCCTGACCGCGGACGTCCCGGTCTGGGTCGCGCCGGCGCTCGTCGTCCTCGCCGTCGGCGTGCACAGCCTCGGGGAGGTGTGGGAGTCCTCGGGCGGCTACGCGCTCGGCTTCGGCCTCGCCCCCGACCACGCCCAGGGGCAGTACCAGGGACTCCTCGGCGTCGGCTTCAACACCGGTCAGGCCCTGGCCCCGGCGGTCCTCACGACGGTCGTCCTCGGCTTCGGACATTCGGGCTGGCTGCTGCTCGGCGTGTTCTTCGCAGCCCTCGGCGCGGCCGGCCCGCCGCTGGCCGCCTGGGCGGAACGCACCCGCCGCCCGAACGACGACCCGGCCCCCACGGCATCGGTCCACCCCGACGAGACCCCGCTCCCCGACACCGTCTGAGGCGTATCGCTGTGATGGGCTGAGCACTTGATCGGATGTGTCCGTCCGGTTGGTGATCAGTGCTGCGATGTGAGACCGGATCGCGACTGGCCATGCGCACCGACAGGCGTGCCGAGCTGCCCGGGCGTCCGCAGTCCGCAGTCCGACGTTCGGACCACGCGATAGGGTCCGCCCATGTGGGAGGGACTGGAGAGCATCGACTGGGCCGGGCTGCAGCACAACTACGGCTCCGCGGCGGACGTGCCCGGGTTGCTGCGGCGCTGCGCCGGCCCCGACCGGGAGGACGCCTGGGAGGCCGCGGGCGATCTGGACAACCTCCTGTTCCACCAGGGTGGTTGGGTCTGCTCCGCCGCCTCGGCCGCCCTGCCGTACCTGGTCCGGCTGGCCGCCCGGCCGGACGTCGTGGCCCGGCGTGAGCGGCTGGAGCTGCTGGACCTGCTGACGAGGCTGAGCGGTGAGGCCGCGCTCGTCGCCGAGACGCAGGTCGATCCGGCGTGGGGGGCGGCCTGGGAGCGGGCGCTGCCCGAGGTGCTGGGTCAGCTGTCCGATCCCGACCCCGCGATCCGCCGGACCGTCGCCGATCTGCTGGGAGGCTGCGGCAGCTCCGGGGCGCGGACGCTGCCCGCCCTCCTGACGCGGTGGGAGGCGGAGGAGGATCCCGCCACCCGCCTCGACCTGGTGATCGCCCTCGGCCACGCCGCCCGCCGGGAGCCGACCGCAGGCCTGTCCACCCGGACCACCGCCCTGCTGCGCGGGCTGCTGGACGCGCCCGAACCGCAACTGCGGCTGGCGGCCGTGCACGCGCTGGCCCCGGACGATCCGGGCCTCGCCGGCCGGCACCTCGGCCTCGTCCTGGACGCGGTCCGCGACCCGGGGGTGGAGCTCTGGCGGCAGACCAGCACGGCGGACTGCGGTGTCCAGGGCGTCCAGGGCTGGACGGCCGGCCTGTTCCCCGGCGCCTCGCCCGCGTACGTCCTCGGCCTGCTCGCCGAGCACCCCGACCCGGAACAGCGCACCGGTGCACTGGGCCAGGCGGGCGGGCTGCTCTCCCGGTGGCGCTCGGCGGTGCCGGCCGTGCTGCCCGCCGTCGCGGCGCGCCTGGACGATCCGGACACCGAGGTCCGCTACCGCTCGGTCGAGTTGCTCGCCTGTCTCGGCAGCGCCGCGGCCGACCACGCCGACGCGGTGGCCGCACTGCTCGACGACACCGCCACCCGGAGCACCCGGGCGGGCGAAGCCGTCCGCGAGGCGGCGGCGTGGGCCCTGGCGCGGATCGGCGACCCGCGCTGCGTCCCCGCCGTCGTCGACCTGGTCACCGCGGGCGGTCGCGCCACCGCCTTCGGCGCCGCCGGGGTGCACCACGCCCGGTTCGGCACCCACCACGACCCGCAACTCCCCGGCATCCATGAACTGCTGGCCCCGCTCCGGGAGCACGCGGACGCCCTCCTGCCGTCGATCCGCGCCCACCTGCGCGGCTCCGCCCCCACGCTGGCCCGCCCGCTCTGCGAGGTGCTGGCCGGCTGGGGGCCGGCTGCCGCGCCCGCCGTGCCGGAGCTGCTCGGCCTGCTCGCGGACGACGCGACCTGGGCCCCGGCGGCGACCGCGCTGGCCGGGATCCGGCAGCCGGCCGGCGAGGAGGCCCTCACCCTCCTGCGCGCCCGCACCACTGCCGCCGCGCGCTCCAACGCCGCGGGCGCCACCGCCACCGGAGCGGACGCGGAACTCGCCGCCTGGGCCTGCTGGCGGCTCGGCGGCGAGCCCGGACCCGCACTCGCCGTGCTGGGCCCGGCCGCAACCGACGGCCGCTTCGTGGGGCCCGCGCTGCGCAAACTCGCCGACCTCGGCCCGCACGCCGCCCCGTACCGGGACCGCCTCCGCGCGCTGGTCGCCGACCCGTACGACTGGGTCAGCGTCGAGGCCGCCCACGCCCTGTGGGCCGCCACCGGCGACACCGACACCGCCGTGCCGGCCCTGCTCGACGCCTGCCGCCGCCTCCCCGCCGGCACTTACTACCCGGCCATGCTGCAGGCCGTCCGCCACCTGACCCGCATCGGCCCGGCCGCCCGCCCCGCCGCCGCCGTCCTGGCCGAGGCCCTGACCCGCGACGAACGCCTCAGCACGTCCGGCGCCTGGCGCGCCTTCGTGGACGACGAGGCGATCCGCGCCGCCGTCACCGAGCTGTGCCGGGTCACAGCCGCAACGCCCCCGCCGGCGGCCGCATCCGACGCCCGTACGGGGTGAGTGCCAGCACGCCGGTGCCGCGGACCGGCGTGCCCGGCCCGAGCGACAGCGGGTCGAGGCTCAGCTCGCCCGCCAGGCGGGGCGCCAGCTCCAGGAGTTCCCACATCCACTCGTCCTCCTCGTCCCCCTCCGCCGGCAGCCGGCCCGCCACGAGCGGGAGCAAGCCGAGCTCGGCCCGGCGCCGCTGCTCGTACCCGAGCGGCGCGCCGAGCTCCAGGTGCCCGGTGTCCTCGCCCGGTATGTAGGCGAACCGCCGCACGGCCGCGCCGCGTTCGGCGACCAGCACGGCCGAGCCGTCGTTCTGCGCACTCCACCAGTACGCCTGGGCCCGGCCGTAGCGGGCGCTCAGCCGCCGCCGGGACCGTCCCGGCGCACCCGCTGCAGCAGCGGCACGACGCCCTCGCCCCACGAGCAGAACAGCCGCACCGCAGCCTGCCGCACCTCGGCGTCCGGATCCCCCAGCAGCGGCAGCACGCTCGCCGCCTGCGAGCTGCCCGCGTCCCCGCACGCGTGCAGGGCCCGCACCGCCGCGCGACGCACCGCCGCGTCCGCGGAGGCGAGGTCCGGTACCGCCTGTCGAGCGTCCATGGTCCGCCACGCTAGCCCGCCGCACCCACAACTCCCCGTCCGGACCGGGCCACCCGTACCGGATTGGCCCGGGACGGCGGCCCGGCCGGCCACTACTCTCGGCCGCACACCCATCAGCCACACAGCCGATCAACCACGCAGTCGATCAACCACGCAGTCGATCAACCGCACAGCCGGTCAACCGCACAGCCGATCAACGGAGAACCCGATGCACCCCGAACTCGCCGCCGACCTCGCGCGGTTGCCCGAACTCCTGGAGGAGACCCGGCAGCACGCCCTCGCCTTCCTCGACGGCCTCGACGTGCGGTCCGTGATCCCGCGGGCGGGCGGTGACGGGTTGCCGACGGCCGGCGGCAGCGGGTTGCCGACGGCCGGCGGTGGCCTGCCCGCGGCGCTGGCGGAGTTCGCCGAGCGGTGGGAGCCGTGGCTGTCGGCGAGCGCCGGGCCGCGGTACTTCGGATTCGTGACCGGTGGTGCGACCCCTGCGGCGCTGGCGGGCGACTGGCTGACCGCCACCACCGACCAGAACTCCAACTCCTCACTGGACCCGGCCGGTCAGCAGCTGGAGCGCGAGACGGTCGGCTGGCTGCGCGAGCTGTTCGGGCTGTCCCCGGCGCACCACGGCACCTTCGTGAGCGGCGCGACCATGTCGAACACGGTCGGGCTGGCCATCGCCCGTGAGTGGCTGGGCGAGCGGCTCGGCGTGGACGTCGCCGAGGACGGGGTCGGCGCGCTGGGCCCGGTCCGGGTGCTGTCTGGCGGCGCGCACTCCTCCGTCCCCAAGGCGCTGTCGGTGCTGGGCCTGGGCCGGACGGCGCTGCACGACGTGCCCCTGCTGCCCGGCCGGGAGGCGGTGGACGTGGCCGCGCTGGAGCGGGCGCTGGCCGAGGCCGACGGGCCGTGCGTCGTGGTGGCCAACGCGGGCACGGTCAACACCGTCGACTTCGACGACCTGCCGGCGATCGCGGCCCTCCGCGAGCGGTACGGGTTCTGGCTGCACGTGGACGCCGCGTTCGGCGCCTTCGCCGCGCTGTCGCCGCAGCACGCGCACCTGGTGGCCGGCCTGGACCTCGCCGACTCGGTCTGCGTCGACCTGCACAAGTGGCTCAACGTGCCGTACGACAGCGCCGTCCAGTTCACCCGCCGCCCCGACCTGCAGGCCCGGGTGTTCCGGAACGCCGCCGCCTACCTCGGCCCTCTCGGCGACCACCCCGACCTGGTCCACCTCACCCCGGAGAACTCGCACCGCCTGCGCGCCCTGGCGGCCTGGTTCACGCTGCGCGCGTACGGGCGCTCCGGCCACCGGGAGATCGTGGAGCGCAACGTCGCGGGCGCCCGCGCACTCGGCGAGGCGGTCGAGCGGATCGACGGCCTGCGCCTGCTCGCCCCGGTCCGGCTGAACGTCGTCTGCTTCACCCTGGCGACGGATCCCACGCCCGAGCGCCTCGCCGACCTCGCCGCCGAGGTGGCCGGCGAGGCCTTCCTCACCCCGACCCGCTACGCCGACCGGCCCGCCCTGCGCGCGGCGTTCAGCAACTGGCGCACCACCGAGGCGGACGTCCGGCAAACGGCGGAGGCGCTGGCCCGGGCCGTCGGGAAGCCGGCCCCGACCGGAACCTGAGGGCCTGACCGGACACAGGCCTGACCGGATGGACCCGACTGGAGCAGCGCCCGACCGGAGCAGGGCCCGACCGGCCCCGGCTCAGCGCCGGTTGTGGTCCCCCGTGCCGCCGTCGATCAGCTCCCGCAGGATGTCCACGTGCCCGGCGTGCCGCGCGACCTCCGTCGTCATGTGGATCAGCACCCAGCGCAGCGAGACGGTGTTGCCCGACCACGACGTCCCGAGGTCGTCCAGCGCGAGCTCCCGGATGGTCTCGTCCGCACCGGCCCGCGCCCGCGCGTAGAACTCCAGGATGTCCGCCGTCGACTCGTGCGGTTCCACCCGCATGTCGGACATCTCGTCGGCGTCGAGGTCGAACGGCAACGGCCCCGTCTCCCGGCCGAACGTCTCCCGGAACCACCCGAGTTCGGCACCACCGAGGTGCTTCACCAGCCCCAGCAGGTTCGTCCCGGACGGCGTCATCGGCCGGCGCAACTGCTCGTCGTCCAAGCCCTCCAGTTTCCACAGCACCGCATCGCGGTGCCGGTCCAGTGCGACGTGAAGGCTTTCCTTCTCCTCACCCGTGAAGGGCACTCGCTTCTCCATGACCGGACCGTACCAGCCGGCACCGACAACCCGGCTCCCCGATCACCGCCCCGGACCGGCCCGCCCCGACCCGTCCCTGCCCGGCGGGGATCACGGGTGCGCCCCGTCCCCGTACACGCCGCCCGCCCGGTCGGTCAGGCCCGCCATGAACTCCGCGTGCGCGAGGTTCATGAACGGAAGCGGCCGCCACCGGCTGCGGTGGTCGGGGTGGTCGCGGAACCGCTCCGCCGTCCTGCACAGCCGCGCCCACCACAGGACGCCGTCCTGCCGCATCCGCTGCGTCCACCCGGGCTCGTCCCCGCGGCCCTCCATCAGCACGTCCTCCCAGGCGCCCAGGACGTCCGACAGGAAGATGCAGTCGGACTTCGTGACGTCCGCCAGGCGCTCGGCGGCGAACCGGGCGTCGGTGCCCTCGGGTTGGGCCTCGACCACTTCGCGTAGCCGGGCGTCGAGGAAGGCCCGCAGCGGCGTGACGTCCTCGTAGTGGAGGTCGTCCGAGAACTCCAGCAGTTCCACGGGCCTGCGTTCGCGTGCCATCGTGCGGTGTCCCCTCGGTCTCGGGCGGCGCGGTCGTCGACGGTCCGTCACGGAAATCCGACGGAACGTCATGTTCTCGCCCCGACCATAGCCCCGCCCCGACGGACGTCGCACCGGATTGCCGAACCTCCCCACCCGGCCCGCGACGCGTGCCATCATGGGCGCCGCCCGCGCAACACGCCCGGCCCGCCTTGACCTTCACACCGGTGTGAAGGCCGATGATGCTCCCATGACCGCCACACCGTTCGACCCGTACGCGCTCCTCGCGCAGAGCCGCCTCGGCATCCTCGCCACCATCAAGGCGGACGGCCGGCCCCAACTCTCCCCCGTCCTGCCGTTCTACGACCGGGAGGCGAACGCCATCCTGGTCTCCACCCGGGACGGGCTGGCCAAGACCGCCAACCTGCGCCGCGACCCCCGGGTGAGCCTGGAGGTGACCGGGCCGGACGGGCGCTCCTGGGCCACCGCCGAGGGCGTCGCCGCCCTCACCGGCCCGGGAACCGACCCCGACGGACCCGAGGTCGAGGCCCTGGTCGACTACTACCGCCGCGCCGCCGGCGAGCACCCCGACTGGAAGGAGTACCGCGAGGTGATGGTCGCCGACCGCCGGGTGCTGCTCACCATCCCGGTCGACCACGTGTACGGCACCCACCTCTGAGCGGGCCGGACCGGCCACCGGCCCGGGGCGGCGACCACCGCGCGCCCCGGGCCACGGCTCACCCCAGCGTCGCGGTGACCACCGTGGCGTCCAGGTCCTCGTGCCGGCTCTCCGCCGCCGTCAGCCCGGCCTCCCGCGCCACCGCGAGGGCCGCCGCCACCTGACGCTCACTGGTCTCGAACAGCAGCGCGCCGTCCGCCGCCAGCCACCGCGGCACCTGCGCGACCACCCTGCGCAGCACGTCCAGGCCGTCCGCTCCCCCGTCGAGCGCCGGCCGGGCCTCGTGCAGCCGCGCCTCGGGCGGCAGCAGCGCGAGGTCGCCCGTCGGGACGTACGGGACGTTGGCGATCAGCACGTCCACCCGGCCGTGCAGCTCCGGGGGCAGGGCGGCGAACAGGTCGCCCCGGTGGACCAGCCCGCCCATTCCCGCCAGGTTGCGGCGGGCGCAGCGGACGGCGTCCGGGTCGATGTCCGCCGCGTGCAGCTCGACCGGGTGCGCGGCCCCGGCCGCCACGGCGGCGCCCAGCGCGCCGCTGCCGCAGCACAGGTCGAGCACCACCGCGCCCGGGCCCCGGGGCGGGCCGGTCAGCGCGGTCGCGGCGGCGGCCAGGAACTCGCTGCGCCGGCGCGGGACGAAGACACCCGGGTCGACGGCGATCCGCAGACCGGCGAACTCGGCCCAGCCGACGACGTGTTCGAGCGGACGGCCTTCGGCGCGGGAACGGACCATGGCGGCGAGGTCGGCGGGCGAGGCGGCGGCGGAGAGCAGGACACGTGCCTCGTCCTCGGCGAACACGCAACCGGCTGCGCGCAGTCGGGAGACCACCGAGGATCGGAGAGCGGCGGAGGAGAAGACCGGCAAGAGAACCCCTTAGGGGAAGACGGGAAGAGGAGGAACGGAGGAGAAGGACTCCGTCAGGGCTCCCGCCAGGGCCGACACCGTCGGCACGCCGCCTACGCTACGCGCGCGCGGCGACCGCACGGCCGCACTCAGGGAGCACCCGCTCGGACATTCCGGTAATGGGTCTCACCTCCCTGGGTCGCGGTCACACTCGGCGTCAACCACCTTACCGCACGGCCCGCCGAGGATGATCAACCGTGCTGCGGCCCCCGGCCCTTGCCGCTCGGTCGGGCGAGCGCGTGCGCTCCGTCGGGCGCCCACCGGGCAGTCGGCCCGGGGGCCGACCCGCGGGCCGCCCCAGGGCGCGGTGGAGGGCGCCCACTCCCCGCTTCCGCTTCGCCCGCCGGGCGGGATCGCCCTCCGCTCCTGCGGATCCGCGCGCCGGTCCGACGGTTACGCCGCCGGCCGGACGGTCACGCCGCCGGTCAGACGGGCTGCGGCGCCGGTGAGGTCGGCTGGGGCGCCGGCGGCCTGGTGCGGTATCCGTCGGCCCTGCCGGGAGGCACCAGGCAGGGCAGCAACCAGTCCCAGAGGGCGCCGACCCGACGGGCACGCTCCTCGGCGGGGCAGCCGTCGGCGAACACCACCTCCAGACCACAGGCGGCGGTCACGACCAGCGTCTCCGGGCCGAGACCGTCCGAGCGGTCGCGCAGTTCACCGGCGCGGTCGGCTCCGGCCAGCAGGTCCCGGACGACGCCGGCCCAGACGCCGTGGAAGCCGCGCACACCCGCGAAGACCCGCCGGGGATCCACCGCCCCGGCTGCGCCCGACCCGAACCCGCCCGACCCGAGCCTTCCCGCCCCGAGCCCGCCCGCAGAGGGCCCGCCCGCGGTCGGTCCACCTGCGGAAGGGCCACCCGCCCCGGACCCACCCGTCGCGTGGTCCGTCTGCCAGCCGCCCGCGCGGCCGAGGCGGAACGCCGCCCGGACCACCGGGTCCGTCCCCAGGGCGTCGACCAGCCAGTACCCGGCGTCGATCAGCGCCTGGAGCGGCGAGTCGACGGCACGGTGGTCGCCGCAGGCCGACCGCAGCGAGCGCTCGGCCTGCTCGAAGACCGCTCTGGCCAGCTCCTCCTTGGAGGCGAAGTGGAAGTAGAGCGCCCCCTTCGTCACCCCTGCGGCTGCAGCGATCTCGCCGAGGGTGGCACCGGCGTAGCCGCAGCGGTCGAACAGCCCCGCCCCCGCCTCCACCAGCCGCCCGCGCGTCCGTTCCGACCTCTCCTGGACCACTCGTCCCACAACCCCTCACGACGACAAGCACGTTCCGACCAGACCCCGGCGAACTCGCGGGCGGGCGACGGGCCCTGCGACCGACCTGCTCAGCCGACCCGGCTGAGTCGGGCCGCCGCCTCCGGCAACCCGGCTCCGGCGGCGACGGGTTCGCGCCCGGTCCGCTCCGACGCGGCGGGTCGCTCCGGCACAGCGGTCCGGTCCGACGCGGCGGGTCGCTCCGGCGCGGCGAGCAGGATGGAGCGCTGCAGGCGGCGCAGTCCGACCGAGGGCTCCATGCCCAACTCCCGTACCAGGGTGTTCCGCAGGCGCTGGTAGGCCTCCAGGGCCTCGCCGCGCCGTCCGGAGCGGTGCAGGGCGATCATGTACTGGCCGTGCAGGCTCTCGTGGGTGCGGTAGCGGTCGACCAGGACGGTGAGTTCGGCGAGCAGCACGCGGTGCCGCCCGAGCCGCAGGTCGGCGTCGATCCGCTGGTCCAGCGCGCAGAGCCGGGTCTCCTCCAACCGCTTGGCCTCGACGGCGAGTTGGCCGCCGATCGGGACGTCCGCGAAGGCCGGTCCGCGCCACAGTGCGAGCGCCTCGCCGAGCATCCGGGCGGCCAGCGGATGGTCCTCGCCGTCCATCGCCCGGTAGCCCGTGCCGGCCAGCCGCTCGAACTCGCGGACGTCCGTCAGCCCGCCGCCGCTGTTCAGCATGTAGCCGCCGGGCGAGGTGACCAGGACGTCCTTGGCGCAGGACGCCCCCGGGCCGCCGTCCCCCTGGGCGAGCGCCCGGTCGATCAGGTCGCGCAGTTGGAGGACGTACGTCTGCACGGTGGTGCGCGCGCTGCGCGGCGGACGGCCGGACCACAGCTCGTCGGCCAGCACCCCCGCCGACACCACCTGGTCGGCACGAAGTGCCAACAGCCCCAGCACCTGGCGCGGCTTCGGCGCCGACGGCACCACCGACACCCCGCACACCCGGACGTCCAGCGCCCCGAGCACCCGAATTTCCACGATGACCACCCCAATCACACGGAACGCCGCAGGCTCTTCCGCCGCGGCCGGCACCCGGGTCGACAAGCCCAGGGGGCAACTGTCTCCAGTGAAAAACAGGACGCGCGGTTTGTCAATACAAAACCGAACGTGCTGTTTGTTTTCAGTTGAGGGCCGCCCGCTCACCCGCTGGATCCGCTCCGCCACCCTCCGTACCGGCCGCAGCGCAAAACAAAGGCGGCGCAGGACCCCCGCATCCCGCCACCGCCACCGCGCCTTCGCGCGCCCACCTCCCGCGGACGGGAGGCCGGTTGATCCGGCGTCAGCCCACGCCGACCCCTGCCTGCTGCTCGACCGGCACCGCACCGCCCTCGTCGCCGCCGTCCCCGTCCACGCCGTCGTCCGACGCACGGGCCGCGGCGATCTCGGCGACCACCTGGGCGCCCCGGTCCGGCCCCATCCGCAGCGAGCCGAGCACACCCGGCACGGCGATGCTCGGCATCAGGTGCTGGAACAGCCCGGACACCCGAAGCTCCAGGTCAGCGCGCCCGGAGAGCTTCTGGGACTGGATCTGGACCCCCGTCCAGGCGGCGATGACCAGCCACGCGGTGTCCGCCGGAACGACGTGCGGCAGCAGCTCACCGCGCTCGCCGGCGACGGTCAGCAGCGCCTCCATCCGGTCGATCCACCCGGGGATGGCTCCCCCGCCGAGGTCGTCGAACAGGTCCTGCCCGAGCGAGAGCCGGGCACCCGCGCTCAGCAGCGGGTCACGCGGCATCAGATGCGCCACGACCATCCCGGTGTCCACGAACTCCTGGAGCTTGCAGCTCCGTTCGGGAACCCCGTCCTGGGAGAACTGCTCCTCGACCACGCCCTGTGCGAGATCCCGCTTCGACGCGAAATGGAAATAGACCGCACCGCGCGTCACCCCGGCCCGGGTCACCACCTCCCCGATGGTCGCTCCCTCGTACCCGAACTCGTCGAAGACCGATGCCGCCGCCTCCAGGATCAGCCGACGCGTCCGGAGCGCCCGCTCCTGCCGTACCACCGCAACCACCCCGCCCTGAGATCCCGGAAAACAAAACCAAACACCCCGTATCTTAGCTACGCCCCACCCGCAACCGACAAGACGATGTCGGGCAATCCCCCAACCACTCGCCCTTCCCCGCAGTCCGCCGAGCCCCGTCCGACGGTCCGTCACCACGCGACCCGCCAGCCACTGCCGTTCGACTTACCCAGGGAAATCCTTTCGCTCACAAAAACCGAACGATTGGTTTCCTTTCGACGCGCAGTCGCCCTCCCCGTGGCCGTGCCGTCGCGGCCGGTGGGTGAGCTTCCTCTGCGCGGACCAGGAGGAGGTCCAGGACATCGTCTGCGGCGACCAGCACCTCGCCGTCCGGACCGTCGCCCGCTTCCCGGGCACCCGCGGCCCGCGCACGGTCTACGCCGTCAGCACCCCGTGGGCCGCACTGGGCGTCCTGCAAGCCCGCGTCCGCCGCCCGGACGGCACCGTCTTCCCCGACCGCGCCCGGTTCCCGGACGGGAAGGACTCGGCACACGTCCCCGGCGACCTCATCTGCGAGTGAGAAACCCGCCGGTCCGCACAAGAACCGCGCCCACCGGCGCCTCCGCGGGATCCGCCGCACCATCGGCCGCCTGCCGTCGCCCACATGCACCACTCGCCCGAACCGCGTGAACCAGCAGGCCGGGGCACACGTCGGGCTGCCTGCACCCGCCCCCCGCAACAGGCTTCAGGACTCCTTCACGGCAGCGGCGTTGCGGCGGGTCTCGTCGAGGTGGAAGCCGATGTGGCGGGCGAGGACCAGCGGGTCCTGCGGATTGTCGGCCTGGAAGGTGATGCGGCGCAGCAGGGTGACGCCGTCGAGCCCGACGCCCTCGCGGGCGAGCACGAAGAGGAGGGTGAGGAAGGCCGCGCGGGCGTTGCCGTCGTCGAAGGGGTGGAAGAAGCAGACGTCGAGGTAGGCGCGGGCGGCGCGTACGGTGAGCGGGAGCGACCCGCCACCGTCGGCATCACCGGCGGGACCGGCGCCCTCGGCGGCGCAGGCGCTCTCGGCGAGGCAGGCGTCGAAGTGGGCGCGGGTGTCGGGGGCGATGCCGTAGCGCTCCCCGCCGCCCTTGGCGAAGGCCGGCAGGGTGCGGAAGCGCGGCGGCTCCGGTGTGCCCAGCACGTGCTGCTGCCAGCCCCGGAGCAGTTCGAAGTCGAGGGCGGCGCCGCGTGCCGCGTCGGCGCGGAGTCGGTCGAGGGCGGCGAGCAGGCCGTCCGCCCGGGCGGGGTCGATGGAGCCGTCGAAGGCACGGATGTCCTCGGCGGCTCCGTCGCGGGTCGGGGTCACCGGCCCGGGCGTCGCCTCCGCCGAGGGTTCCGGCCAGGCCACGTCCGGGCGCACGGCGAGCCAGCGCTCCAGGTGGTCCGGTACGGCCGCGGCCGTGGCGGGCCGGTCGGCGGCCTCGACGGGCCGGTCGGCGGCCGCTGCCACCGGCGGCAGCGACTCCGCCAGCCGCTCGGCGACCTCGTGGACCAGGACGGTGTCGGGGCTGACCCAGCTCGTGAATCGCCCGCCGACCGCCTCCTCGACGAGTTCCCGGGCGGTGTCGGGCGCGACACCCCAGCGGGCGAGGAACCAGGTGAGCACCTGCTTGCAGTGCCCGTACCAGCCGCTGTCGCCGCAGGTGCGGTCGGCCACGTGCAGGATGAGGCTGCGGGCGGCGCTCTGCCACAGGGCCCGCTGTTCCCCGATGGCGGCCGGGTCCAGCGGGTACGCCTCGAACCGTTCGGCGAGGTCCTCCAGCCAGGCGCGCCACTCGCGCACCGCCGCGACGACCCGCCCCAGCGTCTCCTCCGGGGTGGTCACCGAGTGCGGCGGGCAGCACCAGCTGTCGATCGGCCCGCCGTCGTAGTCCCCCTCGCCGATGGCCCAGCGCCAGCCGACGATCCAACCGCCGTAGTGCTGCGCGAGGGCGTAGGACATGGCGCCGGCCCAGGGCGCGGCCACGTTCCGGCTCCACTCGCGCCGCTCGGCGTCGCCCGTGGGGGCGTCGGACGCGGAGGGCACGCGCAGGGCCGGCCCGAGCCCGCGGACCTCCCGCTCGACCGATGCCTCGTCGAAGGGGTGACGGGCCGGGTCCACGTCGTGCCAGCTCAGGCGGCCGGGGGCCAGGTTCGGAATCACCGCGTCAGCTTGGCACACCGGTGCGATGCCGGTTCAAGCGGTTTTCGGCCCGGCCCGGCGTCAGCTCGCCCAGGGCAGCCGCAGTGCCTCCAACTCGACGTCGCCCAGCAGGGCTTCGACGAGGGCCGGGGGCCCGGCGACCTTGGTGGCCCAGAGGTCGTAGTCGGTGCACAGCACCCAGGAGCGGTCGGCGGCCCAGAGGTTGGAGGGGCTGGAGTCCACGTCGTCGGTGTCGTAGAGGAGTTCGGCGTCGCCGAGGCGGCCCTCGCGCACGTGGTGCTTGTCGAGGTCGTCGGCCGCCATCATCAGCGGGTTGTAGTAGGCCAGGCAGCGGGTGTCCGGGCCGGCCGGGCTGTGCTCGGTGAGGACGGCGATCAGGCGGTTCCAGGTCTCCCGGTCGAGGCTCCCCTCGGTGGGCGGGACGATCCCGAGCGGCCAGCTGCCGCCCTTCCTCGCGGACGGGAAGCAGTGGTGGCAGGGCAGCTGCCCCTCGGGCACGACGGGGTCGCCGGTCCGTTCGGCGAGTTCGGCCCAGCGCAACCGCCGCCAGCCGGGTCCGGGGTGCTCGGCGCGGCCGAGGTCACCGCCCGTGGCCACGCCCACGGCGTCGAGGTCCACGCCCACGAGGACGAGGGGCTGCGCGCTCCCGTCCGCCAGCCGGGCCCGGCGGTACTCGTGGTGGGTGAGTTCGCCCGGCCCCTGCTCGTGCTCGTACATGGCGTTGAGCACCCAGGCGGCATCGGGCATCGCCGGCGGCATGAACCCGAGCACGCCGTCGCCGCACAGCTCGGTCAGCCAGTCGGCCGAACTGGAGGGCGCGAGGGGCCACCGCCCGCGCAGCGGGCCGGTCGACGATTCGGGGTCCTGAGGCATCCGATCATGATCCCACACCGGTGGCTCGGGGCCGCCGGGCTGGCGGCGCGGTCTGCACGGCCTGCACGGCCTGCACGGCCTGCACGGTCTGCACGGTCTGCACGGTCTGCACGGCGGATCATTCGCAACCAAACGGTTGAACAAGCACGCGAGGCGGCGTAGCGTTGTTCTCAACCAATCGGTTGAGGAAGAGCAGGAGTGCATGGTGGCTGTCGACCAGCTGTCCCGGGCGTTCGTGGCCCTGGCGGATCCGACGCGACGGGACATCGTCGCCCGGCTGTCACTGCGGGACGCGACCGTCGGCGAGTTGGCCGAGTCCTATGCGATGTCCATGCAGGCCGTCTCCAAGCACCTGAAGGTGCTGGAGGAGGCCGGACTGGTGAGTCGCAGCCGGGACGGGCAGCGACGGCCGTGCCACTTGGAGCCGCAGGTGTTCGACTTGATGACGAGCTGGATCGAGCGGTACCGGCGCCAGGCCGAGGAGCGCTTCGGCCGCCTGGACGCCCTCCTCGCGGAGCCGGCGGACGACGATGCCCACACCGGGCCCGCCACCACCTCCACCTCCACCGACAGCGACAGCGACAGCAGCGACGACAGCGACAGCCACGGCAAGGACCGACCCCAGCAGAGCGAAGGAGACCCGTCATGACCTCCACCACCGGCCCCGAGACCCACATCGAGGCGGACCCGCAGCTGCCCACCATCCGGATCGTCCGCGAGTTCGACGCCCCGCAGGAGCGGGTGTTCCGGGCCTGGATCGAGCCCGAGCTGGTCGCCCAGTGGCTCGGCCCGAAGGACCTGGAGATGAAGATCGACACCTGGGAGGCCCGGACGGGCGGGCACTACCGCTACACGATGCACCGCGAGGGCCAGGAGATCGCCGCCTTCTACGGCTCCTTCCACGAAGTCCGGCCGACCACCCGGCTCGTCCAGACCTTCACGTTCGAGGGTGTGCCGGACGGCGTCTCACTGGACACCGCCACCTTCGAGCCCGCCGGGGAGGGCCGCACCCGGGTCACCGTGCTGTCGGTGGTCGACAGCCTGGCGGCCCGGGACGCCATCCTGGCCAGCGGCATGGAGCACGGCGTCGTCGAGGGCTACCGGCAGTTGGACGCCCTGCTCGCCACGGGCCCCGCCGCGGGCTGACCGAGCGACGGGCGGGCTCACGTGCCGCCGTGATCGCCCGGGCCAACCGGCTCCGGACTCCTGGGCCCGCGGGCTCCCGGGTTCCCGGGTTCCCGGGTTCCCGGGAACCCGGGCGATCAGGGCAGCACGGCCACCGCCTCCACCTCCACCAGCTGGTCGTCGTACCCGAGCACCGAGACGCCGAGCAGAGTGCTGGGCGCGTCGTGCTCCCCCATGTACGCGCGGTACACGTTCCACACCTTCACCAGGTCCGCCTGGTCACCGGAGGCCACGTACACGGTCGTCCGGGCGATGTCCGTCAGCCCGGCGCCGGCGTCCTCCAGCACCGTCACCAGGTTGCGCATCACCTGGTGGGCCTGCGCCTCGAAGTCGCCGACGGCGACCGTCCGGCCCTCCTCGTCGAGCGGACAGGCCCCGGCCAACCACAGCGTGCGCGCCGGGGCGTCGACCACCGCGCCGTAGGCGTAGTCGACGGCCTGCGTCAGACGTGTGGTGCGGATCAACTTGACGGCGCTGCTCATGAGGTCCTCCGACGGCCCGACCGAACGTTCGCGCCCATCGTTGGCCCCATGTGAACGACCGTCAAACGATTTACCGACGGAATCCCCGCGGTCACAAGGCCGGTGCACCCACGATTCACCGTTGCGGGTGATGGCGGGCGACCCCACCGGAACGCGATCCTGGTGCCCGCGCACGCACCTGCACACGTGTGCCTCCGCCCGCAACCGCCGCCCGGGAGCCGCCCCATGGAACGCCAACCGTCCGACCGCGACCAGGACGCCGGCGTCGGACGGCGCCGCGTGCTCGGCCTCGCCCTCGGGGCGGGCCTGGTCCCGGCGCTCGCCCCCTCGCTCGCCCCGGCGGCGCAGGCAGCGCAGGCGGCACACGCCGCACACCCGACGCCCACCCCACCCCCCGCACGGGACACCGAGCCCGCCGGCGCGCTGGGCCTGCGGGTCGCCGCCGTGGCAGCCGCCCAGATCGGGGTGCCGTACGCCTGGGGCGGCGGCGACCGCCTCGGCGCGGGCCTCGGCTTCTGCGACGACCAGAACGGCTACCTCAACGGCGTGTGCATGGGCGAGACGACGGTGGGCTTCGACTGCAGCGGCCTCTCGCTCTACTGCTGGTACCGGGGCAGCGAGGGTGCCGTCGAGCTGGGGCACTACACCGTCGCCCAGTTCAACCGCAGCGCCCCGGTGGAGCGCGACGCGCTCGCCCCGGGCGACCTGCTGTTCTTCTCCCGCCCCGACGCGCCGCTGCACCACGTCGGCATCCACGTCGGCGACGGCGCGATGATCCACGCCGAGCGCACCGGCACGCTGGTCGCCCGCGTCGAGCACGTGCTCGACGTTCCGCGCTGGGCCGGCGAGTTCGCAGGCGCCCGCCGCCCCGGGCCGCCCGCCGACTGACCGCCCGCCTGACCGACCGCCACCCCGGCCACCCGTCGCCTGACCGGCCGCCGCCCCGGCCCGGCCCGGCCCGCCCGCCGCCTGACCGGCCGCCGCCCCGGCCCGGTCACCGGTCACGGACCGGTGCGCCGCTCCCCCGTTCCCCGGTGGACCCGGAGCAGCAGCGACTGCAGCACCTGCCGCTCCCCCGCGTCCAGCGGCGCCAGCACCTCGTCCTGCACCGCCCGCGCCTGCGCGTCGAGTTCGGCGAGCAGCGCCCGCCCGGCGGTGGTGATCGAGACCGAGACCCGCCGCCGGTCGGCGCGGTCCCGGGCGCGCTCGACGCACCCGGCGGCGGCGAGTTGGTCGGCGACCTTGGCGAGGTCGCTCGGGTCGAGACTCAGCCGCCGTACGAGGTCGCGCTGGGCCTGCGGACCGAAGTCGGCGAGCGAGGCGAGCACCGCCATGTGCCAGAGCCGCAGGCCGCGTCCGGCCAGCCGCTCGGCGAGCCGGACACGGGCCGTCCGGCCGACCCGGGAGAGCAGATAGGTGCTCAGATCCAACAGGGACGGGGGAAGTTCGAGTCCCTGGAGGTCGGGCGCGGAGCCCTCGGGCGCGGGACGCTCGGACGCGGAGGGCGGGTTCTCGGAGGCCATGGCGCCATTCTAGGGTCCACACCTATAGTGGGTGCTGACCCACTAATGGACCCGAGTCGCCCGTGGCCGACCTGAGCCACCCCGACCCGACCCGACCCGACCCGATCCGACCGAACCCGATCCGAACCCAGGAGTTCGCCCGTGGACGCCCTGTACCCCCGCCTGCTCGTCACCCGCTTCGCCGACTGCTTCGCCTTCTACGGCGCGATCCTGCCGCCGTTCACGGGCGCCGCCCTGGTCAAGGGCACACCCGAGGGCCCGTACGCCAACTGGGACGTCGCCGACCAGGCCGTCCTGGTGCTCTTCGACCGTTCCATGATGGCCGCGACCCTCGGCACCGCCGGGTCGCCCGCCCGCCCCGCCGCACCCATGCAGGACTCCGCGATGCTGGTCTTCCGGGTGGACGACGTGGACTCCGCGGTCGACCTCTGCCTGCGCCACGGCGGCACCCTGGCCGTCAAGGCGACCGACCGGCCGGAGTGGGGCCCGAACCTCCGCACCGCCCATCTGCGGGACCCGGACGGTCACCTGATCGAGCTTCAGTCCTACGGAGACTGAGACGCGTCCCCCTGACGCAGGGCCAGGAACACCGGTCGGGGACACCGGCCAACGACGCCGGTCAAGGACGGCGGTCCTCGCGGTGGTCGGGGTGTTCGGCGCAGGACCGCGCGGGGACACCAAGGGCGTGGGCGGGCGCGTCGGGCACTGCCGCGCGATCGCCGCCCGCGCGCGCTACCCCAGGGGTCGTCGGCCGGTCGGCCTGCGCGACCTCCGCGGCTGCCGCACGACGACGCGGCCGAAGGTCTTCTTGCCGACCAGCTCCACGCGCAGCCGGACCGGCACGTCGGGGTCCGGCGTCTGCCGGTCCCTGACCCTGCTGAACTCCAGGGCCAGGCCGTCGGCATCGACCACCATGCCCGGCGCGACGATCAGCGTCAGGGTCTTGCCCCGCATGTCCAGCGCGATCTGCACGGCGTCATGGGTGATCACCGCCTGCGTGAAGTCCAGCGTCACCTTGCAGAACTCCGCGGACAGCTCCAGCCGCCGGGGCACCACCCAGCGCCCCGAACGCTCGACCGTACTGAACCGCTGGTCGATCCGGACCACGTCCTTGACCTCGGCCAGGGCCCCGGTGGCCGAGACCGGCCCGGTCGGCAGGTCGACGGTGAGTTCGGCCAGCTCGTCGACCGTCCGCGCCGACAGGGCCGCGTCCACGCGCTCGTCCAGCTCGTCGGACGTCAGCCGGCCGTCGCCCGCCGCGACCCGGAGCAGCTCGACCACCCGGTCCCGGTCCGCGTGGGAGGCCCGCATCGCGGGCTGCGAACCGTGCCCGGAGGGCGTTCCGGCGGGCTTCCCGGCGGACCCTGCGGTGGGCTTCCCGATGGGCGAGATCTCTCCCGGCATGCATCCCGTCCTGAGCTCGACGAAGGGCTTTCACGCGATGGGGTCGGCGGTGCGGCCGACGACGCGAACAGGAACACGCTATATCGCGATACGTTTGGCCGCCAGGGTCGACCACGGACGGGCCGGCCGCCGGCCGACCGACCACGGCAGGCCGACCATCGGCAGATCAACAGTTCGAGCAGGGGATCGCATGGAGCTACGGCAGCTGCGCTGCTTCGTCGCCGTGGCCGAGGAGCTGCACTTCGGCCGGGCCGCCGAGAAGCTGCTGCTCGGCCAGCCCGCCGTGAGCCAGCAGGTCCGGCGCCTGGAAAGGGAGTTGAAGGTCGAGCTGTTCGACCGCTCGCCCCGGCACGTCCGGCTGACCCAGGCCGGCGAGCGCTTCCTGCCCGCCGCCCGGGACGTCCTGGCCGCCGAGGACGCCGCCCGCGCCCTCGCCGCCGATCTGGCCGCACCGGCCGTCCTCCGGCTCGGCACCGTCACCGGGCTCGGCGAGCGGCTCGACCTGATCCTGGACACCTACCAGCGGCGGGCCCCCGAGGTGCGCGTCGAACTGCACTCCGCCCCGGTGCGGGAACGGCTCGCGCGGCTGGCGGACGGCCGTCTCGACGCCGCGTTCGTCCGCGGTGCCGTCGCCGAGGACAGCCCCGACCTCCGCTTCCTGCCCGTCTGGCAGGACGAGTTGGTGCTCGCGCTGCCCGCGCGGCACGCCCTCGCCGACCGGCCCGAGGTCGACCTCGCGGACCTCGCCGACCTGCCGCTGCGGCTCACCGAGCGCCGCAACAACCCGGCCCTGGTGGACCTGGTGACGGACGCCTGCGCCCGGGCCGGCTTCCGGCCGGTCGCCGGCCCGGCGCACGACGGCACCCTCCAGGACACCCTGGCCTCGATCGGCACCGGCACCCCGATGTGGACGGTGGTGTACGCCGCCAACGCCCGGATGACGAACGCCCACCGGATCGCCTTCCGCCCCTGCCGGACCCCGCTGGCCGTACCGACCTCGATCGCCGTACGGCGCACCGCCCCGCTCCCCCGGCTGCTCCTGGAAGCCTGCCGCCGCACCGCTGCGACCGGGGACGATCAGGATTCGTGATCGCTGCCAGAGCGAATCGGGTCTGGGTGCCGACGGCCCGGTGGGGTGGACTGTTCCCAGCCGGAGAAACCGGCAGGAGAGCCCGGCCGGAAGTCCCGGCGGGAACACCCGGTCAGGAGCCGAACATGCCCATCGTCACCATTCAGCAGGGCCCGCGCGGGGTCGAGCAGAAGCGCGAGCTGGTCGAGCGGATCACCGAGGCCTTCGTGGCGACCCTGGAGGTTCCCGCCGAGAGCGTGTCGGTGTGGATCCAGGAGTACCCGGCGGAGAACTGGGGCGCCGCGGGCCGACTCACCGCGGACCGGTAGCCGCCGGTCGCCGCCGCGAGCCGGCCGCCGGGCGTCTCCCGGCGGTCGGCGGCCGAGGCAGGCCAAGGCCAAGGCGGCCAAGGCGCCCAGCCGGCCGAGGCGCTCAGGCAGCCAGGCAGGCAGACGGTCGAGGCAGACCGGCGGGCCCGGCCCGCTACTCCTCCACCAGCAGCACCACGCGGTCGCCCGGTCGCCCCGCCGTGCGGGTCGGGCCGTCCGCCCCGGCGAGCGCGTCGGCGAGGGTGTCCGGTGCGCAGGCCCGCCCGAGGACCGGCGACGCCGCGTCCGCGTTTGGAACGTGCCCGAGCACGGCGGCGCAGTAGCGGCCGTCGGGTACGGGCAGCGGGCGGAGTTGGGCCGAGCCGGCCGGGGCGGCGGCGACGGCCCCGGCGAGGGCGAGGGAGCCGGCGAGGGCGGGGGCGGCGAGCCTGCGCGGGATGCGCACGGGATACCTCCGGTACGGGTGGGGACAGCGGCGGCCGTGGACTCGGCCGCCGCGCCCCATTCGACGGGCGGCCGCCGCCCACGGCCCGGCCGACACACCGCGAGCCGCACCAGTCGTACGTTCGCCACCGGCCCGACGGGCGCCGCGCCCTCGCCGGCCCGCTCACCGCCCGCTCACCGCCCGGGGCCGTCCTCCCACAGCTCGGCACCGCAGGCGGCGACCAGCGCGCCGATCCGGGCCCACGCCTCCTCCGCCGGCAGCGGCTCCAGCCGCCGGCCGTCCCGAAGCCGCAGCGCGACCCGGTCGTCCACGGCCTCCTTGGCGCCGATCACCGCCTGGTACGGCACCAGCCTGGCCTCCCGGATCCGGGCACCGAGGCTTCCGTGCTCGGGCCCGGCGACCTCGGCCCGCAGCCCGAGGTCGAGGCAGCGCTGCCGGAGCCGTTCGGCCTGCGGCAGTTCGGCGTCGGAGATCGGCAGCAGCACGACCTGGACGGGCGCCAGCCAGGCCGGGAACGCGCCGCCGTACAGCTCGATCAGGTGGGCGACCACCCGTTCGACGCTGCCGATCACGCTGCGATGGACCATCACCGGGCGGTGCTTGGCGCCGTCCGGGCCGATGTAGTGCAGGTTGAACCGCTCGGGCTGGTGGAAGTCGATCTGGACGGTGGAGAGGGTGAACTCGCGCCCGGCGCCGTCGGCGATCTGCACGTCGATCTTGGGCCCGTAGAACGCGGCCTCGCCCTCCGCCGCCTCGAACGGCACGCCGGACCGCTCCAGCACGTCGGTGAGCAGCGCGGTGGCACGCTCCCAGAGCGCCGGATCGGCAACGTACTTGCCGCCCGCGCCGGGCAGCGAGAGGCGGTGGCGGACCGGCACGATGCCGAGCGCCCGGTGCGCCTCGCGGATCAACTCCAGTGCGGCGACGGCCTCGTCGGCGGCTTGCTCCGGGGTGCAGAACACATGGGCGTCGTTCAGCTGGATCGCCCGGACCCTGGTCAGCCCGCCCAGCACCCCGGACAGCTCGGAGCGGTACATACCGCCCAACTCGGCCATCCTCAGTGGTAGTTCCCGGTAGCTGTGGGCACGGGAGCGGTAGATCAGGGCATGGTGCGGGCAGAGGCTGGGCCGCAGCACCACCTCCTCCGAGCCCAGCTCCATGGGCGGGAACATGTCCTCGCGGTAGTGCGCCCAGTGCCCGGAGATCTCGTACAGCTCGCGCTTGCCGAGCACCGGGGAGTAGACGTGGCGGTAGCCGGCCCGGCGCTCACGGCCGCGGATGAACTCCTCCAGGGCGTGCCGGATCGCGGCGCCGTCGGGCAGCCAGTACGGCAGGCCGGCGCCCATCAGCGGGTCGGTGTCGAACAGGTCGAGCTCACGACCGAGCCTGCGGTGGTCGTGCGCGGGGTGGTCGTGGACGGCGCCGTCCTGCGCGGCGCTGTGGTGTACGGCGTTGTCGTACGCGGCGGCGGCGTGCGCGGGCTGGGCGTTCATGGTTCTGGTCTCCACTCTGGGACTGCGGGCGAGTGGAGCCGGGAACGACGAAGCCCCGGGGCACTCGCCCCGGGGCTTCGGACTAGGTCAGCAGTCAGCGCGCCGGGACTCTCTCCGGCGTCGTCGTGACGAGTGCAGCGCGCTTCATGTCATCCACCGTAGCAGGCCGGTGGCCGAGCGCGAGATCTTTTCCGGCCGCTCCGACCGGCGGCCCGCTCAGTACAGGACGACGCACCCGCGCGCGCCGAGCGCGTCCAGCACCTGCGGCGACGGCCGCACCTCGTTCCACCGCAGGTCCAGCTTCTCCAACGCGGGAAACGCGGGCGGCACCGGAGACCCGGGCAGCCCCGGCAGCCCGGCCGACTCGCCCGGTTCGGTCAGCCAGCGCGGCAGTCCGGTGATCCGGTTGCCGCGCAGGTCGAGGCGGCGCAGCAGCGGCAGTCCGGCGAGCGCAGCCGGGATCTCGGTGAGCGCGTTCTCCCGGAGTTCCAGCTCGCGCAGCTCGGTGAGCCCGGCCACGGACTCCGGCAGCGCGGTCAACTCGTTTCCGCGGAGCCAGAGTTCGCGTAGCGCGCCGAGCCTGCCGATGGACTCTGGCAGCGTGCCGAGCCGGTTGTGCTGCGCACGGAGTTCGACCAGGGAGGCCATCTCTCCGATGGTGGCGGGGAGTTCGGTGAGCCGGTTCTCGCCGACGTTGAGGTAGCGCAGTGCGGTGAGCCGGCCGAGGGTGTCCGGCAGGACGGTCAGCGCGTTGTCGTGCACGTAGAGGAAGTCGCCCAGCCCGGTGAGGCTCCCCAGCTCCGCGGGCAGCGCGGCGATCCGGTTGTGCCCGAGGTCGAGGGTGCGCAGCGCCGTCAACCTCCCGATTCCGGGCGGGAGTTCGGTGATCCCGGTGTCGGCGAGGATGAGCACCGTCAGGTCGGTGCGGTCCCACAGCCCGTCGGGCACCCGGCCGAGCTGCTGCTTCCAGAGGTTGAGCGTCGTGTCCGTCACGCCGGTCATTCTCCGCCACCGGGCCGCAGGCGGCTCCAGCGGTGTCACGGCGCCACGGCGCCACGGCGCCACGGTGTTACCGGGTGCCGCAGAAGGCCTGCTCCAGGGAGCCGTACCCCGCGACCGCCTGCGCCTGGAGCTGGGTCTCGTCGCCGCGCGGGGTGACGGACATCGCGACCTGCCGGTCCCCCGAGTTCCACAGCTGCGAGCTGTAGCCGGCCACCCCGCCGTCGTGCCCGTAGGCGACCCCGCAGGACAGCTGCCACCGGGCCAGTCCCAGCCCGTAGCTCAGTCCCGCGGGTTGGCCGTCGACCACGATCGGGACCGTCGTGGTCATCTCCTTCATGAGCGCGGGCGGGAGCAGCCGCCCGCCGGTCAGGGCCTGCTCGAAGCGGTTCAGGTCCCTCAGGGTGGAGACGAGTTCGCCCGCCGAGTTCGCCCAGGAGACGCTCTGCACGGTCACGTCCCGGTCGCTGCGGTCCGCCGGGCCGGGGCCTTCGACGAGCGTCAGGTAGCCGTGCGCGTGCGGGCCGCGGATGTCGGTGGCCGTCCCCGGGAAGTACGTCCCGGTCAGGCCGAGCGGGCGCAGGAGGCGTGCGGTGATCTCCTGGGCGTAGCCGTGCCCGGTGACCCGCTCGATGATCATGCCGAGCAGGGTGTAGTTGACGTTGGAGTAGCCCCACGAGGTGCCCGGCGGGAAGGCGGGCGTGTGCGCCACCGAGGCCGCGACCACCTGCGCAGGGGTGATCGTCCGGGTCAGGCCGCCCTGGTCCAGCCAGTTCCGGACGGCCGCCGGGTCGGTCGGGTCGGGGAAGAGCCCGCCCTTCTCGTTGGTCGGGTCCCAGAGGCCGGAGGTGTGGTTGAGCAGTTGGCGCACGGTGATGTGCACACCGTCGGGGACCGTGCCCGGCAGGTGGCGCTCGACCGGGTCGTCCAGGCCGATCCGGCCCTCCCCCACCAGCTGGAGCACGGTGGTGGCGGTGAACACCTTGGTGATGCTGCCGGCCCGGAACCGCCCGTCGGTGCGGACCGGCGCGCCGGTGGCCAGGTCGGAGACGCCCGATCCGCCGCGCCAGACCCCGTTCCGGTCCCTGACCTCGGCGATCGCGGAGACCGCGCCCGCGCCGGTCACCGCCCGCAGCGCCGCCGTCCGGCGGTCGGCGGCGGTCGGCTCGCCGCCGTTCGACCCGCTGTCCTGCGCGGCGGCCGCCGCCGAGGCGACCGGCGCCGCCAGCGCCAGACAGACCGTCGCCGCCAGCGCCGAAACGGTGCGCCGCGCCGTGCGCGCCCCACCCGACGCCGCCCGTCCCCCGCCCGACGCCGTACGCCCCCCGCCCGACGCCGTACGCCCCCGCGCGACGCCGTACGTCCCCCGCCCCGCTTCATGCGCCCCCCAGTTGACCCCGCGGCGAGCACCCGCCCGCCCTCGACGCCCAGCCTCACCCCCGAACTGACGATCGGTCATCCGCCGCCAGGAGGAATCGGTCATACACCAGCCCAAGGAGGACCTCCACCGAAAGACGGAGCCCTTCCCCTTTCCGATCGGCTACCGCGCCGGGGCCGGGCGGACCGGGTGCTTGCTCATGATGGAGACCCGGTTGAACGAGTTGATGGTGATCGCCACCCACACCACCGCCGAGATCTCCGCCTCGCTGAACACCTCGCGCGCGACGCCGTACGCGGCCTCCTGCGCGACCGCGTCCGCCGGGCTGGTGGTCGCCTCGGCCAGTGCGAGCGCGGCGCGCTCCTGCGCGTCGAACACCTCGGTGTCGCGCCACGCCGGGAGCACTCCCAGTCGCTGGGTGGTCTCGCCCTCGCGCAGCGCGGCCCTGGTGTGGACGTTCAGGCAGTAGGCGCAGCCGTTGATCTGCGACACCCGCAGGTTGACGAGTTCCACCAGCCGACGGTCCAGCCCGGCCTCCGCCGCCACCTCGCGCGCCGCCTCGGCGGCCGCGACGAGCGCCTTGTACGCCTGGGGGCTCTGCTTGTCGATGAACACCCGCCGGTCCGCCGGGACCACCGTCACGTCACTCACCTGAACTCCTTGGCCGATCGTTGTCACCCGTCACTCTGCCATGGCATGATAGTTGAATCTAGAACTACTTGCATCTGGGAGGGACCCCGACCGTGAGCACCACCGAGACCGACCTCATCGACCCGCACGCCGCCGACCCGCGCGTCGAGGTCCTGCCCCCGAGGGACGTCCCGCTCGGCGGTCCGCGCGCGATGACGGTGCGTCGGACGCTGCCGCAGCGCTCCCGCACCCTCATCGGCGCCTGGTGCTTCGTCGACCACTACGGCCCCGACGACGTCGCCCACACCGGCGGCATGGACGTCGCCCCGCACCCGCACACCGGCCTGCAGACCGTCAGCTGGCTCTTCACCGGCGAGATCGAGCACCGGGACAGCCTCGGCATCCACGCCTACGTCCGGCCGGGCGAGGTGAACCTGATGACCTCCGGCCACGGCATCGCCCACTCCGAGGTCTCCACCCCGGCCACCACCACCTTGCACGGCGTACAGCTGTGGGTCACCCTGCCCGAGGAGCACCGGCACACCGGCCGCGCCTTCCACCACCACGCTCCCGCCCCGGTCCCCCTGGACGGCGGAGAGGCCCGGGTCTTCCTCGGCACCCTCGCCGGGGACACCTCCCCCGTCCCCACCTTCACCCCCCTGCTCGGCGCCGAGATCACCCTGCGCCCGCACGCCACCGTCACCCTCGACGTCGACCCCGCCTTCGAGCACGGCCTCCTGGTCGACACCGGCGAGGTCCGCTTCGCCGACACCCCGCTCCACCCCGCCGGCCTCGGCTACCTCGCCCCCGGCGCCACCACCGTCACCCTCACCAACACCGGCGACACCGACGCCCGCACCGTCCTCCTCGGCGGCACGCCCTTCGAGGAGCAGATCGTCATGTGGTGGAACTTCATCGGGCGGTCTCACGAAGACATTACCCGAGCCCGCGACGAGTGGATGAGCTCCGCGAACCCCGACCGCTATGGCGCCGTCGAGGGCTACCCGGGCGACCGACTGCCCGCCCCGGAGCTCCCGGGAATCCCCTTGAAGCCCCGCGGAAACGCGCGCTGACCTGCGCTTTACGCGATCGGGGGTGCGGCGGCCGGGTCCGCCCCACCCCCGAGCCGGGGGCTCCCTGCGCTCGCCCCGAAGCGCCCCCGTCGACACTCGCCTCCGCGCCCGACGCGTGACACCGTTCGACCATCCACGACAGCGCCTGACAGGACCAATGCTGACCCAATGCTGACTTTGCTGACGGTCCGTCAGAACTGACCAGAGCATTCACGGAGTCCGGGACGTCATCGTCGGGCGCCGTCGCGAGAACCGGCGGACGCCCTGGCACGTCCCCCTCGCCGGCTGCCGAAGAACGGCCACCACCGGAGTGGCGCGGGTCGGAGAAGACAGCCACCATGCAGCCGCACGCCCACCGACGATCTTGCTTCAAGCCAGTTATTAGAAACTGACCCTACGGAACATCCCCCAGCTCCTCCGCCGGCAAGACCCCACCGAGGCGCCCCGACCCGGCGCTAGGGTGACCTCATGGCGGACGCCCCGACGACAGCAGCACCTTCGGTCGAGGCGCTGCACGCCCTCGTCGAGCATGCCTGTGAACCGCCGACCGGCATGTCCCGGGCGAAGCAACTGCGCTGGGTCGCCGGCGAACTGCGCACCGCCCTGGAGCGGGGCGCGATCGCGCCCACGGCCGCCGGCTCACTCACCACGCTCCTCGCGCCGGACACCCTCGCGGCATACCTCGCCGCCGCCGAGCGGGGCCTGCTACGGCGCAAACCCGCCGCACGACCGGGCCAAGCCTCACCCGCGTCCATGCGCGTCCGGCACGACTGCCTCCGCATCCTCGGAACCCAGGCCGGCATCACCGTCACCCTTCCGGAGCGCGACACGCCGCGGGTCGCGCTCCGGCCCGTGGTCGCCGCCCGCCCGCGCAGCGTCCTGCTCGGTCATCTGGAACACTCGGCCCGCCCCGGCCGGTCAGACTCCCGCAGCCGGATCCTCGCGATCATCGGCACCGTGCTGGACACCGGCTGCCGCGCCGGCGAACTCTGCGCCCTGCGCACGGACGACGTCGACCTGCGCCGCGGCACGATCCACCTCACCCGACTCCCCCAGCACCGCAGCCCGCACACCACGCCCGCCACCGAGACCGTCGCCTTGTCCGGCCCCACCCGGGCCGCGATGCGCCACTGGCTCACCGTCCGCAGCCACCTCGTCGCACGCGACACCACCCAACCTGCCGGCCCCGCCAACGAGACCACCGACGCCCTGTGGGTGAGCATCGCCCCCAGCGGTCACCCCCGCCCCGGCCTGCCCCTGCACTTCCGCGGCCTGGCCCGCGCTTACGCCCGCGCCATCCACGACCTCAACACCGAGATGGCCGCCGAACCCGGCTGGCACCCCCTGCCCCAACGTATGGAACAGCTCCGCCGCGCCATCGAGCTCGAACCGGCCGACCCCACCGGTGCGACTCCCCTCCTTCGCCTGCGGGCGACCCCGAAGCAGCGGCACCGGATAGTCGGGGCGACCCAATGAACCGGTCTGTCCCGTAATCGGTGGCAACGAACCGTGCTAGGCATCCTTGCCCGATGTTGTGAGACGGCAATAAGCCTGCGGAGAAGGCCTTCCCAGGCTCCGGTATTGGCGGTCGAGAGTGCGATAGACGAGGGCGAGGTCGTGGGGCTGTCGACACAGCCCGTCGCTCATGTGGCCCGTGACCTGGGCATCCACAAGGAAGCCCTGCGTTCCTGGGTGCGTCAGGCCGAGGCCGACGCCGGAGAGCGCGACGACCGGCTCACGACCGCAGAGCAGGA
>NZ_JBITTM010000005.1:0-254220 GCF_044541955.1 Kitasatospora sp. NPDC085464
TCCGCCGGACGGGCGTAGGCCACCCGGCCCACGCCCGACAGCAAGATCAACACCTAGTCCAACCGGGTGTCGTACACCTAGATCGTGATAGTCCCCCCCGGCTCAGGTGTTGCGGCGGGCCGACTCGTGTTCCTGGGCCAGGCGGCGCAGGGCGAGGAGGGCGGGTTCGAGCAGGACGGTGCGCAGCAGGGCGCTCTCGGCCTGCTCGACCGGGTCGGCGTGCGGGTCGAGCTGGTCGAGGTCGAGGACGGCGGTGCGCTCGGCGAGGGCGGCGTAGCCGAGGAGGGCGTCGTGGGAGATCTCCTCGCCGAGGGAACGGAGGGCTTCGAGGGTCTCGCCGAGGACCGCGCGGAAGGGGGCGTGTTCGGAGACCTCCCAGCCGAGTTCGTCGATGAGGGCGTCGACCTCGGCGGCACCGGGTGCGGGGGCCGGTTCGGCGTCCTCGTCGACCGGGCGGGCGCCGACGACCAGTCCGAGGATCTGGTGGCGTTCTCCGGCGTGGGCGGCCACCGCACCGAGGACGTCCTTGGTGGCGCTGACGCTGAGCCCTCGGACGCCGATCAGCGCGCGGACGAGTCGCAGGCGGCGCAGGTGGGTCTCGTCGTACTCGGCCTGGGTGGCGGCGGTGGCCCGGCCGGGCTGCAGCAGCCCCTCGCGCAGGTAGTACTTGATCGTCGCGGTCGGGACCCCGCTGCGGCGGCTCAGTTCGGAGATGCGCACTGCTGCACCACCCGTCTTCCTCTTCGGATCCGTTCCGGATCGGCCTGGCATTTGGATACCAGCACTGTCTAACATAGATAGTGCCACTACCCAATGTGGCGCCGTCCCGACGCCGTCCTCGACGAGGAGAGTCAGCCATGCCCACGCTGCCCTGGATCACCCCGAACCCGGCCGTCCCCGGCACCTCCGCGGTCGTCATGGCCTCCCGCTTCGAGGTGCGGTCGCTCGCCGACGTCCCGCGCTTCTTCGTCCGGTCACTGGCCGTCTGGCGGCAGCTGCGCCGCGCCCCCGGCGCCCTCGGCGCCTCCCTGATCGCCCGACCGCTGCGGCGGACCTTCTACACGCTGTCCGTCTGGGAGAGCCGCGAGGCCCTGAACGCCTTCGCGGCCGCCGAGCCTCACCGCTCCGTCATGAGGGGCCTGCGCGGCACCATGAAGGAGTCCACCTTCACCTTCTGGCCGACCCCCGTCGAACGGCTCCCGATCACCTGGGCCGACGCGCACGCCCGGATCGACGCCGAACGCGCCGAGGCTGCCGGCCGGACGGCCTGACCGCCCCGGAACGGACCACGCCCGGCCACCGCGCCGAAGCGCGGAGCCGGGCGGGGCCGTGCGGGACCGAACGGGGCCGAACGGGGCCGAACGGGGCCGGTCAGCGCCGCAGGTCGGCGAGCAGCAGGTTGGGGTCGGTGCGGGTGAAGTAGGCCGCGCTGGGGACGTAGACCGTGCCGCCGCGCACGGCCACCGAGGTCGGGTTGGACAGGCCGTCGCCGGCGGTGAGGACGGTGTGGTGGCTGCCGTCCGCTGCGACGTACACCGCCTCGTCGGCCGCGTTCATGGCCGCGATCAGGGCGTCGCCGCGCCCGGTGAAGGCGAAGTCGTCGATGCCCGCGAGCCCGCTCGCGCGGACCTCGGCCGGCCGGGCCGCGCCCCCGTCGCCGATGGGGATGCGCAGCACGTCGCCGGAGTCCGTGTTGCCGACCCAGACGGCGCCGCGGTGCACCTTGAGGCCGTTGGCGCCGAACGCGGTCACCGGCTTGAGCAGGGCGTCGTCGGACCAGGTCGTGGCGGTGCCGCCGTCCGCCGGGACGGCGTAGACGACGCCGAGCACCGAGTCGGCGGTGTAGAGGCGGCGCTCGTGCGCGTCGAGGGCGAGGCCGTTCGGGAAACCGGTCGCGGGCAGCGCGGCGATCCGCTCGGGGGTGCCGCCGGGGCAGAGCCGCCAGATCCCCTGCAGGTCGTCGGTGCCGGTGGCGTAGCCGAAGTAGAGGGTGCCGTCGTGGGCCCGGGCGATGCCGGTGACGATCGCGGCGCCGATGATCGGGGTGGCGGGGTTCGCGGGGGCGGGCAGGGTGGCGAGGACGGTGAGGTGGCCGTCGGTGTCGACCCGGCCGATCTGCCGGGCGAACGACAGGGTGAGGTCGGCGGAGCCGTCCGGTTCGAGGGCGATGTTCTCGGGCTGCTGCCCCTGGGCGAGGTCGAAGTGGGCGATGATCCGGGGGTCGGACAGCGGGGGCGCGACGGCGACGGCCGGGGTCACGGCCAGCAGGGCGAGGGCCGCGCAGGCCGCGGAGACGAGGCCGGCGGCCCGGCCCGTACGGGGTGTGCGACGGGCCGGTCCGAACAGGTGGGGCATGGTCTCTCCTTGATCGACGGGGTCGGCGACGGTCGCCTGCCCGCCAGCAGAACACTCCTGACTGCGCCTCACGCGTGACCGGCTGCCGCGCCCGCGGCAACATCCCCCGGTCGGTCGTCCCGCCCGCGCGGCCGGGCGCGCCCCGGCGTCCGGAGCCCGCCCCGAAATGTGACGTGGCCCTGTCTAGTTCGTTCCCGTCCCGGTGTGATGGGATGTGCGCTCACGGGGTGATGACCGCTGGTGGGGGTGGTGTGTGTGAGGCGCAACGGACGGCCGTCGGGACTCGACGGGGACGCGGCCAACCTGGTCGCCGTCGGACTGGTCCGGCTGGGCGCGCAGGAGTGGCTGGGGTCGGCGGGCGGGGCGCCGGCCTGGGTGGGCGGTCTGCGGGCGGCCTCGTTCGCGGACGCCTGGCTGGCGTTCGGCGACCCGGCGGCGCCCGGGCTGCGGGCGCCGGCGGCGGCGGTGCTGCGGGCGCTCGCCGGACGGGCGGCGAAGCTGGTCGTCGAGTCCTGCGTGGGGGACGAGTCGGCGGCCCTGGAGTGGCTGGGGCAGCGGTCGGCGGAGGCCCGCGAACAGGCGCAGCGGGACGACGTGGCGCACCCGGCCGAGCCCTGCGCGCTGACCCTGGTGTGGCACGGCGTCCAGGCGCTGGCCGCCGGGGACGGGCCGGATGTGCCGGACGTACCGGATGAGCCGGACGGAACGCCCCATGGTCGGTGCATCGAGGAGCCCGTCGAGCAACGCGTCGAGCAGCGGCGGATCGAGGAGCGGATCGAGGCGTACGTACGGGAGCGGCACCGCCGTCAGGACACCCTCGCGCTGGTGCTGGGCTGCACCCGGATCGCCGCGGCCGCGCTGGTCGAGCTGTGCGAGGGCGATCCGGGGCGGGTGTGCGGGTGGCTGGAGCAGGATGCGTCGCGCGCCATGCCGCGCGGCGGGCCCGTCCCGCTGTGGGTGCCCGGGCGGCCCTGGCAGCCGGCGGGCTGACGCGGCTGGCCGGCCGGCGGTGCGGCGGGCCGGCCGGCGTCGGGTGTCGGGCGTCGGCTCCGCCGGCGGCCGGGGCACCGGCCCGAAGCGGTCGGCGCCCGCGCCTCAGCCGGAGCCCAGGAGGCGGGCGGCCTCGGTCATGGCCGGCCCCAGGGGGAGGTCGAGGCGGAGCGCGGCCAGGTCGTCGCCGCGGGTGGCGCCCTGGTTGATGATGGCGACGGGCAGGTGCGCCCGGGCGGCACGGCGGACGAAGCGCAGACCCGACAGGACCGCCAGCGAGGAGCCGAGGACCACCAACGAGCGCGCGGCGTCGACCAGTTCGTAGCAGTGGTCGACCCGGGCGGCGGGCACGTTCTCGCCGAAGAAGACCACGTCCGGTTTGAGCACGCCGCCGCAGTCCGCGCAGGGCGCGACGCGGAAGCCCGCCACCAGCTCCGGAGGCAGCTGCGCGTCGCCGTCCGGGCGCAGCACCGCACCGGGGCGGCGGAAGCCCCGGTTCAGCTCGTCGAGGCGGCGGTCGAGGTCGGCCCGGGAGCTGGTGCGTCGGCAGTCGAGGCAGACCACCCGGTCGAGCCCGCCGTGCAGTTCCACGGCCTCACGGGTGCCGGCCGCGTGGTGGAGTCCGTCGACGTTCTGGGTGATGACCGCCGCGACGTACCCCGAGCGGTGCAGCCGTTCCACCGCGCGGTGGCCGGCGTTCGGCCGGGCCCGGGTGAACGCCGGCCAGCCGGTGTGGCTGCGGGCCCAGTAGCGGCGCCGGGCGGCCTCGCTGCCGGTGAACTCCTGGTAGGTCATCGGGGTGCCGCTGCGGCGGCGGCCGGTGGCACCCCGGTAGTCGGGGATGCCGGACTCGGTGGACAGGCCGGCCCCGCTGAGCACCACCGCGCCGCGCCGGTCCAGCAACCGGACGAGGCCCGCGAGATCGGCGGGATCTGCGGGGCGTGCGAGGCCCGCCGGGTTCTCCGGCGCCTCCCGCGCGGTGGCTTCCGACGCGTCCATACCGCCGAGGGTAACCCCGGCGGGGACCGTCGCCGGCGGTCGGCTAGGCGTCCGCCGAGGCGAAGGCGACGATCCGGGCCGGCGGCGGTTGCCAGCCCTCCGTGCTGTCCACCACCAGCCGGGGGACGTCGAGAGCGATCGGCACCCAGGACTCGATCGGCCGCTCCCCCGCCTCGATGCGGCGCAGGAACGCGGCGTCCGCGTGCGCGGCCCGCGAGGGCAGCTCGGCGGCCCGACGCTCGATGCGGCGACGGGCGAGCCCGGGGTCGACGGCGCAGCGGACGACGCGGATGGCGGCCAGGTCCGCGAGCGGTTCCAGGCCCGGACGCCACAGGCGGTCCTGATAGGCGGCCTCCGCCACCAGGCTCGTCCCCGTCGCGAGCAGTCCGCCGAGCGTGCGGAAGAACGCGTCCAGCGTCCAGCGTCCTGCGGTCCAGGTCCGGGGCCGGGGCCAGGGCCAGGGCCGGGACCAGGTCGGGGTTCAAGCCAAGGTCCGCCCCCGGATCGGCGCCGTCGGCGAGCATCCGCTCCTTGAGCTCGTCCCGGCAGACCGCCGGCCAGCCGAGCGCATCGGCCAGGGCGTGCGCCAACGTGGTCTTGCCCGCCCCGGGCGGGCCGCTGACGACGACCAGCGTCGGGCGTCGGGGCGGACCACCGGTCGCCGGGCCACGGCGGGTCGCACCGGCGGGCGCCGGGCCACCGGAGGTGGTGCCACCTGACGTCATGCCACGGGATTCTCCCCCGGCCCACCGGCCGTCCGCCACCACCCCTGTCGGTGGCGGACGGCTGTCGGTGGCGGTCGGCCCCGCAGTGGGTGGGCCGGAGCGCGGTGCAGCCGCGAAGGGCGGGTGTTCGCCGTCCACCCGGGAGGTGCCGCCGGTCCAGTTGACCGTCTCCCAGGTGTGGCCACCCGACGTCGAGGTGTACGGGGAAGGACCGCCGCCGGACGAAACCGTGTTGCCGTTGTGCAAATGGCCGACGGTCGTCCGGGGCCCGGTGGAACTCCGGGCCCTGGCCGCTGCCGGCGAGCCGGACGTGCCCGAGGTCGGCTCCGGCGCTCACCCCCAGCCCGGCACCGGCGGCAGCGGCCAGGGCGGCGGCGCCGGCAGCCGGCCGCCGTGCGGCTGCGGAGCCGGCCCGCGACCGGCGAGCCAGGCGAGCAGGAGGTGCCCGGGGCCCCGGACCGGGGGGCCGGTGGCGGCGAGGGTCCAGGCGCGGCCGAGGTCGGTGGCCTCCAGCCGGGCGACCGGGAAGTCCCGCGCGGCCAGGGTGGCGGCGGTCGTGTCGAGCGCCCAGGCCACGTAACCGGCGGGCCAGTCGGCCGTGGTCCGGCCGAGGTCGAGGTCGACGTGGTGGGTTTCGAGTTCGCGCCGGGCGCGGTGGAGGGTGAACCAGGCGGGGTGCCGCCACCCCGCGAGGGCCGACACCAGCGCGGTCCAGCGGTCGACGGGTACGGCCGCCGCCTCGTCGAACAGCCCGTCCAGGCTGCACCGGAGGTCCGCGAGGAGCTCGGCCGCACCGCGCTCGGCCCCCGCACGCAGTGCGCGGTCCAGCGCGGCCGCGTCCGCCCGCGGCCCGGGTTCGACGCCGGTCCGGGCCGTCGCCAGCAGCCGGCGGTACGCGTCGGCGCTGCGCGCGAGATGGGTGATGACGTGGGCCCGGCTCCAGCCGGCCAGCGCGGACGGTTCGCGCGCCTGCCGGTCGGTCAGACCGTCCAGGCCGGCGACGAGCCGCTCCGCGGAGCCGCGGACATCGGCGAGCAGGGCCGCGAGTTCGGCGCGGGAGGGGTCGGCGGTGAGAGGCACGGCCCGTACTCTACGGGCGGGCACCGCCCCCGCCGCAGCGCACCGAGCCGCACCGAACCGCACCGGCCACACCGCGTCGGCCACACCGGCGGTCACGGCGCTACGGGCGGCGCGCCCAGGCGGAGATCATCGGGGCGGTGGCCAGGTCGAGCCGGCCGGAGGCGACGTTGGCCAGGTGGCGGTCGATCTCCTCGTCCGTGGCCAGGCCCTCCCCCACCAGCAGCCGGCGGATCTGCCGGACCGTCGCGTCCTCCAGGACGGCGCAGGCCGGTGAGGTGATCGGGAAGTACGCGTCGGCCTGCACGTCGACCAGGCCGGCCTCGCGCAGCACCCGGGGCAGCGTCCGCCCGTACGCGAGGTCGGCGCCCCTTCCGGCCATCAGGGTGCGGAAGCCGGATCGGAGCCGGTTGGCCAGGCGCTCGTCGGGCCCCGACTCGTCGGGGCAGAGCAGCGGCTGCAGGGCGGGGTCGGCGTCCTCCAGGAGCAGCCGGCCGCCGGGGCGCAGGGCCTGGACCATCCGGCGCAGGGCTTCGGCGCGGTCGGCCACGTGCACCAGGACCAGCCGGGCGTGCACGAGGTCGAACCCGCCGGGCGGCGGCGGGTCGGCGGCGACGTCGTGGGTCAGCACCTCGATGACGCCGCCCGCCGCGGGGGCGGTCCAGGAGACGTCGATGTCGGTCGCGACCACCGCGCCGGTCGGGCCGACACGTTCGGCGAGTCCGAGCGGGACGGAGGGGCCGCCGGCCCCGACCTCCCAGCAGCGCATGCCGGGGCCGATCCCGATCGCGTCGACGTGCCGGAAGGTCACCGGGTCGAAGATTTCGGCGAGCGCGCCGAAGCGGACGCCCGCCTGTGACTGCCGGTTGTCCAGCAGGTATCCCCGGTCCCCGTCGTGGTCGTGCTCAGCCATGCCGGCATTGTCGCAGGCCGGGAGCGGGCCGGGAGCGGGCCGGGAGCGGGCCGGGAGCGGGCCGAGTGCGAACCGGAAGCCGGCCGGGAGCGAACCGGGAGCCGGCCGGCCGGCCGAGCCCTTGTTGACGAATCGTCAGCAAGTTCCGTCCATCGCCTTGACGGCGCACGGTCACGGCCCTAGAACCAGTCGTAGAACGTCGTGAGCCCCGGTCCCCCACCGCCCGGGAGCCGCGAAAGGTCGCCTTCCCGCCCCTCACCGAGGAAGAGGCTCCGCCCATGCGTTTCAGCCGTCGCCTTGCCGTCCCCGCCGCCGCCGTCGCGGCCCTCGCCGCCACCACCGCGCTCGCCGTGGTCGTCGCACCCGCGTCCGCGGCGCCCGCGCCCGCGCCCGCCGCCGTCCCGGTGCTCACCGCCGGCAGCGCGGGCGGCTCCGCCGTCGCACCCGGCGACGCGCTCGCCGCGCCGCTCGCCGGGGGCACCGTCGCCACCTTCTACTCGACCGCCACCAGCACCACCGGTGTCACCTGTGCCGTCTCGCAGCTGGCCGGGAAGGTGCTGACCAACCCGACGGCTCCCGGCTCGGCCACCGGATCGCTGACCGGGCTGACCTTCGGCTCGTGCACCAGCAACGTCACCGGCGTCACCTCGGTGCGCAGCCTGACCGTCGGCAACCTCCCGTACGGCATCACCGTCTCGGACGGCCCGGGGCTCCCGGTCACCCTCGGCGGCTCGGCCGGGGCGATCCAGGCCACCGCCGTGCTCAACAGCTGGTTCGGCACCATCACGTGCACCTACCAGCTCAGCGGCGCCTTCTCGGGCAACGCCGACAACTCCGCGCACAGCCTGGCGTTCCGCAGCGAGCACTTCGCCAAGAGCGGCGGCTCGGCGCTCTGCCCCGCCGACGGGTACTTCTCCGCGACGTACGGTCCGGTCACCGACACCACCCAGGCGGGCGGCCCTGCGGTGTACGTCAACTGACCTCCCGGCAGGGTCGTGCGGCGCCCGAGGGCCGGTGGCCGCGGGCGCCGCCCGGACTCCCCCGGGGGGCACACGCCGACGTTCGGTGGCGTCATGTCCCGTTCGCAGCGCGGGTTCCACCGTCCGCGGGCGCCCCGTCCCGGATCGCCGGTGCGACGAGCATCACGCGTACCGTCCTTCGCTCCCCTCCCACCCCGGAACCGGGCCTCGCGACGCACACGTACCGGATTCCGCTTCCCCTTCCGTGCCGGTCGCGCATCCGTGAGCCCCTGCGCAGCCCCTTGGCCCGGGGTGCCGGAGACGGTACCGTCCCTGCGACAACTGAAGACGGCAGAGCGCGGAAGCCCGGTGAGACTCCGGCACGGTCGCGCCACTGTGAAGCCGCAGCCCTGGCCCCGCCTCGGCCCGGCGAGTCAGACCCGCCCTGCCGTCCGTGCTCCACCGAAACGGGACGCGTGTTCCCAGAGGAGGTCGGCCATGGCTCACCCCATCGCCCCCGCAGCCCCCACCGCCCCGGCAGTCACCCCCATCTCCGTCAAGGCCATCCTGCCCTGGGCCGTCTTCTTCGGCATCCTGCTCATGGCCCTGATCTACTTCGTCGGCGCCGAGCAGGGCGCCACCTCCCTCATCTCCGGCGAAGACGTCCACGAGTGGGTCCACGACGGCCGCCACCTGCTCGGCTTCCCCTGCCACTGACCAGGGGAAGCACGGGAAGCAGGGGAAACAGGGGAAACAGACCAGTGAACGTCAGATCCCTGCTCGTCCGCGGCATGCTCGCCGGCCTCGCCGCCGGCGTGCTCGCCCTCATCGTCGCCTACCTGCTCGGCGAACCCCGCGTGGACGCAGCCATCGCCTACGAGGACGCCCACGCCGCCCCCGGCGCACCCGAGATGGAGATCGTCAGCCGCTCCCTGCAGTCCACCGCGGGCCTGGCCACCGGCATCCTCCTCTACGGCGTCGCCCTCGGCGGCATCGCCGCCCTCGCCTACTGCTTCGCCCTCGGCCGCATCGGCCGCTTCTCCCCGCGCGCCACCGCAGCCCTGCTGTCCGGCGTCGCACTCGTCGCGGTCTACGTCGTGCCGTTCCTCAAGTACCCGGCCAACCCGCCGTCGGTGGGCGACCCGGAGACCATCGGCAAACGCACCACCCTGTACTTCCTGATGATGGCGCTCAGCGTGCTGCTGGCGGTCGCCGCGGTGATCGTCGGCAAGCGCCTCGCACCACGCCTGGGCACCTGGTACGCCACCGTCGTCGCCGTCCTCGGCTTCACGGTGGCCGTCGGCCTCGCCTACGCCTTCCTGCCCGCCATCAACGAGGTCCCCGAGGACTTCTCGGCCACCCTCCTCTGGCAGTTCCGCCTCGCCGCACTCGCCATCCAGCTCACCCTCTGGACCTCCTTCGGACTGCTCTTCGGCCACCTCGCCGAACGACTCCTCAACCCCAAGCCCGCCACCACCACCGCCGCCGTCGCAACGCCGGAGACCAGCCCGGAGACCGCCGCCTCCGCACACTGAGGCACGCACCGTCCCACCGTCACCACACCGGAGGCCGGTCGAGACGACACCACGTCGCCCCGACCGGCCTCCGGCGTTCAGGGCCCGGCCGGTCCCTCCCGGTGTCGCCAGCGCACCCGGTCCTCGGCGGCGACCGACCGCGGCGGCCGTTCCGGAGCCCGGTAGCCGTCGGAGGAGAGCACCAGCATCTCGTCGTTCCCCGGCCGGAACTCGTACGCCACCCGCTCCACCCGGCTCGGCACCCCGAGGGCCGCCAGCTCCCGCCGCAGCGCCGCCAACCGCGGGTAGCGCACTCCGGTGTCGTACACCACCAACGGGAACAGCCGGACCTCCCGGCGTGCCACCCGCGCGAGTTCCAGCAGGGCCGCCCGGTGGAACTCCTCGTCCAGCCGGTTGCCGTACGCGAACAGCAGGTGCGAGCTGATCACCAGGTCGAACGCGTCGTCCCCGAAGGGGAGTTCGGGCAGCGAGCCGGCGACGTAGCGGTCCGGGCGGGCGCCGATGTCGGCCCGGAACTCCCGGGCGTTGGCGATCCACTGGGCGACCAGGTCGTCCACGTCGGCGTACCACGACCACACGCAGCCGGCCGTCTCCTCGGCCAGCAGGTCCCGCTTGAAGCCGGTCTCCCGCTCCACCAGCAGGCCCAACTCCTCGCGGTGGTGGGCGTACTGGCGGTCCACCGCGACGGCGTCGACGCCCCGCCGGCCGGCGCCGGCGACGAAGCTCGCCGCGCCGGCCGGGCAGTCCAGGATGCGCTGCTCCAGGTCGCGGTCGGTGAGCGCGAACATCGCCCGGTACTCGTCGAAGGACCGCGCGCTGACCAGCACGGCTCACCCCCTCCCGACGAACGGCATGGTGGCCGGCAGCACGACCAGGGACTGGATGGTGGTGTCCGGCGGCTGGGAGGCCATCAGGACCAGCGCCTCGGTGAAGCGGTCCACCGGGATGGTCGCCTCGACGGCCATCGTCCCGTCGGCCTGCAGCGCGGCCGGCTGCGGCCCGCCGTCGACGGGGCTGACGTTGCCGACGTCGATCTGACCGCAGGAGATGCCGTACGGGCGGCCGTCCAGGGCGAGCACCTTCGTGAGGCCGAGGACGGCGTGCTTGGCGGCCGTGTACGCGATGGAGTTGGGGCGCGGCACGTGGGCCGAGGGCGCGCCGTTGTTGATGATCCGCCCGCCCTGCGGGGACTGGGTGCTCATCACCCGGAAGGCCTCGCGGGCGCAGAGGAAACCGCCGGTGACGATGGTGTCGAGCACCCGGTTCCAGTCCTCGAACGGGGTCTCGGTGATCGGCCGGCGCGGGGCGGCGGCGCCCGCGTTGTTGAACAGCAGGTCCAGCCGGCCGTACCGGTCCCGGACGGTGTCGAAGAGCCGGGCGACCTCCGCGGGGCTGCGGATGTCGGTCGGGACGGGCAGCACCCGGACGGCGGCCTCGCCGGCCAGGGCGGCGGTCTCCTCCAGGGCGTCCTTGCGCCGCCCGGCCACGGCGACGGTCCAGCCGGCCTCCAGCAGGGCCAGCGCCGAGGCCCGGCCGAGCCCGCTGCCCCCGCCGGTGACGATCGCCACCCGGCCGTGCGGTGCGGTCAACGCGCCCATTCCTCCCCCTCGTTCACCCAGATCCTCAGCATCCGCCGGGCGTACCGCCCGGGTTCGTCGACGAACGGCGAACGCCCGTGCAGCACCCGGCTGTTGCGGATGATCAGCAGGTCACCGGCGGCCATCGGCAGGCCGAAGGCGATCTCCGGCCGGTACAGCACCTCGTCCAGCACGCCCAGCGCCTCCCACTGGCGGTCCGTCAACTCCGGCCCGCCGCGGTCCGGGGAGGAGCGGACGGTTCGGGTCTGGTAGTAGCAGCCGACCGTCCCCTCCTTCCGGTGGTAGAGGATCGGGGTGACCACCAGCTGCGGGCCCGCCCGGCCGGTCCGGTCGAAGGTCCAGTCCTCGCACAGCGTGGCCAGCGCGTCCGGGCGCTCCCGCTCGATCAGGTCGTGGACGTGCCGTGCGCTCGCCAGCTTGGTCAACCCGCCGCCGTCGAAGGCGGGCCGCAGGCAGAGCAGGACGAGGAGGTCACAGGTGTCGCAGTGGAAGCCGAGTTCGGTGTTGCCGTCGCCGTCCTGGTCGCGCAGCACCGAGGTGAGGTCGCCGCGCCCGTTCTGCGGGACGATCCGGCCGTAGTCCCGCAGCAGGAAGGAGAGCACCCCGGTGATCTCCTCCTCCGGGCGTGCCGGGTCCACCAGGCCGCTGACGTGGGTCACGCCGACGGAGGCGACGGCGTCCCGGACGAAGTCCCGCAGCCGGGCGCGCACCGGCTCCGCCGCACCCCACCGCCCGGCCCGCGCGTCGGCCCACAGCAGCCGCCGCTCCTCCTCGCCCAGCGGGAGCGACCAGAGCTCCCGCCGGGCCTCCAACTCCAGGCTGCTCCAGCCGATTTCCGTCATCGCGTCCATGGTTCCCCTTCCTGTCGGCGTCCGGCCGCGACGGCCTTCGCCCAGAGCTCCAGCGCCTCGTCGATCTGCCCGGCCGTGACCACCAGCGCGGGGATCATCCGGACCACGTTGAGGTGGATCCCGCAGAGCAACAGCAGCAACCCGTGCTCGGCGGCGGCCTGTTGGGCGCGCCGGGCGGCCTCCGCGTCCGGCGCGCCGTCCGGGTGACAGAACTCGCTCGCGACCATCAGCCCGAGCCCCCGGACGTCGGCGATCCCCGGCGCCTCGGCGGCGACCCTCCGCAGCCCGGCCAGCAGTCGCGCGCCCTGCGCGGCCGCGTTCTCGACCAGCCGCTCCTCGCGCAGCACGTCCAGGGTCGCCAGGGCGGCCGCGCAGGCCACCGGGTTCCCGCCGTACGTGCCGCCCTGCGAGCCCGGCCAGGCACGGCCCATCAGCCCGGCGGGCGCGGCGATCGCGGACAGCGGGAAGCCGCTGGCCAGGCCCTTTGCGGTGATCAGCACATCGGGGCGGACGCCCTCCTCGTACCCGTGGGCCCAGAACCGGCCGGTGCGGCCGAAGCCGGTCTGCACCTCGTCCACCACCAGCAGGATGCCGTGCCGGTCGGCGCGCTCGCGCAGCCCCGCGAGGAAGCCGGGCGGGGCGGGGACGTAGCCGCCCTCGCCGAGCACCGGCTCGACGAACATCGCCGCCGTCTCGGCGGGCGCGGACACGGTGGCCAACACCTCGTCCAGTCCGCGCAGCGCGTACCGCACCGCCTCCTCCTCGGACAGGCCGAGGCGGAAGGCCGCCGGGAAGGGCGCCACCGCGACCCCGGGCACCAGCGGGCCGATGCCCGCCCGGAACCGGGTGCCGGCCGTGGTGAGCGAGGCCGCGCCCATCGTGCGGCCGTGGAAGGACCCCTCGAAGACGATGACGTTCTGCCGCCCGGTGGCGTGCCGGGCGAGCCGCAGCGCCGCCTCCACCGCCTCGGTGCCGGCCGTGGCGAAGAACAGCGAGTCCAGGCCGGGCGGCAGCACCTCGCCGAGCCGCTCGGTGAGGGTCAGCAGCCGGTCGTGCAGCACGGTGGTGTACTGGCCGTGGATCAGCCGGCCGGCCTGCTCGCGGACGGCCTCCACCACCCTCGGGTGGCAGTGGCCGGTGCTGGTCACCCCCACGCCGGAGGTGAAGTCGAGGTACCGGCGGCCCTCGGCGCCGTAGAGGTGGAGGCCCTCGCCGCGCACGGCGACGACCGGGGTGGCCTGCTTGAGCACCGGGGAGAGCTGGGACACGGGGCCTGCCTTCACGGGTTAGTCCTGCCTTCGGAAGCTTCGGGACCTCGGGGGCTTCGGGGATCTCGGGTTTCTCGGGGACCTCGGGGGCTTCGGGGCCCTTCGGGGGCGGGTCGGGACGGGTCGGAGGGCCGGGACGGGTCGGCGGGTCGGGACGGGTCGGCGGGTCGGGACGGGTCGGCGGGTCGGGACGGGTCGGCGGGCGGCAGGAAACCGGCCTCGGCGGCCCAGGCCAGCGCGGCCGCCCACCACTGCGGGGTCGGGGCCGTGAAGCGCACGCCCAGCCGGTCCAGCACGGCCGCGGTGTACCCGCTGTCCACCCGGACGTTGCGCTCCTCCTGCTGCGCCCAGGTCGCGGCGAGCCGGGCGGCCGTCGGGTGCCGCCGTTCGGCCTCGGCGATCGCGGCCGCGAAGGTCTCCTCGTCGGTGAGCCGCACCTGGCGGCCCTGCCCGGCGAGCCAGCCGACCAGTTCGTCGTGCGGGACCTCGTACGGCGATTCGACGTGGTAGGCGCCCGGCGCGGCGTACGGGTCGAGGGCGATCGCGGCGATCCCGGCGGCCACCGTGTCCACGTGCGAGAACGCGAACGCGGTGTCCGGCCGGCTGGGGGCGGCGCCCGCCAGCAGGTAGCCGCGGATCAGCTGGTAGATCCGGTTGTCGCCGATGTTGGCCTGGAACGCGCCGGTCCGGCTGTGCGCCGCGATGTGGCCGCTGCGGTGCAGGTAGGCGGCGTGCCCGCCGGCGGCCCAGGCCCGGACGGCCTGCTCCGCGCGGTACTTGGTCCGCTCGTACGGGGTGCGGAAGTGCTGCCCGATCCCGAGGTCCGCCTCACTGAAGCGACGTGGCGGGCCGTCCACGCCGCCGGAGACGGCGAGCGTGGAGACGTGGTGGACACCGGCGGCCGGGGCGTGCTCCCCGACCCAGTCGAGCAGGCGGCGCACCGCCGTGTGGTTGGTGCGCTCCAGGTCGTCCGGCGGGGCCACCAGCCGGACGTCCGCCGCCGCGTGCACGACGATCCGCGCGCCCCGGGCCCGCTCCAGCCCGGCCGGGGAGAGGCCGAGGCCCTCCCGGTCGACGTCCCCGGCGACGGCGTGGACCGCACGGAACGCGCCGTGGCCCAGCCGGTCCAGGGCCCCGGCGTCGTCGGCGGCCCGCACCAGGCAGGTGACGTCGGCGCCGCGGCGGAGGAAGGCGTCCAGCAGGTGCCGCCCGAGGTAGCCGGTGGCGCCGGTGAGCAGCACCCGGGCGGGTTCGCGCACCGTCGCCCGGGCGGTCGGCGGGACTCCCGGGTGCAGCAGCTGGCCGGAGGTGGAGAGCGGGGCGCGGACGGGCCGCGCTCGCACCGTCCCGGCCCGCGTCGTCCCGACCCCGGCTTCGGTGGCCACGGCCTCGGCGAACGCGCCGGTGATCCGCTCGGCGGCGTGGTGCGACAGCGCCGGCCACCCGTACACCAGGTCGGTGACCAGCCGCTGCTCCACGATCCGCGCGGTGAGCCGCAGTTCGTACAGCGGGTCGCCCCCCGCGCAGCGGGCCGTACCGGCCTGCTCCTCGGCGACCGTCCAGTCCAGCGCGGGCTCCTCGGGCAGCCGGAAGGTCCCGAGGAAGTTGAACCCGGCGACGGGCCGCTCCCCGGGCGCATCCCCCGGCGCGTCCCCGGGCGCGTCCATCGGTCGGACGGGCGCCTCGCGCAGCCGCCGCGCCACCGTCTGCGGATCGGCCCCGGCCGGCAGCTCGACGTGCTTGACGGCGGTGAACCAGCCGACGGTGTCCAGGAACTCACCCGGATCGCCGGCGGCGTCCCGGCCGTGGGTCTCGACCTCGACGGCGAACCCGGGACGGCCGCTCCAGCCGGTGACGGCTCCGGCGAAGGCGGCGAGCAGCATGGCCTCCAGCCCGGCCCCGCCGCCGTACCGGCCGACCAGCCGGGCGGTGGCGTCCGCGTCGAGCGCCCAACTGAGCGCGCCGGGCCGGGCCGCGGGCGGCGCAGAAGCCCCGACGGCGGGCGCGACGGGCGCGGTCCGAACTCCGACAGGCGCAGCGGGCTCGGCGGCCATGACGGGCTCGGCAGGCGCCGCCGGGGCGGCCGCCGCCCAGGCGTAGAAGTCCGCCGTCGGCGGCAGCTCGGCCGGCTTCTGGTCCAGCACCGCCCGGTACGCGTGCGCCAGGTCGTCGAGCAGGATCCGCCAGGACAGCCCGTCGACCACCAGGTGGTGCGCGATCAGCGCGAGCCGGTCGTCCGTCCCGGGCGGGCCCGAGAACAGGTGGACGCGCAGCAGCCGGCCGGCCAACGGGTCGAGGCTGCGGTGGAGTTCGGTGCAGACCCCGGCGATCGTGTCGGCGATCGGGCCGGACGCCCGCGGGATCCGGGAGTAGGAGACCGGGTCGAGTTCGGGCACCGGCCGGGGTGCGCCGCAACCGCGCGGGGAGACCGGCCGGCGCAGCGCCGGGTGGCGTTCCAGGACGGCCGCGACGGCCGCCGTGAGCGCCGCCGGGTCCACGGCGGTGCGACAGCGCAGCAGCACGGACTGGTTCCAGTGCCGCACGTCCTGCAGGGTCCGCTGCCGGTACAACCAGCGCTGCGCCGGGGCGAGTCGAACGACATCGGCGTCGGTGCCGATGCCGCTACCGCTACCGCTACCGCTGCTGGCGTCGGCACCGGCGAGCGGACACGGGAGGGACGGTGCGGCCGGGACGGCGGCGGCCGCCAGGCCCTCCGCCGTCGGATGCCGGTAGTAGTCCTCGTAGGCGACCCGCAGGCCCGAGCGCCGCAGGAACGCGACGGTGCGCATGGCGAGGATGGAGTCCCCGCCGAGGCCCAGCACGTCGGCCCGCGGACCGACCGCGGGCAGTCCGAGCGCGCCGGCCCAGAACCGGGCGATCTCCCCGGCCAGGCCGTGCCGGCCGCTCCCTGCGCCCCCCGGGGACTGCGCCCGGGCCTCGACCAGTTCGGCCACCAGCTCGCCCAGCCGTCGGCGGTCGAGCTTGCCGTTCGGCCCCACCGGGAAGTCCGGCAGCACCAGGAGCGGCTGGGGCACCGAGTAGCCCGGCAGGCGGTCCCGCAGGTACGCGTCGAGGCCGTCGACCGCTTCGATGCCGCCCGACAGCCGTACAGCGCCGAGCAGTTGACTGCCGACGGCGGTCTCCCGGAGCAGCGCCGCCGAGCGGACGACGCCCGGGTAGCCGTCCATGGCGCGCTCGACCTCGGCGAGGTCCACCCGGTAGCCGCGCACCTTCACCTGGCGGTCCACCCGGCCCAGGAAGACCAGGTTCCCGTCCGCCCGCCGCCGGCACAGGTCGCCGGTGCGGTACATCAGCCGGCCGTCGCGGTGGACGAAGCCGCGGGCCGTCTCGACCGGGCGCCCGAAGTACCCGGCGGTGACGCCGCGCCCGCCGATCAGCAGTTCCCCCGCCGTGCCGTCGGGCACCGCCCGCCCGGCGCCGTCCACCACGGTGAGCAGCACCTCGCCGATCGGGGTGCCGATCGGTACGGTCGGCTCCTCCGCGGGGAGTTGGCGGGCGTCGGTGGCGAGCAGGCAGGTGGCGCCGACGGTGGTCTCGGTCGGCCCGTAGTGGTTGGCCAGCCGGGCGGTGGTGCCGCCGTCGAGCAGGGCGGCGGCGAGCGGCCGGGGCAGCGGCTCGCCGCCGAGCAGCACGGTGCGCAGCGGCGGCGTGTCCGCCGGGCGGCCCTCCAGCAGGGCGGTCAGGTGCGAGGGGGTGGTCTTCAGCACGGTCACCCCGGCGCGCCGCAGCGAGGCCCAGAAAGCGTCCGGGTCGCGCACCTCGCGGTCCGGGACGACGTGCACCGAGCCGCCGGTGGCGAGGGCGAGCAGCCAGGCGGTGTGGCCGAGGTCCGCGGCCAGCGTGGTGACGTGCGCGGTGCACGGCGCGTCGGCCTCGGTGAGGGCGAGCCGTCCGGCCAGCGCCTGCGCGTAGTGCACGGCGTTGGCGTGGGTGACGGCGACGGCCTTGGGCTCGCCGCTCGACCCGGAGGTGAAGGACAAGTACGCGACGTCCTCGGGCAGCACCTCCTCCCTGGTCTCCCCGTCCCCCCGGCCCTCCCGGCCCTCCCGGGGTCGGGGTACCGGCCGCCCGGGCAGGGCCTCGACGTCCAGCACCTCCCCACCGAGCCCGCCCTCCGTGGCGAGGACCCGGGCCGCCCGTACGGCGGCGAGCCGCCGGGCGAGGTCGGCCGGCGACCAGTCCGGGTCGGCCAGCACGGCCGCCGCGCCCGAGCGCAGCACCCCGTGCAGCAGCACCAGCATCCGGGCGTCCCGGGGCCCGACCAGGGCGACCCGGTCCCCGCGCCCGGTGCCGGCGGCGGCCAGCCGGGCGGCGATCCGGCCGGCCGCGGCGTCCAGCGTGCCGTAGTCGACGCTGCGCACGCCGTCGCTCAGCGCGGGCCGGTCGGGGTGGGCCCGGGCGAGGCGGGCGAGCAGCGCGGGCAGGGAGCGGGCGGCGCAGGCGGACGGTGCGGAGCGGGCGTGCTGCGTCGCGGGGCTCACGCCGACTCGTCCCCCGCCCGGCCCGCCCGGGCCCCCCGGGTCGGCAGCCGCCCGCCCGGCAGCCCGGCGTCGCCCACCAGGTACCCGTCCAGCACCGCCCTGGCGGGCAGCCGACCGGCCAACTCCCAGGCCAGCATGCGGTGCAGGCCGTCGAGGTGGATCAGTCCGGCCCGGGCGGACAGCTCCCCGTAGTCGGAGTGGTCGACCGGCGCGCTGCTGAGGAACAGCGGCGTGAACGGGGCCCGCCGCAGCAGCTTCAGCTTGGCCGCGCAGACCGGGTTGGCGGCCGTCCAGGCGGCCCCGCCGGAGCGGACCCGGGCGGCCGCCTCCCCCACCGTCAGCCCGGTGCGCGGTACCAGTTCGAACTCCCCGCCCTCACTGAGGTGCCAGGGCAGGACGACGCCCAGGACGTCCGCCCGTGACAGCCTGACGCGCCACCAGCCACCGGGCATGCGGTCGGCGCGTTCGAGGTTCTCCTCCCCGTACACGTTGCTGTTCGCCTCGTGGGCCCGCTCCACCGGGTGGTCCCGCAGGTAGGCGTCGTGGACCTCGGAGTAGGCGACGGCGGTGACGATCTTCACGGCAGGACTCCTCAGACGGTTCCGGTGTACTCGGTGAAGTGCCGTTCCGCGAACAGCTCGGGCCACTGGCCGTCGGCCAGGTCCAGTTCTCGGGCGCGGGCGAGCATCTGCCGCCAGTACGGCTTCACCGGGCGCCAGCGCGCGCCCACCTGGCAGTAGGAGGCGTCGATGAAGTACCGGTTCCGGCCCGGCCCGTCGGGTGCCGGCCTGCGGGTGTGGAACAGCGCCGAGTTGAGCAGCACGGTCGAGCCGGGCGGCAGCCGGTCGATGACCACCTCGCCGGGCAGTTCCGCGGTGCCGCGGTGGGCGAAGGCGGACCTGTCGGCGATGCCGCGGTGCGAGCCGGGCAGCACGGCCAGGCTGCCGACCTTCTCGTCCAGTCCGCCGAGGTAGTGCAGCGCGTGGACCATCAGCAGCGACGGGTCGGCGCGGTCGTTGGGCTCGCAGTCGTGGTGCCAGGGCTTGCCGGGGATGTCCGGGGCTTGGCGGTCGCTGTGCAGGTGGTGGAAGACGAAGGACAGCCCGAGCAGGCAGGTCAGGATGCCCAACAGCGGCGGGTGGGTGAGGAGTTCGCCGTGCGCCGGCAACTCCAGTTCCAGCAGCGGGGGCGGGCCGTTCCGGGCGGGGTCGGCGCAGGCCGCGATGGAGCGGGCCCGCAGCCCCTCGTCCACCCACCGGTCCACCTCGGGGACGAGTCGTTCGCGCAGTGCTTCCGGCAGCAGGCCGGGCAGGACCAGGTACCCGGACTCCAGGAACTGCCGGCGGTTCGCGGTGTCGAGGGCCTCACGCCCTCCCTGGGACAGCGTCACCGGGCCGACCCCCTCCTTCCGTTCGACGGGACGAGCAACGGGACGTGGCACGCGTCAGGCGGCACACGGGGTGATCCGGACCTGCGGCGCCGGCGGAACGCCCGTCACGGCCGTCACGGCCGTCACGGCCGTCACGGCCGTCACGGTCGTCACGGCCGCCACAATCGTCCTGGCCGTCACGGTCGTCACGGCTGCCACGACCGCATCGCGATCACCACGAAGAGGCACGGGCCGATCACACAAGGTAGTCCGCCCCAGGAGTATGAACCGGTCTTCGCGTCCACGACAAGACCAAAGCCAACTCGTGGACACCTTCCCGCCACCGTGCCGTTCAGCTCCGGCCACCAGTCGATTCCTCCCTCACGGAGCACTCCGGGCCGCTCCGGCCCCGGTGATTCGCCGCCACCACGGCGAATGCGGCAGAGTGAGCCCATGAGCGAGCGGAGCGAGCCAATCGAACGGTGCGCGTTGCGCGACGCGGCCGCCGAGGGCAGCGAGGCGGGTGCGTTCGTGGGCACCCGGCGTCACGAGCCGGCGGGACGGACGGCCCCGTCGGCCCGGCGGCGCCCGGTCCAGCAGCGCAGCCAGGAGCGGTACGGCCGCATCCTGGACGCCTGCGCCGGGCTGCTGGACGAGGTCGGGGCGACCGCGCTCACCACCAAGGAGGTCGCCCACCGCGCGCAGGTGCCGATCGGCACCCTCTACCAGTTCTTCGCCGGCAAGGAGGACCTGCTGGCCGCGCTCGCCGGCCGCAACCTCGACCGCTACCTCCAGCGCCTCGACGCCCGGCTGACCGCCGCGGCCCCGGTCGATCCGGCGGTCTTCACCGACCTCGCGGTGGAGGAGTTCGTGGCGATGAAGCGCACGGTGCCCGGCTTCGGCCAGGTCGACTTCGGCCTGGCCGGGCCCGTCGTCCCCGCCGGGGTCCGCGACGACCGGCACCTGCTGGACACGGGCGTGGACAACAACACCGCCGTCGCCCTGCGCCTGCAGGCACTCGGCGGCGAACTCTTCCGGGCCGGCGACCCGGCGGCCACCACACTGACCCTGCGGGTCGCCCTGGAGGCGGCCGACGCGGTGCTCAAACTGGCCTTCCGCGGGGACCCGGACGGTGATCCCACACTGATCGCCGAGTGCAAGCGGTTGGTCCGCGGCTACCTCGTGCAACAGCTGCCCGCCCGCTGACGCCCGGCCCGGGGTTCCCCCGCGTCCCGTCCGTCCGAGGCGTTGCGAGCCCGCCGCCCCCGCAGCACAGTGGATAGCGGAACGGCCGCGGAGGCGGCCTCCACGACCCGAGGAGCAGACCATGCACGCAGCGGTAGGTGACCAGCTCCACATCCACAGCAGGTCGGTGGGCATGGTGGACCAGAAGGGCGAGATCATCGAGGTGCGCGGCGCCGACGGCCAGCCGCCGTACATGGTCCGCTTCGAGGACGGCCACGAGGGTCTGATCTACCCCGGCCCCGACTGCAACATCGAAACGCGTCAGGCGGGACGCTGACCGACGCCCCTGCCACCCCGCGCCCCGACCGCGCGAGGTGGTGAGGAGCGGTGTCCGCCCCCACCACCCCGCTGCCCGGGGCACTCGCCGGGCTCGCGCCACTGCTGGACCACTACGGGTACCTCGCGGTGGCGCTGCTCGTGCTGCTCGACAACTGCGGCATCCCGGTGCCCGGGCAGACCATCCTGGTCCTCGCCTCGGTGTACGCCGGCGCCGGGCACCTGGACTTCGCCGCCGTCCTGGTGATCGCAGCGGTCGCCGCCACCCTCGGCAACAGCCTCGGTTACCTGATCGGCCGCACCGGCGGCCGCGCCTTCGTCCACCGGTGGGGCCGCTACGTCCTGCTCACCCCGGCCCGGATGGAGCGCGCGGACGGCTTCTTCGAACGCAACGGCGGCAAGGTCGTCACGGTCGCCCGCTTCGTGGACGTACTGCGCCAGACCAACGGCATCATCGCCGGGACCACCGGGATGCCCTGGCGCCGGTTCCTGCCGTTCAACATCCTCGGCGCGGTGCTGTGGACGGCCGTCTGGGGCACCTTCGGCTACCTGGCCGGCGCCAACATCGGCGCGGTGTACCGGACGGCGATCCGCTACCAGCTCTGGTTCGCGATCGGCCTCGGGGTGCTGGTCGCCGTCCTCCTGCTGCGGCAGGTGCTGCGCTACCGGCGCCGGCGCCGCGAGGGCACCGACGCCGAGGGCGCGGACGGCACGGGGACGTCGGACGGCACCGAGGCCACGGCCGACACCGAGGCCACGGCCGACACCGGAACCGCAGCGGGCTCCGGTACCGCGACCGACTCCGCGGCCGGTACCACGACCGACTCCGCGGCCGGACCCGGACCCGAGTCCGACGAACCGTCCGACTAGCTCAGCGGGAACACCTCGAACGGCACCGCGAAGCGCGTCCCCAGCCGGCTGCCCGCGCCCCGGCCGAAGCCCTCCAGGAACTCCCGGGCGTCCGCCATCTGCCCGCCGAGCCCGGCCAGGTACGCCTTGTGCTCCTCCAGCGAGGCCACGCCCAGGTCGAAGGTGTCGGTGGTGTCCACCGCGTGCTTCGCCTCCGGCGAGGCCGCCGCCCAGATCTGCCGCACGCCGTTCCACGGCTCGTGGCCCTCCGCCACCAGCTCGCGGAACACCCAGCGGTTCCCGGCGTCCCGGACGCCGTCCAGGGTCGCCCGGCCGACCGCGATGTGGTCGGCCTGGTTGAGGAACACCCCGCCGTAGGTCTCCCGGAAGTTGCTGGTGATCACGACGTCCGGGCGGTGCCGGCGCACCGCGCGGGCGATGTCCCGGCGAAGCGGCAGCCCGTACTCCACCACGCCGTCCGGGTGGCCGAGGAACTCGACGGTGTCCACGCCGACCACGCGCGCCGAGGCGAGCTGCTCGGCCTCCCGCAGCGGCCCGCACTCGGCGGGGTCCAGCGAGTCGATGCCCGCCTCGCCGCTGGTGACCATCACGTAGACGACCTTCTTGCCCTGCGAGGTCCAGCGGGCGACGGCCGCGGCGCCGCCGTACTCCATGTCGTCGGGGTGGGCGACGATCGCCAGCGCCGTCTGCCAGTCCTCGTCCACGTGCTCGAAGGGCGCGGGGGCCTGCTCGGTCATGCTGCTCTTCCCTCTCGGTCCGGCTCACGGTCGTACGGTCGTACCGCCGGTGACTCTAGAAGACTTCCGCCCCTCACACACCGTCAGACACCTGATCGACCGCTGCGCTTGCCCCTGACGCAGGCGTCAGGGGTTAGCGTCCGGGCGCCCCATTGACGGGCTTCCCCTTCTCACGAGGAGCGCTGCCGTGCCCCTGCCCACCACCACCCGAGTCGTCCGACTGACCACCCGGCCGCGCGGGCTGCCCGCCCCCGAGGACTTCACCGTGGCCGAGGAGCCGCTGCCGGAGCCCGGGCCCGGGCAGGTGCTGGTCCGCAACCGGGCCTTCCTGGTCTTCCCCGCGCTGCGCACGGTGATCAGCGGCGCCGGCACCGGCCTGCTGGTACCCCACGTCGAGCCCGGGGACGCGCTGTTCGGGCCCGCCCTCGGGGAGGTGCTCGCCGCGCCGGAGCACGGGCCGCTGCGCCCGGGCGACCTCGTGACCCACCTGCACGGGTGGCGGGACCACGCGGTGGCGGACGCCGCCGGCTTCACCCCGGTCCCGCCGGACTTCCCGGACCCGCTCGCCCTGGTCTCCGCCGCCTCGGCCGGCTACGGCGGACTGACCCGCTGCGCCGAGGTGCACCCGGGCGACGTGGTGCTGGTGACCGGCGCGGCGGGCGCGGTCGGCTCCCTGGCCGGGCAGGTCGCCCGACTGCTCGGCGCCGCGCGGGTGATCGGCACCACCCGCTCACCCGCCAAGGCGGAGCGGCTGACCGCCGAACTCGGCTACGACGCCGTGCTGGTGACCGGCGAGCGGCCGTTCGCCGAGCTCCTGGCCGAGGCGGCACCGGACGGGCTCGACGTCGTCCTGGACCTGGTCGGCGGTGAGCAGCTGACCGCCGCGGTGGACGCGGCCCGGCGGGGCGCCCGGTTCGCCGTGGTCGGCGCGGTGTCCGGGCAGCTCGACCCGGGGCTCTCCGGCGGCAACTCGCCCGCGGTGGTCGACAGCTTCCGGATCGTCACCCTCGGCCTCAGCGTGCGCGGCTTCACCCTGCTCGACCACCCGGGTTTGGAGGCCGAGTGGCGCGAACGCCTCGGTGCCTGGTTGCGCAGCGGGGACCTCACCTTTCCGTGGACACCGGTCGCGGGCATCGATCGGGCCCCGCAGGCGTTGTCCCGGGTGTTCACCGGGGACACCTTCGGGGCGACCATCGTGGAGCTCTGACGACGGGAGGAGCGGGTATGCGGATCGGGGACGCGGCGGCAGCGGCGGGCACCACCCCCAGGGCACTGCGCTTCTACGAACAGCGCGGGCTGCTGCGCCCGCCCGCCCGGTCCGCCTCCGGCCAGCGGGAGTACGGCCCGGCCGAGGTCGCCCGGGTCCGGGTGATCCGCCGACTCCTCGCCGTGGGGCTGACGGTGGACGACCTGGCCAGCCGTCCGCACCGGCTGGACCTGCTCGCCGAGGACCCGCCGCGCCGCTGCACGGCCGACCCGGGCCCGGAGACCTACGCCCCCGTCGTCCGCGCCCGCCTGGCCACCCTCGACGCAGAGATCGCCCGCCTCACCGACCTCCGCACCAAGCTCGCCCACCACATCGCCACCAGCGGCGCGGACGTCCCGTCCGCCTGAGCGAGCGGGCTCTCGGGCGGACGGGGGCGGAGCGCGGACCGGGCTCGCCCGGCACGTTGCGCGGGGGAGGGCGCGAGGTGCCGGGCGAGGACTGGGGGTGGGGGTGGGGGTGGGTCAGGTGGTGGCGGGTGCTTCCCGGGTGGGGGCGTCCCGGGCGCCGGTGGACGGCCAGGTGATGCGGGTGGAGCAGAGGGAGACGAGGGCGGCGGAGGTGGCGACGGCGGCCATGCCCCAGACGAGGCTGGTGGCGCCGGCGACGAAGCCGATCACGGCGGGGCCGGCGAGCAGTCCGGTGGTGCCCATGGCGGCGACCAGGGAGAGCGCGTCGGCGCCGCGGCGGGCGGCGGCGACGTAGACGCAGGGGGTGACCGCCGCGACGCCGAGGCCCACGCAGGCGAAGCCGAGCAGGGTCGGCAGCACGCCGCCGACCAGCAGGGCGAGGGCGAGGCCGAGGCCGGCCAGCAGGCTGCCGGTGCGGACGATGCGGCCGTCGCCGAAGCGGGTGCGCCAGCCGTCGGCGAAGATCCGGGCGCACACCATCATCACCGAGACGACGGCGATGCCCAGCGGGGCGAGGCCGGCGCCCGCGTGCACGACGTCCTTGAGGTAGAGCGCCGACCAGTCGTTCATGGCGCCCTCGGTGACGGTGCCGAACACCATCGCGAGGCCCATCCAGAGCGTCGCGACGGTCGGCAGGACGAAGCCGCGGCGGTCCTTCTTCTCCTCCTCGGCGGCGGTCTGCTGCGGCTCGTCGGCCAGCAGGCCCGGCCGGGCGGCGGCGACCACGGCCGCGAGCAGCGCGGCGGCCAGCCCGAAGTGCACGGCCAGGGTGCCGGTGAAGGCGTTGACGGCGGAGGCCAGCAGTGCGGCGAGGAGGGAGCCGGCGCTGAACGTGGCGTGCAGCCGGGACATGGTGGCCTGTTCGAACCGGGCCTCCAGGGCGGCGCCCTGGGCGTTCATGGCGACGTTCAGGCAGCCGACCGCGACACCGTCGCAGAACAGCACCAGCAGGGTGACGGGGTAGTCGGGCACCACCGACAGGGCGAGCAGGATCACGCCGAGGGCGAGCGCCGACAGCACCGCGAGCAGGCGGGAGCCGAGCCGCCGCATCAGCACCGCCACCAGCGGGAAGGACACCGCCGCACCGATCCCGCAGGTCATCAGCAGCAGGCCGATCCGGGCCTCGCCCAGGCCGAGCTCGGCCTTGAGCGCGGGCACCCGGGAGACCCAGGTCGCGTACTGGAATCCGAGGACGAAGAACAGCGCGCCGATGGCCAGTTGGGAGCGGCGGTAGTCGTCGCGAACGGGGGACATGCGTATCAGCCCACTTCGGCTCTGGGGCGGGGCCCGGGGATCGGGTCGGTGGAGTGCGGCAGCGGCAGCGCCCGGTCCGTGACCGGGCGGAAATCCGTTACCCGAAGCGGCTCCTGACGATCTGTCAGGCTCATCGTCATGTAGACGGCCTCGTCGCCGTAGCTCGCGGGCAGGTCGGTCTCGGGCCGGGCGCGGTAGCCCAGCGGGGCCCACAGCACGTGCGAGCCGCGGACGGCGACCAGGGAGAGGGTCCGGTAGCCGGCCGCCCTGGCGGTGGCCTCCAGATGGCGCAGCATGCGGTGGGCGTGGCCGTGGCCGCGCAACTCCTCGGCGATGACGAGGTCGTGGGCGTGCAGGTTGGTGGTGGGTGGCTTGTGCCTGGTGGTGGTGTTTTCGGTGTGGTGGAGGTCGGGGCAGTGGTGGAGGGGGTAGGGCAGGGCGAGGAGGTAGCCGCCGACGTGGCCTGCGTGTTCGAGGACGAAGCAGGTGGAGGGTGAGGCGCGGTGTCGGGATTGGAGTGCGTCGCGGCCTTCGGACAGGCCGCTGGTGGCGTAGGCGTGTTCTTCGAGTGCGACGACGGTGTCCCAGTCGTCGGCGCGCAGGAGTCGGATCCGGGGGTCGGTCATGGGGTGTCTCCGTTCGGGGTCCGGGCGCCGCCGATGCTGGTGTGGGGTAGTGGGGTGAAGCCGTTGAAGCCCTGGGTGGTGTAGGCGGTGGCGTAGGCGCCGCAGGAGTGGATCCAGACGGGGTCGCCGGAGGCGACGGCGCGGGGGACGCGGACGGGGGCGCCGTCGCGGGTGTAGGCGTCGTCGCTGTCGCAGGTGGGGCCGGCGACGACGGCGTTGACGAACTGGCCGCCGGGGTGGCCGGGGAACTCCAGGCGGTACTGGAGCTGGTCCATCTCGTAGAGGCCGTTGAACTTGCCGCAGCTGAGGTAGAGCCAGTCCTCGCGGGTGCCGTCGAGGCGGTGGCGGGTGGTGAGGCGGGCGACGTGGGCGCGGATCGCGCCGTGGTCGGCGACCAGGTGGCGTCCGGGTTCGACGAGGAACTCCAGTGGTCCGGCGTTGACGGCGCGCAGCCGGTCGGTGCCTTCGCGGATGACGGTGAACATCTTGTCGAGTGGGGGGTCGAGGGGGTTGCCGTGGCGGTCGAGGACGCCGAGGGCGGGCAGTCCGCCGCCGAGGTTGATGCGTTGGGGGGTGATGCCGCGCCAGTTGAGGGCTTCCAGGACGGCGGCGAGGGAGTCCAGGGCGGCGCTCCAGGCTTCGGCGGTCATCTGCTGGGAGCCGACGTGGACGGACAGGCCGGAGGGGACGAGTCCTGCGGTTCGGGCTTGGTCGAGCAGGCGCAGGGCGTCCTCGGGTGAGCAGCCGAACTTGTGGTTCAGGCCCCACAGGGCGCCTTCGCCGCTGGTTGCGATCCGGCAGAACACCCGTGAGCCGGGGGCGTGTTCGGCGATGGCGGCGAGGTCCTGGGGGCTGTCGGTGGCGAAGTCGCGCACGCCCAGCCGGTAGGCCTGGGCGATGTGGCGGTCGGACTTGACGGTGTTGCCGTAGTGGATCAGTTCGGGCGCCACGCCGGTGCGCAGTGCCTGGGCGATCTCCTGGGGGCTTGCCGCGTCGAAGCCGGAGCCGAGTGCGGCGAGGTGGCCGAGCACCTCGTCCACCGGACAGGCCTTCATCGCGAACCGCACCGCGACATCCGGCAGTTCGGCACGCAACGCGGCGTACTGACGGCCGATGCCGTCCAGGTCGTAGATGATCCGGTCATCGGTCGCGGCCGCGAGAGCGGCCCGCAACGCGGTCTGGTCGTGCGGGCCGTACCGGTCGGTGCGGGGTGCGCCGGTGTGGACCGCGGTGACGGTCGGGGCACGGTGGGCGGGTACCGGGTTCCGTGCCCGGTGTGCCGGCTGGCTGCTTGTCTGGCGTGTCACGTAGAGCTCCCGGTCCTCCGGCTAGCGCGGCAGCCGGTCGGCGGGGGTGGTCCTGCTCGCCCGCACCAGCGGGCCCCACGCGTCGATCAGCAGGGCGAAGTCCTCGATGTCCGACTGCGCTCGGTCGAGCAGGCGCGCCCGTCGGGGCGCCAGGTGGTCGGCGAACTCGGCGTACTTGCCGCCCAGTCGCCGGTAGCAGCGGTCGAGTTCGGTGAGTCTGCGGTGGTTCTCCGCCCGGTCGGTCGCGGCGCTGCGGCGGGCGGCGGCGGCGATCGACCGGGGGCGCAGGTGGTGGCGCTCGTCCAGCAGGGCCCCGCCGGCGGCCGCCATCTCGGCGTAGACCGGGTGGAGGTAGAGCATGGAGAGCAGGAACTTGGCGTAGCGCAGCTGGTAGGCGGTGAAGCCGGGGCCGGTGCGCCGCTCGGGGGTGTAGTAGTTGACGATGTGCCGGTTGTGGGTGACGCCGGGCAGGGTGGCGTCGTGCACGACGTGGTGCAGGAAGTAGTCGCTGCCGATGGTGTCGGTGGCGGGCGGCAGCGGCACGCGTTCGTACACCTCGCGGTCGAGGGCGATGTTGCACATGTCGATGCGCCAGATGTCGGGCCGGCCGAGGACGGCGTGGTCGGCGGTGAAGGGTTCGGTGCCGCCGCCGGTGAACGATTCGGCGACGAGCTCGCGCCGCTCCTGCTCGCTCGCTCCGGTGGGCGCCCAGAGTGCGACGAGGTCGTGGTAGACCTCGGGGTCGAGGGCGAGGATCTCGCCGAGGTCGACGGAGAGTTCGCCGACGAAGGAGGCTCCGACCAGGGCGACGGGCTTGTCCGCGTGCGCCGGGTCGAGGGTGTTCTCGGTGACGGCGGCGGCCGCGTCGGCGGCCTTGATGCCGAGGGTCGCCAGTTCGTGCTCGACGGGGAACACCGGTTCGCCGTCGAGCCACTGGTAGCGGCTGTCGGAGTCGCGGCGGTGCACCGAGGCGCAGCCGAGGGCGGCGGCGAGCAGGAACGCCCGGTTGGTGCAGGCGCCGTAGGAGACGGTGTCGGGCAGCATCAGGTCGAGCAGCTCGTCGGGGCCGGCGACGCCCGAGCGGTCGATCACCTCGCGCAGGAAGGCGCGTTGCGCGTCCTCGTCCAGGTGGTGGACGGTCAGGCCGTCGACGGCGGGCAGGGCGGCGGCCGCGGCGGCGTGCCGGCCACGTGCGGCGGGGTCGGCGGAGTCCAGCACCAGCAGGTGCACCCGGACGCCGAACCGCCGTACGGCGTAGGCGGCTTCGGCGCCGACCGCGGTGATGGTGTCGGCGCACTCGCGGTTGGTGGGCAGGGTCAGGCAGACGTCGCGCATGCCCGCTCCCCGGTGGCGTTCGGCTCGTCGAGGCGCTTGCCGCTCCAGGACCGCAGTCCGAGCAACTTCTCTCCCAGTTCAGTGAGTTCGGCGGTCCCGTAGCGCTGGGACTCGGGCCGGTCGGCGTCGCCGACGAGGGTGCGGTTCCAGTCCGGGGTGGCGAGCGTGCGCCAGGACTCCACCCGGGAGCGGCGCAGCTTCTCGGCCTCCTCCAGCGCGGGCATCATCGACAGGTACTGCACCGCGCGCACGCCGCGCCCGGAGGTGTTGCGCTCGACGCCGTGGGCGAGCAGGCCGTTCCAGATCAGGAGGTCGCCGGCCGCCAACTCGGGCCGCACGACGGGGAACTCGTCCCGGTCGACGGCCGGGCGGATCGGGTCCCGGTCGGCCGGCTGGGCGGCCTGCCACTCGTTGAAGCGGCGGAACAGCTCCGGGTTGCACTGGAAGCCGCCGAGGTCGGGGGCGGTGTCGTTGAGCGCGATGATGCCCTGGACGCGCTGCGGCAGCACGCCCCGGGTGGTGTCGACGTCCCAGTGCAGCTCGATGTCGAAGCCGCGGTCGGTGGGCTCGATCAGCGCCCGGTCGCGGTTGCGGACGTTCGGCGGGTTGAGGTTGAGCCGGTCGAGGGTGACCCACAGCTCCTCGCAGTCCCAGACGTCCACGAATGCGTCGTAGACGCGCTGCGACTGGCGGCTGTCCCACAGGAGTTGGTGGTGGTAGGCCTCGACGAAGCCGTAGATGTGCAGGTGCTGGTCGAGTTCGTCGCGGTACTCGCGCTCGCGGTACCAGTCCTCGGGGCGGTCGGGCGACAGGCCCTGGAACTCCCAGGTGAAGTCGAGCAGGCGCCTCGCGGCCTCGGCCGGGATCGCCTGCTTCACCACGACGTAGCCGTAGGTCTGCCAGAACGCGTGGTCCTCCTCGGAGAGCACGCGCAGCGGGTGCTGCTTGCGGATCTCGCGCAGCGCCGTGCGGGCCAGGTAGCTCTCGGTGTCCGCGCTGAAGTAGGGGCGCTGCGAGGCGGCGCGGTACAGATACTCCTCGGCCTGTCCGTCTGGGCTCGGCATGGGCAGTCACTCCACGGTTCGTAGTCGACGCAGCGCTTGATTCGGCGGGTGGCGCGGGCGCGACGGGCCACTCGACCGGCCCCGGGCCGGATCGGGAATTCCCCCTGCGGGCCGGTGGCGGTCCGCACACACTCCTTCGCGGCTCGACCCCCGAGCGCGCACCGGCGCCGCGTCAGGGGGCCAACTCGCCTGCCCGACAAGGCCTCTCACCCCGCCTCAGGCTCTGCCGAACCACACCCCCCACACATTGGACTAGACCAACTAATGGTGTCAACCCTTTCCTGCGGGTTGCCGATTGGGAATTCGGTGCAGCTCATGACGCCTCTCGCGGTTCGCTTTATGTTTCGCAGGCGGACATAAGCCGGGGTATGTTTCGGGAATTGACATAACCGCCGGATTGAACCCCGGCAACCCCGCGAACCGTTACGGGCCGGGGGCATGCGTAGGGGCATGACGCCGGGCCGCCGTGCGCCGCGCCGTTCGCCACGCCGTGTTCCACGCCGTGCTCCACGCCGCGTGTTACGCCGGGCCGGCGGAGCCCGGCCGCCGTAGGTTGGGAGCGTGCCACGCCGAGGAGCCGCCCGGCTCGCCCCGCCCAGCTGGCTGACCGCGAGCCTGCGGCCCCTGGCCGCGCCGATTCCCCGGGCCGCGGTGGCCCGCGCCTCGGTCGCGCTCTCCGCCCCGCTCGCGGTGGGCACCGCCACCGGGCGGCCCGCCTACGGGGCGCTGGTGTCGATGGGCGCACTGTCCGGGGTGATCGGGGACACCGCCGACGCCTACCGGATGCGGATCTTCAACATCGCCGTCCCGCAGCTGTTCGGCGCCCTCGGGGTCCTGCTCGGCACCCTGGTGTTCGGTACGGGATGGTGGGCCGTCCTGGTGCTGACCGTCATCGCGCTGGTCTCCGGCATGATCTCCTCGATCGGCGCGGTCGCCTCCGTCTCCGGCCTGCTCCTGCTGCTCAACGCCGTGGTCGGCGCGGGCCTGCCGATGCCCTCCCCGTGGTGGCTGCCACCCGGACTGCTGCTGCTCGGCGGCCTGGAGGTGCTCGCCCTGACCCTGCTCGCCTGGCCGCTGCGCCTCGGCGTCCCCGAACGCGCGGTGGTCGCCGGCACCTACCGCTCGGCCGCCGAGGTGCTGGCGGCCGCCGGCACCCCGGAGTACGACGCCCGGCGCCGCGAGCTCACCCAGTCGCTCAACCACTCCTACGACCTGCTGCTCGCCCGGCGGGCCCGGCGGCACGGCCGCTCCCCCACCCTGGTACGGCTGCTGGCCCAGCTCAACGCGGTGATCCCGGTAGTGGAGGGGGCCGCGGCGGCGCACCTGCGCCCGCCCGGGTACGGCCCGCTGCCCGCGGCCTACCCGGCCGCCGTCCGCGCCCTGGCCGACGCCGTCGAGCAGGGCCGCACCGGTCCCGCTCCCTCGCCCGACCTGCCCGTTCCCGCCGGGCCGTCCACCCGGGCACTGGTCGAGGCCATCGGGCACGCCGCCGCCGTCGTGTACGAGCCCGAGCCGGACCCGTACGCCGTCGACGACCGGCTCGGCCGGCCCGCGGGCCTGGGGGTCCGGGCCCGGCGGGCGACCCGCGCCCTGCTGCTGTCCGGCCCGTCCTGGCGGTACGGGCTGCGGCTGGCCCTGTGCATCGGCCTCGCGCAAGTGCTGGTCTCGGTGATCGCGGTGCCCCGCTCGTACTGGGTGGCGCTGACCGTGACCTTCGTGATGAAACCGGACTTCGGCTCGGTGTTCTCGCGCGCCGTGCTGCGCGCGCTCGGCACCGCGGCCGGGCTGCTGATCGCCGTCCCCGTACTCGCCGAGGTGCCGCGTGGCTGGTGGGACGTACCGGTGATGGCGGTGCTGGCGGCGCTGATCCCCGCTCTGTCGGCCAAGGGCTACGCCTTCCAGACCGCGGCGATCACCCCGGTGATCCTGCTGCTGTCGGACCTGCTCAACCACCGGGGGTTCGACCTGGTGCCGCCCCGGCTCTACGACTCGCTGATCGGCTGCGCCATCTCCCTGCTGGCCGGCTACCTGCTGTGGCCGGAGTCCTGGCACACCCGGGTCGGCGACCGCCTCGCCGAAGCCGTCCAGGACACCGCCTCGTACGTGTCGCTGGCGTTCACCACCGCGCCGGGGCGGGACCAGCCGGCCCGGGCCCGGTACCGGCGGCGGCTCTACCGGGACCTCTCGGCGGTCCGCAGCGAGTTCCAGCGGGCGCTCACCGAACCGCCGCCGGTCGGGACCAGGGCGGAGGCCCTGTGGCCGGTGGTGATCGCCGTCGAGCGGATCGTGGACGCCACGACCGCCACCCGGGTGCGGATCGAACACGGCGCGCCCGTCCCGACCCCGGCCGAGGTCGGAACCGTGACCCGCGAGCTGACCGACCTCGCCGAGTCGCTGCGCACCGGCCGGCCGCTGCCGGAGGCGGTGTCGGCCACGCTGGCACCGGACTGTGCGCTGGCCCGGCTGCACCACGAGGTGCACGCGGCCCGGTCGGTGGCCGCGCCGGCGCCGTGAGTGCCACCGCCGCCGACGGCCCCGGGCCGCCTCAGTGCGCCCCCGGGCCGCCGCCGGGGACCCCCGGTCAGTCCTCGATCCGCCGCCAGGGCCGGTCCGCCTCCAGCGCGAAGGCCAGCTCCAGCAGCACCCGCTCCTGCCCGTGCGCCGCCGACAGGTGCACGCCGACGGGCAGCCCGCCGGGCGCCGCACCAGCGGGCAGGGCTAGGCCCGGGCCGCCGGTCACGTTGTTGACCGGGGTGAACGCCACGTAGCGCATCAGCCGGTCCATCAGCTCCTCGAAGTCGACGTTCGGGCTGAGGTGCCCGATCGGCGGGGCGGTGTGGGCCAGCACCGGGGAGAGGATCACGTCGTGGTGGCGGAAGACCCGGTGGTACACCCCCTCGGCCCGGCGCAGCCGCCGCAGCACGCCCGGGGTGTGCGGGAACTCCGCCTGGAACTGCCGGCGCAGCCCGGTGGTCAGGCCGTCCAGTTTGTCGGCGCGGAAGCTCGGATCGATCAGCACCCGGCCGGTGAAGGCGATCGCCCAGGCGATGTAGCCCCAGTAGGAGACGAAGTCGCGGGAGAACTCCTCGCCGAACGGCAGGGCGGTCGGTTCGACCCGGTGGCCCATGGCCTCCAGTCGCGCGGCGGTCTCCTCGACCACCCTGCGGGTCGGCTCGTCGGTCTTGGCGATCGGCGAGTCGACCACCAGCCCGATCCGCAGCCGCTGCTCCCCCGGGCCCTCGACCAGGCCGAGCGGGGGCAGCTTGGGGTTGCGGCGGTGGCGCTCGGCGGCCGCGAAGAAGGCGGCGGTGTCGCGCACCGAGCGGGTCAGGACGCCGTCGGTGACCAGGTCGATCGGCAGTTTGGCGCCCTGCGAGTTGGCGACCAGCCGGCCCCGGGTGGGCTTGAGTCCGACCAGGCCGCAGCAGGCCGCCGGGATGCGGATCGAGCCGCCGCCGTCGTTGGCGTGCGCGATCGGCACGACGCCGGAGGCCACCAGGGCCGCCGCGCCGCCGGAGGAGGCGCCGGCCGAGTGCGAGGGCTTCCAGGGGTTGCGCACCGGCTGGGCGTGGGCGAACTCGGTGGAGGCGTTGAGGCCGAACTCGGGCAGCCGGGTCTTGCCGAGGACGGCCAGGCCGGTGGAGAGGAACTGGTCGGTGAAGCGCGCGTTGCGGCGGGCCGGTTGGGCGCGGAAGGCCTCGCTGCCCATCGCGGTCGGCAGGCCGCGCAGGTCGACGTTGTCCTTGAGGTAGGTCGGCACGCCCCACAGCGGCCCGCCGATGCCCTCCCGGCTGATCTGCGGCTTGTCGTACGAGGCGTGGGCGACCGGCAGCAGTCGGCCGTCGACCCGCGCGGCGCGCGCGACGGCCGCGGCGACCAGCTCCCGGGGGTTGACCGCGCCGGCCCGCACCAGGGCGGCCAGCGCCACCGCGTCGTGCGTGCCGAGGGCGTCGTCGGTGAACGCGTGCACCCGCTCGTCGGTCATCCGAACTCCCCACTCCCCGCCGGGCTTCCTGCCGTCCGGTCGTCACGCCGACCGGTGGTGCCGCCCGGCCCTACTGACCGGTAATCTCGCAAGACCCCGAGTCTATGCGCCGATCGGCGCAGCACCAGTCACTCGTGCGCCCAGTTGGTAAACGATCCGTCAAATCTTCGAGGGCGCACGGACATTCGGCATGCGCCCCCGCGCCCACCCCACCCGCCGGTCCACGATCGTTTCACGCGCGGCCGCCGGGAAAGACCACCGGGCACGAACCGTTCCGGTCCTTCCCACCCGACCCAAGGTGACGCCCGTGCCGATCCACTCCTTCCCGACCACCCGGTTCACCGCGGCCACCGCCCCCGGCGGTCTCCCGCTGCTCGGCCACGCCCCCGCCCTCCTGCGGCGTCCGTTCGACTTCGTGGCCGGGCTGGCCGCCCACGGCGACCTCGTCCGGCTGCGGCTCGGCCCGCTCGACGCCTACGTCGCCTGCCACCCCGAACTGGTCCGCCGGCTGCTCGACGAGGACCACGCGCACGACGGGGGCGGGCCCGCCCCCGACAGCGCCCCCGAAGCCCCCGGCGACGGCCTCGCCGCCTGCCCCGCCACCGCCCACCGGCGCCGACAACGCATGCTGCAGCCCGCGTTCCACCGCGCCCGGCTGCCCGGCTACGCCGCGATGACGGCGGAGGAGATCGCCGGAACCACCGCCCCCTGGCGCGACGGCGACGTGATCGACGTCCCCGCCGCGATGTACCGCCTCACCACCGCCGTCACCGCCCGCTGCCTGTTCGCAGGGCACGACCGGGCCGGCGCGTTGCCGGGGCAGGCGAGCATGGACGCCATCGTCCGCGGCGCCGGCCGCCGCGTCATGATGCCGCTGCCCGGCGCCGGCCGCCTCCCCACGCCCGGCAACCGCCGCTACCGGCGCGCCCGGCAGGACCTCCGGGAGGTCACCGGGCGGCTGATCGCCGACTACCGCGCCGACGGCACCGACCACCACGACCTGCTCTCCGTGCTGCTCGGCGCGGTGGACGAGGACGGGCAGGGGCTCTCCGACGCCGAGATCCACGACCAGGTGGTCACCTTCTTGCTGGCCGGCACGGAGACCACCGCCGCCACCCTCTCCTGGGCCTGGACCCTGCTCGCCGCCAACCCCGCCGTCCGCGAGCGCCTGCACGCCGAGCTCGACACCGTCCTCGACGGCCGCCCCGCCCGCCACGATGACCTGCCCGCCCTCCCGCTCACCGCCCGGATCGTCAGCGAGACCCTGCGGCTCTACCCGCCGGTCTGGCTCCTCAGCCGTACCCTCACCGCCGACACCCGGCTCGGCGGCCACCGCGTCCCGGCGGGCGCCACCGTCCTGGTCAGCCCGTACCTGCTGCACCGCCGGGCCGACGTCTTCCCCTGCCCCGGCCGGTTCGACCCGGACCGCTGGCTCACCACCGCCCGGCCCGCCGCCGGCACCTACGCCCCCTTCGGCCTCGGCGCCCGGAGCTGCCTCGGCGACACCTTCGGCACCACCGAAGCCGTCCTCGCCATCGCCACCATCGCCGCCCGCTGGACCATCACCCCCACGCCCGGCCGGCCCGTCCGCCCCGTCCGCGGTCTCTCGCTCTCCCCGCGCCCCTTCACGGCGACCCTGACCCGCCGGTAGCCGCCGCGGGGCGGCGCCTCCCCGACGGCCCCGCCGCCGGCCCCCGCCCGCGAACGCAAGCACGAAGACAGGCATGAACGCGGATACGAGCACGCGGCCGTGAGCACCCGTCCGGCAGGGACGGTACTGTCGCGGCGGGGGCCGGCGGGGTTGCGCCGGTCGGACTATCGGCTCGACGGGGACAGCACCAGACAGATGAACGCTCGATCACCACGGGGGCTCCCGGCCCGGCTGCTGCGCGCCGTGCTCCGGTACCCGCGCCGCTCGCCGCTGACGCTCTGCTACGTCGGCCTGCTCGTCCTGGGCCACGTCTGGGTCGACGGCTTCCTCTCCGCGGACCGGGCGGACGCCCTGCGCGCCTACATCAGCACCAACCTGGACAACCTGCACGACCACCCGCTCACCGCGCTGTTCGGCAGTGCGCTGCTCTACGACGGCACGCTCACCGACATCGCCTCCACCGGCTTCGTCGGCACCCTGATCACCCTCGGCCTCGGCATCTGCTGCTGCCTCGCCTGGGCGGAACACCGCTACGGCAAGCTGCGCGTCACCGCCGTCCTCCTCGGCGGGCACATCGGCGCCACCCTGATCACCGCCGTCGTCATCCTGGTCGCCCTGCGGCACGGCTGGTACCCGGAGAGCGTGCGCCAGGACTCCGACTACGGCATCAGCTACGGCGCCCAGACCTGCCTCGCGTTCGCCACCCTCGCCCTGCCCCGCTGGGCCCGCCTCCCCTGGGCCGCCTTCGTGCTCGCCTGGCCGCTCTCCGGCGACGGCGAATGGCCCGGCCCGCTACCGGACTTCACCACCGTCGGCCACCTGCTCTCGGCTGCGCTCGGCTTCGCCCTGGCCGGCGCCGCGGCCGCGCTGGCCTCCCGCCGCCGAAGGGCCGACGCCCTGGCCCCGGCGGACGCCCACCCGTGACCCTCCGCGGCCGACGACGGGAGCGCCACCCCGTCGGCGGCCGACGACGGGGACGACACCCGGTCAGCGCGACGGCCGCCGCCCGTCCGCGAGGTCGGCGAGCAGCCGCTCGATCCTCTCCAACCGCCGCTGCAGGTCCTCGACGTCACCCCGGGTCGCGTTCTGCTCGCTCGGCCTGAGGGTGACCAGCAGCTGGCCGTCCGGCTCCAGCCGGGCCCGGGCGACGTCGGTCACGTTGTCGCCGTTCTGGATCCGGATGGCGTGCTCCAGCTCGGACGCCCGCAGCGCCAGGCCTCGCAGCGCGCCGGGCACCAGCTTGCCGTCCTGGACGACGGTGGTGGGCGTGCCCTCCAGGAGCCGGGCCGCCCGCGGGTCCCGGGCGAGCCAGCGGGTGACGGCCGAGTTCACCGCGACCAGCGTGACCGCCCCGATCACGCCGCCGAAGAGGCTGTTGTCGTTGCCGATGATGGCGTTCTGCACCACGTTGGAGAGCAGGAACACGACCACCATGTCGAAGGTGTTCAGCTGCGCCAGCCCGCGCTTCCCGGCGATCCGGAACAGGATCAGGATCAGCGCGTAGACCGCGACCGTGCGGACGATCTTCTCGGCGATCGACATCTGGATGACCGCCAGGTGCTGCCACATGGCCCCGCTCCTCCCACCACGACGCGACGGAACGGGGCCGACGCTACGGCACGGGAGGCTACGACCGGCGCTTCGGCTTGCCGCGCCGGGCCGCCGCCGCGCCCCGCCCGCCGGCCGACGGCTTCGGCTTCTGCCCGCCCGCCCTCGGCGCACCGGCCTTCTGGCCGCCGGCCTTCGCCGCTCCCGCCCTGGCCCCGCCCGGCTTCTGCTGCTGCGGCTTGCGCTGCCCGGCCGCCGCCTTCTTCGGCGCCGCCTCGGCCGCCGCCGGCGCGGCCCCGCGGCCGCGCGAGCTGTTGACCGTACGGCCCCGGACGATCCCGATGAACTCCTCCACCAGGTCGGTCGTCCGCTCCTGCGGCCAGGACAGCGCCACCTGCGACTGCGGCGCCTCCGTCATCGGCCGGAAGGTGAGGTCCCGGCGGTGGTGCAGCCGGGCGAGGGACTGCGGCACCAGGAGCACGCCGACGTTCGCCGCCACCAGCTCGATCGCGTCGGCCGTGGAGTCCGGGCGGGCGATCGCGGGCTGCCCGGGCAGGGTCTCGACGGTGAAGCCGAGGGTGTCGTCGAGCGGGTGGAACACCACCTCCTCGGCGAGGTCGTCGAGGGTGACCTCCTCGGCGGCGGCGAGCCAGTGGTCCTTGGGGAAGACCACGACGGTGGTCTCGGTGTACAGCGGGATCGCGCTCAGCACGTCCTTGTCGACCGGCAGCCGGACCAGCCCGGCGTCCGCGCCGCCCTCCCGCAGGGTCCGCTCGCCGTCGCCGAACGGGACCGCGAGGAGGTCGAGCGGCACGTCCGGGAGCCGCTCGCCCCAGACCCGGGCCCATTTGCCGGGGGTCACGCCGGGGACGTACACGAGCCGGAAGGCGGGGTTCACCTGCATGTCTGTCACAGGGCAAGGCTACCGACCGTGACCGGAGGAGGCCGCGCACTCCCTTACCCTTGTCTCCATGACATCGCTCAAGCAGAAGACCAGCCAGACCATGAAGCCGGCCACGGCGGCCAAGAAGCTGGGGATCTACCTCGCCGCGGCGCCGACCGACTTCCAGGAGGGCGTGGTCTCCCGCGAGGAGCTCAACGCGCTGCAGGCCGAGCCGCCGCAGTGGCTCCTGGAGCTGCGCAAGGACGGCCCGCACCCGCGCCCGGTGGTCGCCGCCAAGCTCGGCATCTCGATCTCCGGCCTGGCCCGCGGCGGCGTGACCGACGCGCTCACCACCGAGGAGATCGAGGCGATCAAGGCCGAGAACCCGCTCTGGCTGCAGCACGAGCGCGCCAACCAGGTCGACGTCCGCAAGGAGGCCGTGCGGATCAAGGAGAAGCAGGAGAAGGAGGCCGCCGCCAAGGCCGCCAAGGAGGCGAAGGCCGCCCAGGCCCGCTGACCCCCGGCCCGGGCCCGCTGACCCCGGCCCCGCGCCGCCGCCGTTCCGGCGGCCCGGCGGCCCACGGCTCCGGCACTCCGGCGCCCGCACGTCGGCGCCGATTGTCGGACCCCTGCGCAACGATGGTGCCGACGTCCGTTCCCACGGGCGTCGGCACAGTCGTGGTCGGCACAGTCGTGCCAGGGCCGGCGAACAGGGAGGCGTACGGATGGCAGGAACGCTGGAGGGGCGGATCGCGCTGGTCGCGGGCGGGACACGGGGCGCCGGGCGCGGCATCGCCGTCGAGCTCGGCGCGGCCGGCGCGACGGTGTACGTCACCGGGCGCAGCACCCGGGAGCACCGCTCCGAGTACGACCGGCCCGAGACGATCGAGGACACCGCCGAACTGGTCACCGCGGCGGGCGGCCGGGGCATCGCCGTGCCGACCGACCACCTCGTCCCGGCCCAGGTGGCCGCCCTGGTGGAGCGGATCGACGCCGAGCAGGGCCGGCTGGACGTCCTGGTCAACGACATCTGGGGCGCCGAGAAGCTGTTCGGCTGGAACGTCCCGGTCTGGGAGCACGACCTGGACGACGGCCTGCGGCTGCTGCGCCTGGCGGTCGAGACGCACGCCGTCACCAGCCACCACGTGCTCCCGCTGCTGCTGAAGCACCCGGGCGGCCTGGTCGTCGAGATGACGGACGGCACCGCCGAGTACAACCGCGACACCTACCGCAACTCCTTCTTCTACGACCTGGCCAAGTCCTCGGTGCTGCGGATGGCCTTCTCGCTCGGCCACGAGCTGGGCCCGCGCGGTGCCACCGCCGTCGCGCTCACCCCGGGCTGGATGCGTTCCGAGATCATGCTGGAGCACTTCGGCGTCACCGAGGAGACCTGGCGCGACGCGCTGGCCCAGGAGCCGCACTTCGGTATCTCCGAGTCCCCGTACTTCGTCGGCCGGGCAGTCGCGGCGCTGGCCGCCGACCCCGGGGTCGCCCGCTGGAACGGCCGCTCGACGTCCAGCGGGCACCTCGCCCGGGAGTACGGCTTCACCGACCGGGACGGCAGCCGCCCGGACTGCTGGCGCTACCTGGTCGAGGTGCAGGACGCCGGGAAGCCGGCCGCCCCGGAGGCGTACCGCTGACCCTCCGGACCGCACCGGCGGCGTGGCCGACACCAGGCGGCAGTTGAACTCCCCTCCCTCCGCCGCGTATTGACCGCGCCGCCGGCCGCTCCGAATAATCGGGCGGGATCGGGGGAACGCGGGCCGGGGATCAGGGGCCCGCCGACGAGCCCCTGATCGCACCGAGCACTCACCGCACCGAACCGAACCGCACTGCACTGCACTGCACCGGACCAGGGGGACCCGTGATCGAGCAGCCACCGCACAGCGAACTCGCCGCACTGGCCGACGAGTACTTCGACGCCGAGAACACCCACAACCCGTTCGACGCGACCCTCAGCGGCGTCGAGGGCTACGCGCACCTGCTGCCCGACCCCTCCCGCGACGCCGCGCTGCGGCACCGCGAGGCCCTGCGGGGCTTCGGCGGCCGGCTCGCCGCGATCCCGCTCGACGGGCTGGCCGACGAGGACCGGACCACCCACCGGGTCCTGGCCCGGCTGATCGACAACGGCATCGGCCGACTCACCCACGGGCTGGAGGAGTTCAGCGTCTCGGCGACCATCGTCGCCGCGCACAACGAGGCCTTCGGCGCTCTCGCGATGACCCCCGTCGACCACGAGGGCGCCGACGCCTACCTGGAGCGGCTCGCCGGCCTGCCCGCCTACCTCGACGCCGCCCTGCGCCTGGCCCTGGACGCCGCCGCCGAGGGCCGCCGACCGCTGCGCAGCGGGGTGGACGCCGCGGTCACCCAGCTGGCGGGCCACCTCGCCGCCGCCCCGGAGGAGTCCACGCTGCTGCGCCCGCTGCGGGGCCGGCCGGAGTACGAGCGTGCCCGGGAGATCGTGCGCGACGCCGTCCACCCGGCGGTGGCCCGCTACCGGGACGGGCTGGCCCGGCAGTTGGCGCCGGACGCCCGCCCCGACGACCGGGCCGGCGTCTGCCACGTGCCGGGCGGCGCCGAGGGCTACGCCGACGCCGTCGCCCGCTTCACCCGGCCCGGCCTCACCCCGGAGGAGATCCACCGGATCGGGCTGGACACGGTCGCGGCACTGCGCGAGGAGTTCGCCGAGCTGGGCGGCAAGGTGCTCGGCATCACCGACGCCGCGGGCGTGCTGACCGCGCTGCGCGAGGACCCCTCGCTCCGCTTCGACAGTGCCGACGAGATCATCGCCCTGGTGGACGGCGCCCTGGAGCGGGCCCGCCGCGCCGGCCCGGACTGGTTCCGCCCGTACCCGATCGCCGACTGCGTGACCAAGGAGATCGACCCGATCGAGGCGGAGGGCGCCCCGCTGGCCTACTACCAGCCGCCGGGCCCGGGCGGGGTGCCCGGCACCCACTGGATCAACACGCTGCACCCGCGGACCCGGTTCAGGTACGAGTACGAGGCGATCGCCTTCCACGAGAGCGTGCCCGGCCACCACCTGCAGATCGCCGTCGCGCAGACCCTGCACCACCTGCCGCGGTTCCGGCAGAAGCCGAGCGGCCAGCTGACCGCCCACGTCGAGGGCTGGGGCCTGTACACCGAGCGGCTCGCGGACGAGATGGGGCTGTACAGCTCGGACCTCGCCCGCTTCGGCATGCTCTCGATGGACGCGCTGCGGGCGGTGCGCCTGGTGGTGGACACCGGGATGCACCACTACGGCTGGTCCCGGGAGCGGGCGATGGCCTTCATGCGGGACAACACGGCCACCCAGGAGGCCAACGTCCGCAACGAGATCGACCGCTACCTCGCCTGGCCGGGCCAGGCGACCGCCTACCTGATCGGCCGTCGGGAGCTGGTCCGGCACCGTCAGCGGGCGCAGGCGGCGCTCGGTGCCCGGTTCGACGTCCGGGAGTTCCACCACCAGCTGATCGGGCACGGCAGCCTGCCGCTGGGGGTGCTGGACGAGCTGGTCTCGGACTGGATCGCGGCGACGCAGTAGCCGACCGGCCCGGCCCACCCGGGGAGAGCGGCGCCCGGCTCGCTCCCCGGGGCGGGCGGCTCGTTCCCGGGGCGGGCGGACGGTCATGGGTGCGGAAACGGTTCCTCGCGCCCGGCAAAGGCTTCCCCCGCCCGGACGTGGCATCGCCCCTTCGGCCCTGTCGACACGGTAGTGTCCGCTGGCGCGGCCCCCGCCATCCGGGTGACCGCAGCTCACGCACACCCAGATGGAGGAACCCCGTGTCGGCTCCCGCCCGCCGCGTCCTGGCCGTGGCCGCGGCCGTCCTGCTCGCCACCGCCGCGGGCTGCTCGCCCGGCGGCGGCCACACCGCCAAGGGGAGCAGCGGCCGGAGTTCCGCCCCGGCCGCGGGCGGTGACGCCGCCCAGCCCGCACCGGCCGCGATCGTGACCGGGCCCGGCCCGAAGAGCTCCTACGACGCCCAGCCGCAGCCCGCGCCCGGCAGCTGCCACTTCCGCTACACGGCGGACAAGCAGCCGTTGCCCGACCCGAACTGCACCCCCGGCGCGATCAGCCCTGCGGTCACCCAGGACAACCTCAAGGACACCATCTGCAAGCCGGGCGGGTACACCTCGACCATCCGCCCGCCGTCGAACCTGACGGGCAAGGAGAAGGCCGACAACGCCAAGTCCTACGGCTACACCGGCCCGATGGGCGACGCCGAGTACGACCACCTGATCAGCCTGCAGCTCGGCGGCGACCCCAACGACGCGCGCAACCTGTGGATCCAGCCGCCCTCCCCCGGCCACGTCCCGGGCAAGGGCCCGAACAACCCCAAGGACTCGGTGGAAACGCACCTGCACACCGCGATCTGCAAGGGCCAGGTCACCCTCGCCGCCGCCCAGCAGGCGATCGCCACCGACTGGACGACGGCCGAGGTCAAGCTCGGCATCAGGTCCGGCGGCACGCCGACCGCCGAGGCCGACGCCGACGGGGACTGACGGCTGCGAGACCGACTCCGACGGGACTGACGGACTGCCGACGCCGACGGGGACGGGCTGCCGACCCCGACGGGGCGCTGACAAACGCTGAGGAGCCGTTCCGCCGACGGGGCCTCCCGGCCCGCCGGCGGGGCGGCTCAGCGCCCGTCCGTCTCCACCAGCTCGGCGATGGTGTCGAACGGCCGGTACCGCGCGAACTCCGCGCCCAGCGCACGGGCCCGCTCCCGGAACCGGCCCTCGCCGAGCACCCGGTCGACCGCCCGCCCGACCTCATCCGCCGCCGGACGGCCCGTCCGCAGGTCCAGCCCCACCCCCGACCACTGCACCCGGGCCGCCACCTCCGGCTTGTCCTCGGTCGCCCCGGCCACCACCAGCGGCACCCCGTGCCGCAGCGCCGTCTGCACCCCGCCGTAGCCGCCGTTGCTCACCAGCACGTCGGTGTTCGGCAGCAGCCGCTCGAACGGGACGTAGTCGGCGGCGCGCACGTTCCCCGGCAGGGCGCCGCCGAGCAGCGCGGCGAGCGTCTGCGGCCCGTCCGGGCGGCCGGTGGCGGCCACGACCAGCACGTCGCGCTCCGCCAGGGCGCTGACGGCCGGCGCGACGAGTTCCCCGAGATCGCGGTTGGCCAGCGTCCCCTGGGTCACCACGACGACCGGCCGCCCACCGGTCACCTCCCCCCACCACGACGGCAGCGGCTGCTCGCCCCCGACCGGCCCGGGCAGCGCGCCGATCAGCCGGAAGCCGGCCGGGGCGTCGCTGCGCGGGTACTCGAAGCCCGGCACGGTCAGCTGCAGGAAGTGGTCCGGCACCGTGACCGCGGCCAGCCCGCGCGGGCCCTCCGGCAGCCGGACGCCCAGCTCCGCGTGCACCTCCTCGGCGTACCGGCGCAGCGGTTCGCCGCGCCGGGCCGCCTCCTCCCCGAGCGCCCGGTTGCGGGCCCGGCCCTCCTCCCCCGGCAAGGGCGGCAGGCCGGACCCGAAGGGCGCGGTGTCCACGCTCGGCAGCATGGCCGGGGTGACGCCGACGCCGATCAGCAACGGGCGCTGCGACCGGGGGCGGCTCAGCGCCAGCGGCAGCACGCCCTGCAGGAAGGCGTCCGCGATCACGGCGTCGGCCGGGAAGTCCGCCAGCAGCGCGAGCAGCGCCCGGTACTGGACGGGGATCGGCGCGATGAACACGTGCCGGGCGTCGAAGGCGAGCCGCTCCGGGCCGGGCGGCAGGCTCGACCGTCCCGGGAAGCTCGCGTCGAGGTCGCGGTCGTCGAAGTCCGCCCCGGCGGGCAGCGCGACGAACCGCGCCCCCGCCCGCTCCGCCGCCCCGGCGAACCGCGAGCCGCCGAGGAACACCACCTCGTGCCCGCGGGCGGCGAGGTCGGCGGAGACGGCCAGCAGCGGGCCGGTGTGGCCGTGGGCGGGCAGGGCGGTGGTGATGATCCTGGACAGCGGAGGCTCCTGTGGTGGGTGCTGCGGTTCGTGGTCGGACCCACCGTAGGGACGCCCGGTTGACGATCGATGAACGCGTCAGCGCCCGAGCACCGCTCCACCGTTGACACCGATGACCTGCCCGGTGACGTACCCGGCCGCCGGGGAGACCAGGTAGCCGACGGCGTCGGCCACGTCAGTGGGGGTGCCGGCCCGGCCGACCAGGGTGTCGGCGATCTTCCGGGCGTGGAACTCCTCGCTCCACCAGGAGCCGAAGATCTCGGTCTCCTCGATGTAGCCGGGCGCGAGCACGTTGACCGTGATCCCCTCCGAACCCAACTCCCGTGCCAGGCCGAAGGCCCAGCCGTGCAGCGCGGCCTTCGCGGCGGCGTACGTGCCGGCCGAGTACGGGCCCGCGCCGCCGCGCTGGGCCGCCGTCGAACTGATCACGACCAGCCGTCCGCCGGGCCGGCGCAACCGGCTCTGCAGGGCGGTGGTCAGCAGGACGGCGGTGAGCAGGTTGGAGTCCAGGCCGTGCCGCCAGGAGCGCGCCAGGGCCGCCAGGCTGCCGTCCTCGGGCACCGGTACGGAGGCGCCCGCGTTGTTCACCAGCGCGTCCACCGGCCCGAGTTCGCCGATCCGGCGGGCCACCTCCTCGACCGCCTCCGGGTCGGTCAGATCGACCGTCAGCGGGACGATCCGGTCGGGCCCCACCGTCCACTCGATCTCCTCGCGGGCCCGCTCCAGCACGTCGGCCCGGCGCCCGAGGATCACCACCCGGTATCCGTCCCCGGCCAGTCGGGCCGCGATCGCCCGGCCGATCCCGGTGCCCCCGCCGGACACCACCGCGAGCTGTTCCCCCGTCACTTCGTCCCCTCTCGTACGTCTGTCGGCGCGGTTCGATCCGGGGCCTGACTGGCCCTTCGGTTCCGAACCGCTCCCCTGTACCGTAGCGAGGCGCGTGAGCGGGTCGACACCGGGGGGACGGGACACCGTGACGGGGACCGGTATCAAGGGCCGGGGGCAGGAGACGCAAGACGCGGTCCTCGCCGCCGTGCTGGGCGTCCTGACGGCGACGATCGACGGGTGGCTGCTGTCGTCCTTCCGGAACGGCGCGCAGGCCGCGAACAGGCAGCGCGACGCGGTGAACTCCGCACTCGTCCTGGTCACCCTGGTCCTCTTCGCGGCCCTGCTGGGGTCGCTCGCCGCCGGTCGGAAGTCGACCCCGCAGCGCCGCTGGCGCTGCGCGATGCTCGGCTCCCTCCTCGGCCACCTGGCGCTGCCGGCGATCGTGGTCGTCATGCTGATCATCCACCCGCCGACCATCCCCTGGTAGGCCCCTCCGGGCGCTGCCGCCGGGGCCACCCGGGCCCGACCCCGCGGGCGGGGCCCCGGCCGCGGGGGCCGGAGAGCGCCCGGTAGCTTGTCCGGCGTGACCGATCAGACCGCGGCCGTGCCGCCGACCGTGTACCGCTCCTCCCCGCTCCGGATGGTCCTCGTCCTGGTCGGCGCGGTGGCCTTCGTGGCGCTCGGCGCGGACCTCGCGACGGGGGACGGGTCGGTGAAGAACCGGCTCGTCGGCGGGGCCGGCCTGCTGTTCTTCGGCCTGTGCGCCCTGATGTGCGCCAACCGGCTCGTCCGGGGCCGGCCCGAGCTGGTGCTGGACGCGGCCGGGCTGGACCACGTGCAGCTCGGGCGGATCGCCTGGCACGAGATCGCCGCGGTCGGCATCCGGGTGATCACCGTCAGGGGCGCCACCCAGCGCGTGGTCGAGCTGGTCCTGACCGACCCCGCCCGCTACCTGGCCCGGGCCCCGCGAACCGTCCGGACGACCGCCGCGGCCAACCGCCGGATGGGCTTCGGCCCGGCGAACATCTCCACGACCACCCTCCCCGTCGGCCCCGAAGCGGTCGTCACCGCCATGCGGCGGCACCACCCGGCACTGGTCGTGTCGGGCTGACTACGGAGCCCGCCAGGCCGCCAACCGGACGGCCAGGTCCAGGAGTTCCGGCGACCGCCGGACCGGGCCGCCGAACCCGGGAAGGGTCAGGTGCAGCGGTTCGGTCCAGCGCTCCGGGACGGCCGCCAGGCCCTGGGGTCCGTCTTCAAGCCCCCGTCGTCCGCCCGCAGGGCGGGCGGGGCGGCGTTGGGGTGCGTGCATCGCAAGGCGGAGGAGGGAGTCCATGCGGAGCATCGGCGACCGACGACAACGCGGCGAGGTGCGTGCCCCGGCGTCGCCCCGCAGGCGGGGGCTTGAAGACGGACCCTATGGCGAGCCCCGGCCAAGCCGCCAGTGACGGCGGCGACGGTGTCGGTGTCACCCCCGAGGTCGATCGCGGCTCGGAGGGCGGCTTCGAACCCGTCGGTGGTGCGCAGCGCCCAGACCGCCGAACCCAGGCAGGGCCAGACGGCGCCGTTGGGCTCGGTGGCGTGGTCGGGGTGCCAGTCGGGTGCGAGGACGGCGGCGTAGCGCTCACGGCTGTCGGGGTCGACGTGGGCCAGGACGTCGGGGATCCCGTCGAGCGGATCGGCACCGTCGAGCGCGAGGCGGACCAGCTCGTGGAAGATCGCCGTGCCCTCCCAGGCCGCCCGGTCGCCGTGGGTGAGGGCGGCGATGCGGCGGCCGGCGTCCATGGTGGCCCGTCGCCCGGCCGGGGCGAAGGCGACGGCGGACGTCGAGGCGCGCATCAGGGCACCGTTGCCGGCGGCCCGCATGGTGGTGTTGAAGTGGACGGCGGCCGCGAGGTCCCACGGCATCCCGCTGGTGAGGACGGTCTCGGTCTGGATGCCGATGTCCTTGGGGTCGGCGGCGGCCCAGCGGCGGAACCGGTCGAAGACGTCCGAAAGGTCCAACTCGCCCCGCTCCAGCAGGGATTCGGCGACCAGGACGGCCATCTGGGTGTCGTCGGTGGCCTCGCCGCGCTCCCAGCCGCCGCCCGCGACCAGCTCGCCGGGGGTGTCCGGGAAGCGGGCGGAGAAGGCGCCGGCCGGGCCGAACTCGTACGGGGCGCCGAGGGCGTCGCCGACGGCCGCGCCGAGGACGGCTCCGGCGGCGCGGTCGGCCCGGGCCTGCGCCGCGCGGTCGGCCCGGTCCGGCCCCGCGCGGTCGGCCCGGGACGCCGACCCCCGGTGCTCCGACGTCACGCCGGGTCCGGGACGGTCGGCAGGGCGCGCTTGTGCGCGGTGCGGCGGTAGTGGCCGAGGACGGTGGCAGCGGCCTCCTCGTCGACCGGGCGGCCCTCCAGGAAGTCGTCCAGGGCGTCGTAGGTGACGCCGAGGGCCTCCTCGTCGGGGCGGCCGGGGGCCAGGTTCTCCAGATCGGCGGTCGGGGTCTTCTTGACCAGCTCGGCCGGCGCCCCCAGCGCCTCCGCCATCGACCGCACCTGCCGCTTCGTCAGGCCGGACAGCGGCATCACGTCGGCCGCGCCGTCACCGTACTTGGTGAAGAAGCCGACGGCCGCCTCGGCCGCGTGGTCGGTGCCGACGACCAGTCCGCCGTTGGCACCCGCCGCCGCGTACTGGACCACCATCCGCTGACGGGCCTTGACGTTGCCGCGGACGAAGTCCTCGTGGGCGTGGTCGGCGAAGGTCAGCCCGGCGGCGAGCAGGGCGTCCAGGGCGGCGTCGGTCGCGGGCTTGACGTCGACGGTCAGCAGCTCGTCCGGCTCGATGAAGGCGACCGCCCGCCGGGCGTCCTCCTCGTCCGCCTGCACCCCGTACGGCAGCCGCATCGCGCAGAAGGCCGCCGCGTACCCCTCGGCGCGCAGCCGGTCCACGGCGAGCCGGCAGAGCCGCCCGGCGGTGGTGGAGTCCACCCCGCCGCTGATCCCGAGCACCAGGGTGCGGGCGCCCGCGGCCCGGAGCTGCCCGGCGAGGAACGCCGCCCGGCGCTCGGCCTCCCGCACCGGGTCGGGGACGGGCGCGACCCCGAGGGCGTAAGCGATCTCCCGCTGGAGGTCGGCGGTCAGGGGCTCGGTCACGGCGACTCCTCGGTCACGGCGTCTTCTCGGTCACGGCGTCTTCTCGGGCCGGGCGGCGTGCCCCGCTCTGAAGGCGACGCGGTGGGTGCCCGTCACCGGCGTCACCAGCGAGTACAGCGAGGTGGTGGCGGTGATGAACAGGCGGTTGTTCTTCGGGCCGCCGAAGGTGATGTTCGAGACGGGTTCGGGGACGAGGATACGGCCGATGAGGGTGGCGTCGGGGGCGTAGCAGTGGACGCCGTCGCCGAAGGCGGCCGCCCAGAGCCGCCCGTCGAGGTCGAAGCGGATGTTGTCGAACCGACAGCCCTCGCCCTTGACGAAGATCCGGTCGCCGCCGAGGTCGCCGTCCTCACCGATGTCGAAGACCCTGATGTGCCCGGCCCGGCTGTCGTTGACGTAGAGCTGCCGCTCGTCGAGCGAGAGGACCAGCCCGTTGGGCCCGTCGAAGCCCTCGGCGGCGAGCCGGACCTCACCGCTGTGCGGGTCGATCCGGTAGACGTTGCGGGCACCGATCTCGGACTCGGCGCGATGGCCCTCGTAGTCGCTGGTGATGCCGAAGTCCGGATCGGAGAACCAGATCGCGCCGTCCGAGCGGACCACCGCGTCGTTGGGCGAGTTGAGCCGCTTGCCCTGGTAGCGGTCGGCGAGGACGGTGATCCGGCCGTCGTGCTCGGTGCGGGTGACCCGGCGGTTGCCCTGCTCGCAGCTGATCAGCCGGCCCTCGCGGTCGAGGGTGTTGCCGTTGGGGTGGCCGGCCGGGGAGCGGAAGACGCCGACCGTTCCGGAGGCCTCGTCCCAGCGCAGCAGGCGGTCGTTGGGGATGTCGCTCCAGACGACCTGGCGCCAGGCGGGCAGGTAGACCGGGCCCTCGGCCCAGCGGCAGTCGCCGTACAGCTTCTCCAGTCGGACGTCACCGTTGGCGCAGCGACGGAACCTCTTGTCCAGTACCTCGTACAGCCCGAACTCGATGGAGCCAGACATTGTTCACCTCATGTCGTGATTTGCCGAATGTAGTTCCGGTGATCTGGAGTATGCCAGAACAGGGTATGGTCCCACCATGACCATCGATCATCTCGACGACACCGACCGCGCGTTGCTCACCCTGTTGCAGCAGGACGCCGGGCAGGCCTACGCGGCCCTGGGCCGGGCCGTGGGGCTCTCCGCAGCGGCGGCGCACGAGCGGGTGCGCAAGCTGCGCGAGCGCGGCGTGGTCCGCCGCACCACGGTGGAGGTGGACCCGAAGGGCCTCGGGCTGGGGGTGCTCTCCTTCGTGATGGTGGACTCCTCGGCCTGGATGGGGGACTCCGCGCAGGCCTTCGCCGCAATCCCCGAGATCGTGGAGGCGCACGTCATCGCGGGCAGCGCCTCGGTGCTGGTCAAGGTGCGGACGGCGACCACCGAGCAGCTCCAGGACGTGCTGCGCAGGCTCTACGCGATCGAGGGCGTGAGCGGGACGCAGGCGACCGTCGTGCTGGAGACCTTCTTCGAGCGACCGCCCGCGCCCCGGTCCCTGCCTGCCTCTCAGTCCCCGGCCGTGCCTCGGTCCCCGTCCACGTCTCGGTCCCCGTCCACGCCCCGGTCCCCGTCCACGCCCCGGTCCCCGTCCGCCTGAGGCTCCTCCACCTTGGTCAGTGACACCGGGCGCGCCGGCCCGGCCGGGCGCTGCCCCGGGTGCTTCAGGATCTCCAGGACCAGGCGGCCGTCCACGGTCTCCTGGGCGACCAGCAGGCTCGCCAGCTCGTCCAGGTGGTGCCGGTGTTCGGTCAGCAGGCCGACGGCCCGGCGCTCGGCCTGCCGCAGCAGGCCCGCGACCGCCTCGTCCACGGCGCGCTGGGTCTGCTCGGAGTACGGGCGGCGCAGCAGGTCCTCGGGGCTGTCGCCGAGGTAGTGCGGACTGCCGCTGGAATAGCCGACCGGGCCGAGCTCCGGGGAGAGGCCGAACTCGCGGACCATCCGGGTGGCCACCGTGGTGGCGCTGGCGAGGTCGTTGGCGGCGCCCGTGGAGCCCTCGCCGAATACCACCAACTCGGCTGCCCTGCCGCCGAGTTGGACGGTGAGCAGGTCGGTGAGGTAGCCCTCGCTGTAGAGGTGCCGCTCCGCCTCCGGCAGCTGCTCGGTGGCACCGAGGGCGACCCCGGCCGGGAGGATGGTCACCTTGGCGACCGGATCGGCGTGCTCGCACAGCGCGGCCATCAGCGCGTGCCCGGACTCGTGCACGGCGACGGCGTGCCGCTCCTCGGGCAGCAGCGCGTTGGAGGACTCCCGGCGGCCGAGCAGCACCCGGTCGCGGGCGGCGTCGAGGTCGTCGGCGGTGAGGGTGGCGCGGTCGGCGCGGACGGCGTTGATGGCGGCCTCGTTGACCAGGTTGGCGAGGTCGGCGCCGGAGAAGCCGGGGGTGCCGCGGGCGATCCGGTCCAGGTCGGCGTCCGGGGCGAGGGTCTTGCCCCGGGTGTGCACGGAGAGGATGGCCGCCCGCTCGGCCTGGTTGGGCAGCGGCACGGTGACCTGCCGGTCGAAGCGGCCGGGGCGCAGCAGCGCCGGGTCGAGGGCGTCGGGCCGGTTGGTGGCGGCGATGACGACGATGCCGGTGCTCTGGTCGAAGCCGTCCATCTCGGCGAGCAGCTGGTTCAGGGTCTGCTCCCGCTCGTCGTTGCCGCCGATCCGGGTGCCGCCCGCCCGGCGGGCGCCGACGGCGTCGATCTCGTCGATGAACACGATCGACGGCGCGCGCTTGCGGGCCTCGTCGAAGAGGTCGCGGACCCGGGAGGCGCCGACGCCGACGAACATCTCGACGAACCCGGAGCCGGTCACGGACAGGAACGGCACCTCGGCCTCCCCCGCGACGGCCCGGGCCAGCAGGGTCTTGCCGGTGCCCGGCGGCCCCACCATGATCACCCCGCGCGGTCCCTTGGCCCCGGCGGCGGCGTACCGCTCCGGGCTGCGCAGGAAGTCGACCACCTCGCTGACCTCCTGCTTCACCCCCTCGTACCCGGCGACGTCGGCGAACCCGGTGGCCGGCCGCTCGGCCTCGATGATCTTCGCCCGGGAGCGGCCGATGGCGCTCAGCCCGCCGCCCAGCGACCGGGCGGCCATCCGGCCCGACCAGAGGAAGAGGCCGCCGAAGAGCAGCAGCGGCAGGAACAGCAGCAGCGTGGACCAGATCGAGCTGCCGCCGGAACGGGTGCCGGTGACGGTGACGTGCTGGTCACCGAGCGCCTGACTGAGGTGGGAGGTGTCCAGGGCGGTCGGGATCTGGCTGGTGAAGCGGGTGCCGTCCTTGAGCGTGCCGCTCACCGCTCCGGTGTCGCTGACGTTCACCGTCTGCACCTGTCCGGTGTCGACGCGGTTGACGAAGTCGGTGTAGGCGTAGCGGTTGCCGGGCGTGCCGGGCTTGGAGAACAGCACCAGGAGGAGCAGCGTCACCAGGACGGCGACGGGCAGCAGCCAGCGGCGCCACGAGGGCGGCGGCGGCTTGGGCGGGCCGCCCCCGGGGCCCTGGCCGGGGTTCCGCCCCGGGCCTGGGTTCCGCCCCGGGCCGGAATTCCAGCCGGGGCCCTGGACAGGGCCTCGCTTGCCCGTCGGACCGGGTCCCGGTTCGGCTCCGGGCGCCGGTCCGGGTCCCGGTTCGGGTCGGGGATCGGAGTCCGGCGGTGTCGCGGGGTTCCGGCCGGCGCGCAGCCGGATTCGTACGATCATCCACGCTCACCGCCTCTCGGGGCCACGGAGCCTCCGTCTCCATGGTCGGACGCTCCGCGCCAGGACGGGAGCCCGAAGACGGGCTGTTCCGAAACCACGGACCCGGCGCCCACCCCCGTCGGGCACCGGGTCCGTGGTCCCGGCCGAGCCGGCCGCGGCCCCCGGCGGGGTCGGCTGCGGCCCCGGCGGGGTCAGGAGAAGTCGAGCGAGCCCGTCCGGGTCCGCTTGAGCTCGAAGAACTTCGGGTAGCCGGACAGCAGCCGGACGCCCTCGAAGACCCGCACGGCGTCCTCCCCGCGGGGTATCGCGGTCAGCACCGGCCCGAAGAAGGCGACGCCGTCCACGTGGATGGTCGGCGTGCCGACCTCCTCGCCGACCGGGTCCATGCCCTCGTGGTGGCTCTTGCGCAGGGCGATGTCGTACTGGGTGCTGTTCGCCGCGTCGGCCAGTTCCTCGGGCAGCCCGGCCGCGACCAGAGCCTCCCGGATGACGGCGTCGTCGGCGGGCCGGTCCTGGTCGTGCAGGCGGGTGCCGAGCTCGGTGTAGAGGTCGCGCAGCACGTGCTGGCCGTGCTTCTCGGCGGCCGCGATGCAGACCCGCACCGGGCCCCAGCCGGTGGTCATCAGCCGCTGGTAGCGCTCGGGAAGGTCGGTGCGCCCCTCGTTGAGGACGGACAGGCTCATCACCCGGAAGGTGAGGTCGAGCTCGCGGTGGCGGTCGACCTCCAGGATCCACCGGGAGGTGATCCAGGCGAACGGGCAGACGGGGTCGAAGTAGAAGTCGACCTTGGTGCTCCCCGGCCGGCCGTCGGTTGGTTCGGAAACCCCGGAAACCTCGGAAACACCGGAAACAAGGGAAACGTCGGAAACAAGGGAAACGTCGGAAACACCGGAAGCGTTGGAAGCGTCGGTCACGTGGGTCGCGTTGTTCGTCACGTCGAAGAGCCTAACGGCGAAGTGGACCACTCAACAGAGCCAATCACCACCGATTCCATTGGGCCACTTCTCCCGACAGCCCGCTCTCAACTGCAGGTCGTCCCGTCCGCCGGCACCGTACCGTCCAACAGGTAGGCGTCCACGGTCTGCTTCAGGCAGGGGTTGCCGGTGTTGTAGCCGCCGTGGCCCTCGCCGTGCAGGGTGACGGTGACGCCGACGCCCGGGCCGAGCTGCTGCGCCATCGCGTGGGCGCCCTCGACCGGGGTGGCCGGGTCGCCGGTGGTGCCGACCACCAGGATCGGGGCCGCGCCCGCGGCGGCAACCTCCGGGTGGTCGCCCTTGCCCGGCACCGGCCAGCCGGTGCAGCCGGTCAGGCCCCAGGCGGTGAACGCGCCGAACACCGGGGACGCGGCCTGGAACTGCGGCAGCTGCTGCTGGACGTCCTGGTCGGAGTAGCGCTGCCGCGAGTCCACGCAGCCGACCGCCCGGTTCGCGGCGTTCAGGTTGCTGTAGTGCCCCTGCGCGTCACGCCCGTTCAGGCCGTCGGCGAGCTGGAGCAGCGTGGTGCCGGTGCCCTGCTCCATCGCCTCGGTGAGCCCGGCCGCCAGCACCGGCCAGGTCTCCTGGCTGTACAGGGCGCCGGCGATGCCGGTGACGCCCAGGGTCTCGGTCAGCTGCCGCCCGTCCGCGGTGGGGAGCGGCGACCGCTCCAACTGCTGCACCAGCGCGGTGACCTTCGCCGTCCCCTCGGCACCGCCCGCGCCGGTCGGGCAGGAGGCGCCGACCCGGGCCGCGCAGGCCTTCATGAAGTCGTCGAGGGCGAGTTGGAAGCCCTGGGCCTGGCCGAGCGCGGACTGCTGCGGGTCCTTGGTCGGGTCGACCACGGAGTCCAGCACCATCCGACCGACCTGCTGCGGGAACAGGTGCGCGTACACACCGCCGAGCTGGGTGCCGTAGCTGACGCCGAAGTAGGAGAGCTGCCGGTCGCCCAGCACCTGCCGCATCAGGTCCATGTCCCGGGCGGCGCTCTCGGTGTCCACGTACGGCAGCACCGCGCCCGAGTTGTGCTCGCAGGCGGCGACGAACCGGGCGTTGCTGTCGTCGAGGGCCTTCACGGCGGCCGGGTCGCCGGGGGTGCTGTCGACGGTCGCGGAGGCGTCCAGCGCCCGGTCGTCCAGGCAGGTCACCCCGGCGCTGGCGCCGACCCCGCGCGGGTCGAAACTCACCAGGTCGTAGCGGCTGTTGAGGGAGGCGTAGCTCGGGGCGAGCGCGGGCAGGGTCGCCACGCCGGAGGCGCCGGGGCCGCCGAAGTTGAAGAGCAGCGAGCCGATCCGGTGCTGCTCGTCCTTGGCCTTGCTGCGGATCAGCGCGAGGTCGATCGTCGGTCCGTCCGGCCGGCCGTGGTCGAGCGGGGTCTTGAGGGTGGCGCACTGCCAGTCCGCGGCGGGTGCGGTGCCGCCGCCCTGGGCGGCGCTCGGGGCGGCGCAGGCGTGCCAGTCCAGTCGCTGGGCGGCGAGCCCGGTGGCGGTCGCCGAGGCGCCGGTGGCCGGGGAGGTGGGCGCGGGCTCGGCGGCGGACGACCCCTCGCCCTGGCATCCGGTGGCGGCGGCGAGCAGCAGCGCGGTCAGGCCGAGCGCTCCGGCGCCGCGGACGGCGGTGTGCATGGGGTGGGTCCACCTCTCGGGTCGGCCGGTCACCATGGACCCTAGGCGCCGCGACCCGGCACAACCCGCCCGACGCCTCCGGATGGGGGCGCGCGCCGCCCGTCCTGCCACCGGCCGCCCGGGTGAGGGTTCAACCGCCCCACCCGGTGGCACCCTTACCGCCGTCCGGCCGCACCGGGCGCCGGAACCGTGCCACGGAGGGCGAGTTGAGCAGCGACACCACCGCACCGGACGAGGACGGCCGCACCGACTCCGACGGCGTGAACGTCTTCGTCACCGACACCCGCCGGGAGGTCCCGCCCCGCCTGCGAGACGACGAGCGGGACACCGGCCCCCGGCCCGCCTCCCGCGCCGGGGACTGGGCCGTGATCGACGCCGTCCACCGCCACCTCTCGGAACACCGGGCGGGCATCGGTCAGCCGTTGCTGACGCTCCAGGTGGTCAAGGTCCAGGAGGAGGCCGGGGAGGTCGCCGAGGCCCTGCTCGGCGTCCTCGGCGCCAATCCCCGCAAGGGCGTCAGCCACACCCTGGCCGACCTGCAGGGCGAGCTGTGCGATGTGATCGCTGCGGCGATGGTCGCCCTCCGCGACACCACCCCCGACCCGGCCGCCGTCCTCACCGCCCACCTCGCCGCCTGGCGCCCGCGGCAGCCGGGCGAGCCGCCGGTGGGGTAACGGGGGCAGCCGGGGCGAGTGCCAACTGCCCGGTGCGGCCGAGGTGTTCCCGGCCGTGCGGTGCGGCCGAGGTGTTCCCGGCCGTGCGGTGCGGCCGAGGTGTTCCCGGCCGTGCGTCCGGATCCCGGCGAGGGTCGCCGGCCTCGGCGTCAGCCCCGGCTCACGCCCTGTCCCGGGGTCTCAGGCGGCCCGGCCCCTCCGACCGGCCCTCCTGGCGCCACCGCCCCCTCGCCTTTCCCGGCCCTACTGCCCCTGCTGATCGGCAGGGGCACACCGGGAATCCCGGCCCAGGAACCTCCCGATCGGCACATGTGCGGAGGGCCCGAAACGCGCAACGATGACGGTCGTCGGGGCCCGCCGTCGGGGCCCGGAGAGGAGGCGGCCATGACCGCGATGTCCACCCTGTTCCCGGTGTTCGCGATCGCCGCGCTCAGCGCTGTCTGCGTCGCGTTCGCCGCGGCCCCGGTCACGGCCGTCACCACCGGGGCCCGCGCGGCTCGCACCCGCGGCTCACCCCGGTTCCATCCCCGGCGTGCCGCGGACGGCGTACGCACGCAGGCGCAGCCCGTCGAAGGCGGTCCGGGGCAGGCTCAGACCGAAGCGCCGCTCGACGGCGGCGAGGGTGCGGCGGGCGGGCGGGCCTTCGCCCTCGGGGCCGCAGGGGGTGACGCCGTCCGCCTCCAGCACGCTCGCGGCGACCAGGTCCGGCACCAGCAGGTCGGGCTCCTGGCCCCAGCGCCAGCGCTCCTCGCCGAGGCCGAAGCCGCACAGCACGGCGCCGTCCCGGGCGTAGTCGAGCAGCGCCGGCGGCTGTTCCGGCATCGGGCGGAAGTGGACGACCTCGACGCCGTCGCGCGCTATTTCGGTGAGCAGCTCGCCGCCGGTGGAGTCGCCGTACTCGATCGCGAACGACCAGCCGCCGCACTCGCCGACGCGGACCACGCCGTCGCCGTCGTCGCCCGGGCGGTAGACGTCGATGTCCAGGGCCCGGATCTCGGCGCCGCTGATCGGCACGGTCCCGGCGGTCGGGTCGGCGCCCATCCGGCGGGCGAGTTCCTCCGGCGGGATCCCCCGGGCGAACACCACACCGCCGACCTCGCCGTCCGCGTCGGGCCCGCCCGTTCCCGGCAGTCCGGTGCCCGGCCGACCGACGTCCGGCCGACCGACGTCCGCGAGCCACTGGATGCCGTCGCCGTCCCTCCCGGCTCCCTCGCGCGTTCCGTCGGTCATGCCGCCCTCCCCTCGCGCCGGCCTGCGGTGGCCGGGCGCGCCGGTGGGCACCCTAACCGACACCGCCGACGGCCGGAGCCCGGTCGCCGGAACGGTGCCGGATCAGGGCCCGGCGTGGGCCGGCACCCGACGCCGACCGGGCGTCGGGGCGGTGGTCCGATCGCGGAACTCACCGGTCCGACAGGCCCGTTCGCCCCGACATGGGCGCCGTCCGGTTCACCCGGCGCCGTACGGCTCCTCCTGGGCGGCCGCGGCCTCGAACAGCAGCTTCGCGGCCACCGTCGCCCCGTCGGCGCGGATGGTCCCGGCCACGGCCAGTGCGCGGGTACGGGTCTCGGGGGCCAGGGCCGTGGCCAGCGCGGCGGACAGGGAATCGACGGTGGGCGCGGGGTCGAGGTGGGCCGCACCGATGCCCAGCTCGGCCACGCGGGCGGCCCAGTAGGGCTGGTCGGCGATCCGGGGGACGACCAGCTGGGGCGCGCCGGCCCGGGCGGCCGTGGTGGTGGTGCCCGCGCCGCCGTGGTGGACGACGGCGGCGACCCGGCGGAACAGCGCCTGCTGGTTGACCTCGCCGACGGCGAAGCAGTCGTCCCCGTCGTCGACCGGGGCCAGGCCGGCCCAGCCCCGGGCCAGGATCACCCGGCGGCCGTGGGCGCGGGCCGCGTCGATCGCGATCCGGGCGATGCCGTCTGGGGCGTGGGCGGCCATGCTGCCGAAGCCCACGTACACGGGCGGTTCGCCGGCCTCCAGGAACGCCTCCACGTCGGCCGGCAGCGGACGGTCGTCGGGCAGGATCCACGCCCCGGTCTGCACCGGGTCGAGCTCCGTCATGCCCTTCGACGGGCAGAGCACCGGGTCCGCCGCCAGCCACGGCCGGTCGGTGAGGACGTGGTCGCGGACGTTGTCGACCGGCGGCAGGCCGAGCGCCGCCCGGTGCCGGTTGAGCGCCTCGCCGTACAGCCCGTTCACCCGCTGGGCGTCCTGCTCCCACAGCACCCGGTGGTCGGTCTCGCCCTCGGGGGACGGCGTGCCGGGCCGGGCTCCGGGCCGGAAGTGCCGCGAGGGCAGTCCCAGGGTGTGGAAGCAGGCGAGCACGTAGCGGATGCCGAGGTGCTCGGCCACGTCCCGGGCGCCGGCCGGCATCAGACCGGTGGCCAGGATGACGTCGCAGCCCTCGGCCGCGGCGGTGAGCACCTCGAACCGCGCGGCGACCAGCTCGGGGGCGAGCCGGAACGCGTCCTGCATGGTCGGCGGCTTCGGGCCGGCGACCACCGAACGCACCGTCGGGCCGAGCGGCACCAGCGGCACCCCGATCCGGGCCAGCAGGTCCACGAACTCCTCGTCCGGCGGCGCGCACACCCGCACGTCCGCCCCGAGCCCCAGCAACGCTGCCGCCAGCCCCGCCAGCGGTTCGACATCTCCGCGCGAGCCCCACGTCGTCAACAACACACGCATCTCACGACTCCGTTTCCGCAGGTCATGGCCTTACAGCCGTCGATTCTGCGGGACGACCGGGGCCTTGCCGCAAGCCCCCTGGGGGGCGATAATCTGGTAGTGGCAGGGGGGGTTCCGCAGCGAGCACCACGACTTCGGCAGCCGCCTCGTCACACCCGGCGGCGCATCAGCCGACCGGCCACGCGGCTCTGAACACCGGGCAATCCCGCTCCGCACCCCTGAACGGGGGCGCGGGGCCGCCCGGTCCCGCGTACGTGCCCGACCGAGGAGGCACGATGCTTCGTACCGCAGCCACCGGGCTGCTCGCCGGACTCCTCTGCCTGGGTGGCGCGTCCGTCGCGTTCGCGAACCCGACCCCGAACCAGCCGGGGCCGCCGAACCAGACCTGCCAGGACTTCCTGGCGGTCGGCGGACACACTCCGGGACACACCAGTTCCTCCCCCGGCTCCCCCTTCGACGAGCCGGGCTTCGGCAGCCAACCGAACGGTGGCAAGGGTGGACAGGCCTACAGCAATGCGGGCGCGCCCTCCCAGTACGACGTCGCCTGCTACCAGCAGTTCGTCCACTCCACCTGAAACGCCGGCGACCGGCGTCAGGCGCCCGAGGTCTCGACTCCTGCCGCTTGACGCCTGACACCTGACGTCACGTCACATCCCTATCCGATCATCTGACAACCGCACAGCGGCCACGGGCCACGACAGCCCGGCCCTGGCCGCCGACCACCCGTGCGCCTCCACCTCTACCTCCACCCGCACCTGGCCCATGCGACCCGCCTTCGCCGCACTCCGGACCTTGTCAGTGGTCGCTGTTAGCGTCCCTCTCCATCAGCTACGGGTCGCGGAACGAGTGCCGCGCCACCGACGGGGAGGTAGCAGCAAGTGGTGGAAGTGACGTGCCACACGGTGGTCCACCAGCGGATCCGCGACGCGTTGGGGGACATCCGAGGGCGGATCCTCGGCCACTGGTACGACATCGAGGACGAGTTGACCATCGGGTCCGTCCGCTCGATGGGCGAGGAGCTGCTCGACCACCTCGGCGCCCTCACCCTGGAGGACCCGACGCTCGCCGGCGCCGACGCCCGCGCGGCCCTGCGGACGGCCGCGGAGTGCGCCCTCGGGGTGCTCCAGCTCGGCTGCTTCCCCCGGGGCGACTTCGACGTCCCCTTCCCGTACATCGGCACGACGCTGGACAGCGAGGACATCCGCTTCGGCGCCACCGTCGACTTCGCACCCACCGCCGCGACGTGGGTGGAGGCCTTCGCGATGTGCGTGATCAGCGGACTGATCCGGAACCGGGAGCGGATGCTCGGCCCGCTGCTCACCGACGACTACGCGCCCGCGGTCCGCGACGGCCTGCCGCACTCGGACCTCACCTCGGTCTCCGACCCCGCCGCCCTCGCCGAGATGGAGGCGCTCCGCTCGTACCTCTTCGTCGTCCCGACGGAGCGGTCGCCGTGGATCGCCCCCGGGCCCGTGCCACTGCGCAAGCCGGACGCCGACGGGCGCGCGGCCGCCGCCCGGGCCCTGGACGCCGCCGGCGAGGCGGCGCCGGAGGGGTTGAGCCCGGACCAGCAGTTGCTGCGGGTTCTGCTGGACGACGACCGGGCGGCCTTCGAGGAGGCGCTCACCGCCCGTCTGGCCCGGCACCGCAACAGCACGCCCTCGACGGCCTGGCCCCGGACACTGCTCCCGGTCGTCCCGATCGCCCTCGCCGCGCTCGCCGTCCAGGCCCACGGCTGGGAGCTGGGCATAACCTCCGGCTACCTCCCGACGACGCTGATCAGCGCGGGCTGACCCGGCGCGCCGGGGTCGCCCGGCGCGTACCGCCGGTGGGGGCAAGGCGACCCCGGTCGACTCGGTCGGGGCGATCTTGCCCACCAGGCAAAACATCCCACCTTTTCCTCAACAGTCTGTTTATCATCTCCGGGTCCGTATCCCCCATCCGGAGCACTCACGCATGCCCACGCCCTCGCCCGCCGCCACGCCCGGACCGCACCGGCTGCACGCCCTGCGGGCCACCGTCTTCGCCATCGGCGCCCTGCTCCTGCTCGTCGCGGTGGGTGTGCTGCTCCGCCAGCCCCTGCTGATCCCCCCGTTGGCGGCCAGCGCGGCACTGGTGCACGGCGCGCCCGGCCTGCCGATCTCGCAGCCCCGCAACCTGGTCGGCGGTCAGCTGATGTCGGCCCTGATCGGCTATGCCACCCTCGCCGTCACCGGCAGCACCGCCTGGGGCGCGGCCATCGCCGCCGGGCTCTCGCTGGGCGCGATGATGCTCACCCACCTTTCGCACTCCCCGGCGGCGGCCACCGCCGTGATCGTGGTCCTGCAGGCGCCGCATCCCGTGCCGTTCCTGCCCCTGCTGGCACTGGCGACCGGGCTGCTGGTCGTCATCGGCCTGCTGCCCGGCCGGATCGGCGGTCACCCGGTCCGCTACCCGCTGTCCTGGTGACCGCGACGGGCCCTCGCAAACCGCACGACCACCCGCCTGCACACCTGCACGACTACCCGCCCACGCTGTCGCGGTGATCGCCGACGGCCGGGTCATCCGATCGGATGACCCGGCCGTCCTCCGTTCCGCCCGACTCGACCGACCGCCCCGCCGACGCCGGAACGTGCCGCAGAGGTCAGGCTGGAAGCACCCGCCGACCGCCCACCCAGTGGAGGAACCCCCGCCATGACCGACCGCCCGCTCTCCCCCGCCGACCGGTCGCTGCTGGAGGCCGCCGAACGCGGCGACCTCGGCGCCGCCGGCGCGGCGCTGGCCGCGGGCGCGGCCGTCGACGCGCGGGACGCCGAGGGCCGCACCGCGCTGCTGCGGGCCGCCTTCGCCGACCGGGTCGCCGTCGCCCGGCTGCTGGTCGGGGCCGGCGCCGACGTCAACGCGCAGGACCGCGCGCTGAACAGCCCCTGGCTGGTCACCGGCATCACCGGCAGCGTCCCGATGATGCGCGCCCTGCTTCCCGGTCGGCCCGACCTCACCCGCCGCAACCGCTACGGCGGGGTGTCGGTCATCCCCGCCGCCGAACGCGGCCACGTCGCCTACGTCCGCGCGGTGCTCACCGAAACCGCGATCGACGTCGACCACGTCAACGACCTGGGCTGGACGGCCCTCCTGGAAGCCGTCCTGCTCGGCGACGGCGGTGCCGCCCACCGCGAGATCGTCGACATCCTCCTCACCCACGGCGCCGACCCGCTCCTTCCCGACGCCGACGGCACCACCGCCCGCGCCCACGCCGAGCGCCGCGGTTTCCACGCCATCGCTGCAGCGCTCGCACTCCGCGAGGCCGAGACCGAGGCCGAAGGAAAGCCTCGCAACCCCCGCCCGAGCAGCGGCCGCTGACCCCGCACGGGAAGGCCGGACGCCCCTTCAGGCCCCCAGGTACCGCAGCACCGCCAGCACCCGCCGGTGGTCGTCCGGCGCCTGGGGCAGGTCGAGCTTGGTGAAGATGCTCGCGATCCGCTTGGACACCGTGGCCTCCGTGACCACCAGGCGCCGGGCGATGGCCGCGTTGGAGCGGCCCTCGGCGATCAGCCCGAGCACCTCCTGCTCCTTGGGGCTCAGCCACTGCAGCGGGTCGTGAGCGGCCGACAGCGCGTCCGACAGCATGATCAACAACACCCTCTACGCGGCCATGGCGCTGATCGTCGGCCTCGCCCTGTTCCTGCCCGCGATAGTCCCGCCGGTCGTCCGCGCCGTCTGGTGGCCGCTGTCCGGGCTCCGCGGCGCCACCGGCCTGGTGGCCCGGGAGAGCGCGCTGACCGCCGTCCGGCGTACCGCCTCGACCGCCGCGCCGGTGCTGGTCACGGTCGGCTTCGCGGTGCTGATCGCGGGCCTGTTCCAGCTGCGGGCCACCGGCTACGCGCTGGAGGAGACCGTCCGTCAACAGGCCACCGCGGTGGTCACCCCGCACCATGCCCCCGGGCTCTCGGACGCCGCGCCGTCGCCGCGGTGCCGGGCGGCGCCTCACTGCTGCCCACCCGGCTCTACATCGGCGGCACCGACCACATCGGCGCGGTCGGGATGAGCGAGGCGGCCTTCCGCAGGGCGCGCACCGGGATGACCGTCACGGCCGGCGCGCTGGACGGCCTGACCGGCGAGAACACCGCGGTGGTCAAGGCCTCCACCGCGCGTTGGCTGGGCTGGTCCACCGGCCGCAGTGTCCCCCGGTCACCTTCGAGGACGGGCGGACCGTGGACCTCACGGTCGTCGCCGAGATCACCGACGACTCCGCCACCGCGAGCGTCCTGCTGACCACCGGCACCGTCCGGGCGCACGACCCCTCGTCACTGACCTGGCCGTCGCGCTGGTCACCCTGCTCGGGCTGCGCTCCGGCCTCGCCGCGCAGCTCGGCACCCGGGTCGACCTCGACCTGCCGTGGTCCACCGTGGCGCTGACCGTCGGCGTCTGCCTGGCCATCGCCCTGGCGGCCGGCCTGCTCCCGGCCCGGCCGGCGCTGCGCCGCACCGGCGCCCGGGTGAGCACCTGACGGCCGCTGCCGCCCCCGGGCCCGACCCGTCCGGGTCGGGCCCGCTGCTCCCGGTCGACCCCCTCGCTCCCGGGGCGTCGCCGCTGTTGCCGACCGGACCGGTCTCACACCCAGTCGTCGGTGCCGCCCAGCAGGGCGACGACGTCCAGTCCCGGATCGTCGGCCTCGGCCGCCCACAGGTCGTAGGTGGCCGCCCAGAACGGGGCCGACCGGATCGGCCACGGCAGCCGGTAGCGGAACTCGACCAGGGGCCGGCCGGGTTGCTGCACCACCAGGCGGTGGTGCAACAACCCGGTGCGGTGGTGGACGGCGGTCCGCTCGTCGACCACGGTGGACCAGTCGTCGACCTGGAGGATCCGCTGACCGTCCACCTCACCGCTCCTTCGGCGAACCCGCGCCCGTCTCACCCGGCCGGGGCGGCCCGGGCACCCGGATAGCCTCGACAGCCCGGGAGGCCCGGGGGCCCGGACAGCCCGGATCGATCGTCGGACGGGAACTACTCCCCCTGCTCGGCCAGCGACTTGATGCCTTCGAGGGCGGCCGTCATGGCCGTGCGCAGCTCGTCCAGCCGGAAGTCGACGACCTTCTCCTCGATCTCGGGCCTGGCGTCGATGATGCTGCTCATGCCGCTGCGGCCCGGGCCGATCACCACCGACTGGCGCAGCCGGGTGCCGCCGTCCTCGGGGGTCAGGTCGAAGCGCCAGCGCGCCAGCGCACCGGCCGGCTCGGACACCGGCTCGCCGTAGCAGCCGTCGGCGTCCATCACGGCCCAGGCGAAGGCGCGGGGGCGGGTGGGGTCGACGGAAACGGCCGGCTCGGCCGGCTCGGTTACCCCTGCCGGCTCGGTCAGCTCGGTCACCTCGGAGACCGTCCGCCAGTCGGGCAGGCCCTCACGGCGGTTGTGGCCCTCGAAGCGGGCGCCCGGCGCCGGTCCGTCCGCGCCGTCCAGCCAGGCGACGCGCTGGAGCTCCGGGCTGAGCCGGGTGGGCAGGTCGATGTCCGTCACCAGCTCCCACACCCGTTCCACCGGTGCCTGGACGAAGATCTCGCAGACCGTCCCCGGACCGTCGGCGTAGCGCATTCCGTTCCCCCTTCTGGTCATCCACGTGGTGCACGTCGTGCAGGTAGCGATTCGATGCGGGTCGACACCCGCCCGCTGCCCCCGCCTGTGCGTCCGGAACGCTACGGGGGCAGCGGGCGGGTTGCCGCCCTGGGCCCGGAATCGATGATCGAGCCCGCCGGACACCCAAGTCAATCCGCCGGTTTGCTGGGGCATCTCCAAGCGATACCTTGGGTCCCCGTGACCATCGACGATCTCCGCGTCTTCGCGGCGGTCTGCCGGGCCGGCTCGCTCAGCGCCGTCGCCCGCGACCTCCACTGCACCCAGTCCGCGGTCAGCCAGCACGTGAAGCGGCTCGAACGCGAGCTCGGTCTCGCCCTGATCGAGCGCCACTCGCGCGGGGTGGTGCCCACCAAGGCGGGCCGCCTGCTCCAGGCGGCCGTCTCCACCGGCCTCGGCAGCATCGACCACGCGCTGCACCGAGTGGCCGAACTCGCCCGCGGCGAGGGCGGATCCGTCCGGATCACCACCGGCGCCACCAGTATCCGCCACTTCATGTCGGCGGCCGTGGTGGCCTTCCGGCGGCGCTTCCCCCAGGTCAGCCTGGAGTTCCAGACGGAGGTCTCCAGCCGCAGCTGTCTGGAGGCGCTCACCGCCGGACGGGTCGACCTGGCCTGGATCACCCTCGGCACCCCGGTCCGCGGCATCGACCAGCGGCCGGTCGTCGACCTGCCGTGGGTCCTGGCCGTCGCCGCGGGCGACCCGCTCGCCACCAGGGCCCGCATCGAACCCGCCGACCTCCAGGACGCCCGGCTCATCGGGCTGCCGCAGAACTCCGTCGCCCGTTCCCAACTCGACGCCTGGCTCGGGAAGTCGGGCATCCGACCGGTCTTCGACACCAGCGTCGCGGACTGGGACACCGCGATCCTGCTCGCCGAACTCGGCCTCGGCCACGCCGTCGTCCCCGCCCTCCCCCAGTGGCAGGGACCCGGCCACCCCGGCCTGCGGCTGCTCCCGCTCCCCGACCTGCCCGCCCTCACCGCCGGCTGGGCCATCCGCGACTGGGCCAATCTGTGCCCCCTGGCCCGCGCCTTCGCCGACACGGTCGCCGCTCACTGCGGCGCCGGGCCCGCCCTCCCGGCGCGGCACCCGGGAACCGTCTGACCGCCACTGTCCGACCGCCCGCGCGCCAGGCTCCGCGACCACCGGCACGCCGCCGGCGGCCCCCGGCCCCTACGTTCTCCCGCGAGGTCCCCGTCCGGTGCCCGAGCAGATCCCGGGTTTGCCCGACGTCGCCCGATTCCTCTCCATTGCCCGCCCGTTGGCGCCTTCCACTCGTCCTGGCGACCCGGGCGGCCCCGGAAGCGCGACCCCGGGAGCGCGACCCCGGGAGCGCGACCCCGGGAGCGCGACCCCGGGAGCGCGGCGCCTGCCGAACCGCCGTCAGCGGGAGCCGGACGAACGATCCAGGAAACGCCGCAGTCCGTCCCGGACGCCCTCGGTCGGCACGGTCGCCGCGAAGGCCGCCGCCTCGACCGCGAGCCCCTCGTCGATCGGGAGGTTGATCCCGCGGGTCACCGCCCGGAGGCAGGCGGCCACCGCCGTCGGCGCGTGCCGGGTGATGCGGTCGGCCAGGTCCCGGGCCGCGTCGAGCAGTTCACCTGCCGGGACGACCGAGTTGACCAGGCCCAGCTCGGCGGCCCGGGCGGCCGGGATCGGGTCCCCGGTCAGGATCATCTCCAGGCCGCGCTTGCGCCCGACGTGACGAGGCAGCCGCTGCGAACCACCGAAGGGCGGCGGAAAGCCGAGCGAGATCTCCGGCTTGGCGAAGGTCGCGTGCTCGGCGGCGACGGCCAGCGGGGCCGCCTCGGTGATCTCGCAACCACCACCGTACGCAAGGCCGTTGACGGCCACGATGATCGGCTTGGGGAACTCCTCGATCCGCCGCGTGAGGGTGTGGCCGCGCCGGACGACCTCGCGCAGCGCCCGCTCGGGCCCGCCCGCGATGTCGGCCGCCAGGGACGGGATGTCGGCCCCCGCACTGAACGCCCGCCGCCCGGCGCCGGTGAGGATCACCGCGCGGACGGTGTCGTCCGCGTCGATCCGGTCGAACTCGGCGAGCAGCGCGTCGATCGTCGCGTGGTCGAGGGCGTTGAGCTTCTTCTCCCGGTCGATGGTGAGGGTGACGACGTGCTGGTCCCGCTCGCTGCGGACGGTCATGGGCGCGCTCCGTTCCCGGCTCGGCTTCCCCGCTCGGTTCCCCGGCTCGGTTTCCCGGCTCCACCGCCGGACGGATCGAGGCTAGGAACTCCACCCCATGACAATCCAGTTATTGTCCTGGATACACGTCCACGCGCATGACGCCCAGGAACGGCAGCTGACCGGTGCGACCGCCCTCCTACAAGGCCATCGTCGACGAGTACGCGACGGCCATCCGCTCCGGCGCGCTCCCCGCCGGCACGCGACTGCCGACCCACCGTGCCCTCGCCCGCGAACGACGGGTCGCCCTCGCCACCGCCACCCGGGTCTACGCCGAACTCGCCTCCGCCGGAATGGTGGTGGGCGAACAGGGCCGGGGCACCTTCGTCCGGCTGCGCCCGGGCCACGACGGCCTCGAACCCTCCCGCGCGCTCCCGGTGCCGCGGCTGGCGGACCTCTCCTTCAACCAGCCGCTCGCCCCCGGCCAGGGCGACCTGCTGCGGCAGGCCCTGCGAGCCCTCGCCTCCTCGGGCGACGCCGAAGCCCTGCTGCGCCAGCACCCCCCGGGCGGCCACCGGCACGACCGGGCGGCCGTCGCCGGGTACCTGCTCGACCGCGGCGTCGACACGGCACCGGAGAACGTGCTGGTCACCAGCGGGGCGCAGCAGGCGCTGGACTGCGTCCTGCGCACCCTCACCCGCCCCGGGGACGTCCTGGCCGTGGACGCGCTCAGCTACCCGGGCATCAAGCTGCTCGCCTCCGCGCACGGGCTCGACCTGGCGCCCGTCCCCGTCACCCCCGCCGGCCCGGACCTCGACGCGCTCGACCGGCTCTGCCACGCCCGACCGGTACGCGCGGTGTACACCATGCCGACCGTCCACAACCCGCTCGGCTGGGTGCTCGACCGGCAGCGGCGCGAACGCCTGGTCGACCTCGCCGCCGAACACGGCTGCACGCTGATCGAGGACGGCACGTACGCCTTCCTGGAGGCCGCGCCGCCACCACCCCTGCACGCCCTCGCGCCCGAACGCACCTGCTACGTGGCCGGACTGTCCAAGAACGTGGCGCCGGGCCTGCGGTTCGGCTTCGCCGTCCTGCCCGAGCACCTGCTGCGACCGGCGACCACCCAGCTGCGCACGGCGGCCTGGGGCGCACCCGGCCTGATCACCGCCCTCGCCACCGGCTGGCTCGCGGACGGCACGGTGGCCCGGCTGGAACGGGAGCGCCGGACGGACGCCGCGGCTCGCCAGACCATCGCCCGCGCCGCCCTCGACGGCGTCACCACGACCGCCCACCCCAGCTCCTACATCCTCTGGCTCACCCTCGAACCGCACCAGCGCCCCGACCACGCGGCCGCCGCGCTCGCGGCCGAGGGCATCCTGATCTCCACCGCCGATGCGTTCGCCACCACCGCCCACCACCCCAACGCCCTCCGCCTCGCCCTCGCCACCCCCCCACTCGCCGACCTCCCCACCGCCCTCACCCGCCTCCGCACCACCCTCGACACCATCGCCCCCTGACCCACCAAAAGTCGGCCCACCCGACTTCCCACGCGCGCTCCGCCCCCGGCCCCGGCCCCGGCCCCGGCCCGCCCCAGAAAATATGTAGACCGATCTGCATATTCCTACGCCCACCCAACTTCACCATCTGCGCAGGAAGTCGGCCCACCCGACTTCCTATGCGCCATCCCACCCACCCCACATCAATCAGTAGACCGATCTGCATAATTCGCCCCACCCCCACGCCCACCCCACATGAGAAGTCGACCACGCCGACTTCCTGCGCAGGCCACCTCAACCGCCAGGCCTCCACCGGGAGAATCAGTAGACCGGTCTGCATATTTCTCCCCGAGGCAACACCACGGCGGCGCGCCCCGCCCCTGAAGGCGCGCCAGAAGTCGGCCCGCCCGACTTCCTACTCCGATCGCCCCGCATCCTCCCCGGCCTCCCCGGCCTCCCCCACCTCCCCCGCCTCCCCCACCTCCCCCGGGGCGGCCATGGCGGCCATGGCGGCCGCGCGGCTGAAGCGGGTGCTCCAGTCCTCCAGCAGCGTTCGCAGGCCGGGTGGGCCGATCACCTCGAAGTCGGCTCCGAGTGATCCCAGGGCCATGGCGGGCCAGTCCAGGGAGTCGGCGGTCATCAGCAGCCGGCAGCGGCCGGTGGCGACGGGCTCGACGGTGCCCCAGCGGCCGACGCGCGCCCGGACGTAGTCGGCGGGCGCGCCGACCAGCGCCTCCACCCGGTGCGGCCGGGGCACGCCGTTGAGGCCCGCACGGACGAACTCCGCCGCGTCGGCGGCCGGGAGGGTGCGCGGGGCGAAGCGGGCGCCGCTGCCCTGCGGGACGCCCAGCCGGTCGAGGCGGAAGCTGCGCCAGTCGGCGCGGTCGAGGTCGTACGCGACCAGGTACCAGCGGCGGTTGAGGCAGACCAGCCGGTGCGGTTCGACGTGCCGCTCCGAACCGCGCCCGTCGGCGGCGGTGTACGCGAACCGCAGCCGTTCGTCGTCCCGGCAGGAGAGCGCCACCACCGTGAGGACGTCCGGGTCGACGCCCACGCCCCCGTGGGCGCCCCAGTCGACCGGGACGGTCATCGCGCGCAGCGCCTCCACCCGGCGGCGCAGCCGGGCCGGCATCACCTGGACGACCTTCGCCAGCACGCGCACCGAGGCCTCGGCGACGCCCTCGACCGGGCTCTCCGCCGCCGCCTGCAGGCCCACCGCCAGGGCCACCGCTTCCTCGTCGTCGATGACCAGCGGCGGCAGTGCCGCGCCGGCCGCCAGTTGGTAGCCGCCGTCGACGCCGCGCTGTGCCTCGACGGGGTAGCCGAGTTCGCGCAGGCGGTCGATGTCCCGGCGCAGGGTGCGGACGGAGACGCCGAGCCGGTCGGCCAGTTCATCGCCGGGCCAGTACCGGTGGGTCTGGAGCAGGGAGAGCAGCCGAAGCGTCCGGGTGCTGGTGTTCGCCATGGGTCCCATTCTTCCCGGGATTCAGGACAGGAAGTGGCCGCAATGGTCCGTAACGTTGTTCCTGTCCGAGGGAGCAGGAACCGAACGGAAGGCCAGAACCATGACCGCGACCACCAACGCGACCACCAGCACGACCGCCGAGACCACGACCGCGACCACCACCAACGCCGCGAGCAGCGTCACCACCGCCACCGCCGGCGCCGTGCCGGCGAACGTCACCGGCGAGCGCGCCGACTTCCTGGAGGCGCTGGCGAAGCACCGCTACTTCCTGCGCTTCACCACCCGCGACCTCACCGACGAGCAGGCGGGCCTGCGGACCACCGCGAGCGAGCTGTGCGTGGGCGGCCTGGTCAAGCACGTGACCTCGATGGAGCGGCTGTGGGCGGACTTCATCGTGGAGGGCCCGTCCGCGATGCCCGACTTCACCACCTGGACCGCGGAGGACATCGCCCGCCGGGCCGACGAGTACCGCATGCTGCCCGGGGAGACCCTGGCCGACGTCCTGGCCGCCTACGAGGAGGTGGCGCGCCGGACTGACGAGCTGGTGGTCACCCTCCCCGACCTGGATGTCGCCCACCCGCTGCCGAAGGCCCCCTGGTTCCAGGCGGACGCCTCGTGGTCGGCCCGCCGGGTGCTGCTGCACATCATCGCCGAGACCTCCCAGCACGCGGGGCACGCCGACATCATCCGCGAAGCCCTGGACGGCGCGAAGACGATGGGCTGAGCCGGACGTCGGCGGGGTCCGTCGGTCGCGACCGACGGACCCCGCTCCGTGCGAACCCGCCGTCAGGCCGGCCCGACCAGGGTGAACCCGGCCCCGTCGACCGCGCCGCGGACCACGTCCTCGTCCAACGGCTGCGCGGAGGCCACGGTGACCCGCCCGTTGGGCGCGTCGGCGACGACGTCGGTGACGCCCGGCAGCTCGGAGAGCCCGGCGCTGACCGTCCTCTCGCAGTGGCCGCAGCTCATCCCTTCGACGGCGAAAACAGCGGTGGTGGACATGACGGCGCCTCCCAAGACGTACCCGTGACGGACCGGTGGAACGGATCGACCCGCCCACCACACCCGAATCCGGGGCCCGGTCCCAGGGACACGCCGCACGGGTGACACCATCGAGCGGTTCCGGGAACCGACCGGGACGTACATCCGACAGGGCCCTGAACCACCGCCCCTCCCCTGCCCGTTCCTCCCAATACGACCCGAACACGCACGACCCGAACACGCACGACCCGAACACCCGAACACGAACGACCCGAACACGCACAACCCGAAGAAGCACGACCCGAACGCACTCACAACCCGAACACGCACGACCCGAACACGTGCCACCCGTACCGACCAGGCCGTGCCGGTCCCCGCACTGGAGCCGTTCCACCATGTCCACACTGGCCCCGATACCCGACCGACCGGAAGCCACCGCCGTACGCCCGCCGTCCCACACGGCGGCCCCGCACGCCGGGAGCAGCCGTTGAGCACCCCGGCCGAGCCGAACTCCCGCCGCCCCGGCTTCCGCCGCCCGGGCCCCCGACCCCCGAGGCCCCGCCGCCCGAGCCTGCGCCGGCTGCGCCCCCGCAAGCCCTGGCACGGCGCGCTCGCCCTCGCCCTGGTGGCCGCGGTGACGGCCGGCCTGCTGTGGTGGCAGCCGTGGAGCGACCGGAAGCGCGGGCCGGCCCCGCTCGCGTTCACCACCGCGCCCGGCGGCTCCGCCCGCTTCGGTACCGGCGAGCACTTGTACCGGTACAAGGTGCGGGTGGAGAACGGGATCGCGGAGAGCCCTGAGCAGTTCGCCGCCGAGGTGGACGCGGTCCTCGGTGACGTCCGGCACGGCTGGGCTGCCGGCGGCACGGCCTCCTTCCAGCGGATGCCCGCCGACCCGGTGGACTTCACGGTCTACCTGGCCACCCCGAAGTCCACCGACCGGATCTGCGGCCAGTACGGGCTGGACACCGGCGGCTGGGTGAACTGCGGCGTGACCCACCAGGTGGTCGTCAACCTCAAGCGCTGGACCGAGCTGTCCGAGTTCTACCAGGGCAAGCCCGAGCTCTACCACGCGCTCGCGATCAACCACGAGGTCGGCCACATCCTCGGCAACGGCCACGTCGACTGCCCGGGGCCGGGCGAGCCGGCACCGGTGATGATGCAGCAGATCAAGGGGCTGCACGGCTGCGTCCCCAACGGCTGGCCCTACTCCGACGCCGGCACCCTGCTCACCGGCCCGCCCGTCCTGGCCCCCACCAACGCCCCGTAGCCCGTCCCGGCGGCGCGACCCCCCACCCCCTGCCGAAACCGTCCTCCCGGAACACGGATAATCCTGGTCGGACCGGACGCCGCCCCCACCGCGCGCGCCCGGTCCGAGCCGCGGTCCGCCGCGAGCGGGCCGCCCGCACTGAGCAGGACACCGTCCCGAGCGCAGCCCAGCCCGGAGACCGCGTCCGTACCGACGCGGCGGCTCCGACGGCTGGTGAACGTGGCAGAGCATCGCAGAACGCGGCAGAACGTGGAGGACGAACGGTGAACGGTGTGCCCGGCGGGGAGAACCTGGACTGGCCGGTGCTGCTGGCGGCCGCGGAGACGGCCGCCCGGGCGACCCGCGGCCGGGGCAGGGTCGCCGACTACATCCCGGCCCTCGCCACCGCCGACCCGGAGTCCTTCGGCATGGCCGTCGCCACCGTCGACGGGGAGCTGCACGGCGTCGGGGACTGGGAGCAGCCGTTCTCCGTCCAGAGCGTGTCCAAGCTGTTCACCCTGGCGCTCGCGGTCGCCTACGGCGGTGACACGCTCTGGCGGGGCGTCGGCCGCGAGCCGTCCGGCAACCCCTTCAACTCCCTGGTGCAGCTGGAGACCGAGCACGGCATCCCGCGCAATCCGTTCATCAACGCGGGCGCCCTGGTGGTGACCGACCGCCTGCAGACCATGACCGGCGACGCATCCGGCGCGGTACGGGAGTTCCTGCGCCGCGAGTCCGGCAACCAGGAGCTCGACACCGACCCGGTGGTCGCCGCCTCCGAGGCCGAGCACGGCCACCGCAACGCCGCGCTGGCCCACTTCATCGCCAGCCACGGCAACCTGGAGAACCCGGTCGAGACCGTCCTGGAGCACTACTACGGCCACTGCGCCCTCACGACGAGCTGCCGGGACCTGGTCCTGGCCGGCTCCTTCCTCGCCCGCTACGGGGTGCGCGCCGACGGCACCCACCTGATGTCCCGCAGCGAGGCCAAGCGGATCAACGCGGTCCTGCTGACCTGCGGCACCTACGACGCCGCCGGCGAGTTCGCCTTCCGCGTCGGCCTTCCCGGCAAGAGCGGCGTCGGCGGCGGCATCCTCGCCATACTCCCCGGTCGCGCGGCCGTCTGCGCCTGGGGCCCGCGCCTCGACCAGGCCGGCAACTCGGTCGCCGCGGTCACCGCCCTGGACACCCTGACCACCCTGTCCGGCTGCTCGGTCTTCTGACCGGCCCGCCGTACCCCGCCGATCTCCCCGCCCGGTCGTCGGACCGGCCCACCGCACCCCGCCGACCCTCCCGCTCGTTCAACTGGCAGGCCCACGCACCCCGCCGATCTCCCCGCTCGGTAACCTGACTCCGGATCACGCCCGCAGGACCGGGCACACAGGCGGCGAGTTGGGGGACGGCCGGTGCAGCACCGTGCGCTCGTGGTGGGGGTCGAGGGCGAGGCGGGCGATCCGGCGGACGAGGTGCCGCCCGCGTGGCCGCGGCTCGCCTACGCGCCGGACCGCGCCGAGCGGCTGCGCGGCATCCTGACCGAGCGGTACCGCTACACGCCGGTGGAGACCACGGCCGATCCGGCCGCCACCGCGGCGGCCCTGTCGGAGGCGGTGCGGGCCGCGCTGCACAGCGGGCCGGGCTTCGTGGTCGTCCACCTCCTCGCGCACGGGAAGCCGTCCGACCGGATCACCAACGGCCTCCATGTGGTCGGCGGCGACGGGCTGCTCACGGACGAGCTGTCCACCTGGATCACCGGCGTGGAGTCCCGGGCGGGCGAGGACGGCCCGACCGTCCTGCTCCTCCTCGACCTCTGCTACTCCGGCCGGGTCGTGTGGGGCCACTTCGAGCGGCTGGTGCGGCCGGAGCTGCGCCGGGTCTGGGTGGTCGCCGCGAGCCTCCCCGAGGACCCGGCGTACGACGGCCGGCTGAGCTCCGCCGTGGCCGAGGTGCTCGGCGGGTTCGCGGACGGGACGCTGCCGCTGGACGAGTCCCTGGAGTACATCCCGATCGACCGTTTCTGCCGCGAACTCGCCCGCCGGGTCGAGGAGCTCGGCCGGGGCGGGCCGGAGCAGCGGATCGAGCGCCCGCTGGCGGCGCTCGGCGCCGACCTCGGCCACCTGCGGTTCTTCCGCAATCCCCGCCACCGCGCCGGCGGCGGCGGGACGCACCCCGAGCTGGCCGCCCTGCTCGACGAGACCGCCGACGCCGGACACTTCGTCAGCCGCGCGCTCGGCCACCAACAGGCCTACGGCACACAGGGATTGACTTCCTTCACCGGCCGCACCGAGGAGCTGAACCGGCTCTGCGGCTGGCTCGACGGGCAGGGCCCGGCGCTGCAGGTCGTCACCGGCAAGCCCGGCGTGGGGAAGTCCGCCCTGCTGGGCATGCTCGCCTGCGCGGCGCACCCCGCGCTGCGCACGCCCACCCAGCACGTCTGGGGCACCCTGCGGAGGTCGGCGCCGCGGAAGGTCCCCGGCCTGGCCGTGGTCCACGCCCGCCGACGCCGCCTGGCCGCCGTCGTGGCGTCGCTCGCCGCCCAGTGGGAGCTGCCCCTGCCGCCGGGCAACAGCGGCAGCAGCGGCAGCAGCAGCCACTGGACGGCCGATCGACTGATCGACGCCCTGCGCGCCCGGCCGACCGCGCCGGTGCTGCTGCTCGACGCGCTCGACGAGGCCGAGCATCCCGCCGACCTGCTCACCGCACTGCTGTCGCCACTCATCTCCCGCCGTCGGACGGACGGTTCACCGCTGTGCCGGGTGCTGGTCGCGACCCGCCCGGAGCCCGGGCTGAAGCTGCTCCTCGACACCGCCCGCGGCCAGGACGGCCTGCTCGACCTCGGCGAGGTGCCCGGGGACCGCCTGCGGGAGGAGCTGGCCGACTTCGTCGCCGACCTGCTGGGCCGCGCGGAGCCGTACGACGCCCACGAACGCGGCCTGGTCGACCGGCTGGCCCGCACCGTCGCCGACACCCTGGTGTCGGCGGAGCCGGAGTGGGGCGAGTTCCTGGTCGCCGGCCTCTACACCCGGTATCTACTGGAGCAGCGACCGCCCCTGCAGACCCCGGCCGATGCGGAGGCGCTGGGCCGGGCCGTCCCCCGCACCCTCGACGCGATCCTCGACCTGGACCTCGGCCACCAGCCGGACCAGCGCCTGCGGTCGGTGCTGACCGCCCTCGCCCGGGCCGAGGGCACCGGCATGCCCGAACGCCTGGTGGGCGTGGTGGCCGACACCGACGCGACCGACGCGCTCCTGGACACCGCCCGCTTCTACCTGCGCCGCTCCCCCGACGGGGACGGCACCCCGCTGTACCGGATCTTCCACCAGGGCCTCGCCGACCGGCTGCGCGCCCGCCCCGACCTGGACGCCCGGACGCTCTGGGACCGCCTGCTCGCCGATGTCCGGCCCGTCCCCGACCGCCCCGCGCAGTGGGCCACCGCCGAGCACTACCTGCTCCGGCACGCCGCCCGCCACGCCGCCGACGCGGGCGCGCTCGCCGAGTTGCTGGACGATCCGGAGTTCCTCGTCCACGCCGATCCGGCGGCCCTGTCGGCCGAGCTGTACCACAGCGGTGAACAGCACCCCCACGGCGTCGTCTACCGCGCCTCCCTCGGCGCCCACAGCGCCGCCGCCCCGGACGAACGCCGCCAGATCCTCGCCCTCGACGCCGCCCGCTACCAGCTGGGTGAACTGTCCGCCGCGCTGTCCGCCGACGGTCCGTGGACCGTCACCTGGACGGCCGGACGTCCGTTGGCCACCCGGCTGCTCACCACCCTGATCGGGCACCGGGGCAAGATCTGGGACCTGACCACCCTGGAGATCAACGGCCGGGCCCACGCGCTCACCGCGGGCCAGGACGGAACGGCCCGCCTCTGGGACCTGCGAACGGCCACCACCGTGCTCCAACTTCCCGACCACGGCGCCGCGGTGGGCTGCGTGGCCGCGGCCGAGCTGCCCGGCGGGCCGATCGCCGTCACCGGCGACGACAACGGCAGGCTGCACGGCTGGGACCTGACCAGTGGTCGCCCGCTGTGGACCGCCGAAGCGCACAACGGCCCGGTCTGGGCGGTCGTCACGCTGTCGGTCGACGGCGTACCACGGGTCGTCAGCGCCGGGGAGGACGAACGGCTCCGCCACTGGGACGCGGAGACCGGGCACGCGCTCGCCACCGTCGCGCTGCCCAGGTACGGCGGCACCGTTCGGCGGCTCGCGCGGTACCGGGACACCGGTGTTCTCGTCCACCAGGAGAACGGAGGCGTCACGGCCTGGGACGCGGACGGCACGCGGATCGCGGTCCGCCACGTCGACGGCCGGGAGGATCCGGTCACCGCGGCCGCCGCCCTGGACGAGGACGGACCGGACGTCGCCACGGCCCACGAGTCCGGAGCCGTGAGCCTGTTCGGACGCACCGTCCGGCCGAGGAGCAGGGAGTCCGGGCACGCGGGTGAGATCACCGTGCTCTCCGCGACGCGCCGACACGGCGGCGCTCCGAACCGCCGGCTCCTCACCGGGAGCAACGACGGCACCGTCCGGATGGCGCACGTCGACCACGTCTTCGTGTACGGCGCGGCCAAGGAGCGCTGGCGGATGGTCGCGACCCACACCACGGCGATCACCGCAGTCACCGACGCCACCGTGGACGGCCGTTGGTGCCTCCTCACGGCCGGCGAGGGCGGTACCGTCCGGATCTGGAACCCGGACGGCGAGTTCGCGCTGCGCCAGCGCCGGGGCCACCGGCACGCGGTCACCGCGCTGGCGGTGCTGCCGGACGGCCGTCTGGTGTCGGCCAGCCGCGAGGGCGAGATCGGCGTGATCGATGCGCAGCGCGCCGACGACCGCGACCGGTTCTTCGTCCTCACCGGAGCCTGGCCGAACAGCATCGCGGTGAGTCCCGGCTCCGACGGAACGCTCGTCCTGGTGGCCGGTCAGGCCCATGGAGTCCTCGGCGTCGATCCGGACGGCAGGAACCTCTGGCTCTCACCGGCCCAGCCCAGGTCGAACACCGCGATCGCCGCGCTCTCCCTCGGTGGGGGATCCCGGCACGCGGTCACCGGCGACGAGGACGGCCACGTGTGGCTCCACCGCCACGACCGGCCCGGCATCACCCGCCTCATGCGGGCCTCGGCCGAGGTCACGAGCCTCACGACCGTGGGCGGCACCGTGCTCGTCGGGGACCGGCGCGGGGTCGTCTGGAAGGTGGCCCCGGGCCGCCGGACCCGGCCGGAGCGCGTGTTCCAGAACGCCGCTTGGGACGTCCACGCGCTCGCGGTGTGCACCGTCGACGGCCGTCCCCACGTCCTCAGCGGCCACGAGGACGGCAGCGTCCACCTCACCGACCTCGACGGCACCCACCGCCGTGAACTCCTCGGCCACACCGAGGCCGTCTTCGCCGTCGCCCCCGCCGTCCTCGACGGCCGCCCCTGCGCCCTGACCGGCGGCTTCGACCGCACGCTGCGCCTCTGGGACCTGACCACCGGCACCCAGCTCCACCGGCTCTGGTTCCCGGACAGCATCTTCGCCGTCGCCGTCGGCCCGGACGGCGGTGTCTTCGTCGGCATGGGCCCGGACGTCATCCGCCTCGACCTCGACCCGAACGGCCCCGTCCTGCGCCCGACCCCGCCAACCCCAGGAGGTACCCCGTGACCCCGATCGTCGCCGTCCACGGCGTGGGCCACCACGCCCCCGACCACGCCCCGCAGGACGTCGTCACCGCCCGCTCCCGCCGCTGGGCGGAGGACCTCGCCCGGGGCCTCGCCCTCTCCCCCGAGCACATCGACCTCACCTACGCCTACTACGCCCACCACCTGCACGCGGACCGGCCGACCGCCCAGGGCGGCGGGGACGAGGACGCCGCCCTCGACCGCCTGGAGCGGGAGGACCCCGCCGCCGCGGCCCTGGCCGCCGACTGGGCCGAGGCCCTCGGCCTCCCGCAGGCGACGGCGCAGGGACGGCTGACCGTACCGCTGCGCCACCTCGCCGGCATGGTCGCCGAGCACCTGAGCCTGGACGGCAGACTGACCCGGGCCTTCGTCGCGGCGCTGTTCCGCGACGTCGCCCGCTACCTCGGCGGCGCCGGGGCCCGCGAAGCCGCCCGGGAGGGCGTGGCCGACGCCATCGCCGGCCGCAAGGCGCGGATCGTGATCGCGCACTCCCTCGGCAGCGTCGTCACCTACGAGGCGCTGCACGCCCACCCCGAGATCGAGGTCGACCTGCTGCTGACGCTCGGGTCCCCGCTGGCCCTGCCCCACGGTGTCTTCCACCGGCTGTCGCCCGCCCCCGAGGACGGCATCGGGCGGCGCCCGCCGGGTGTGCGCCGCTGGGTCAACATCAGCGACCACGGCGACCCGGTGGCCGTCCCCCGTCCGCTGACCCGTCGCTTCCCGGAGGTCGACCGGGACCTCACCGAGAGCATCGCGCTGTTCGACTTCCACACCGCGGCCCGCTACCTGCGCTCCGCAGCGGTGGCGGCAGCCGTGCGCGAGCACCTCTGAACCGCGGGCACCTCTGAACCGCGGGCACCTCTGAGCGCGAACACCCCCGGAACCGGACGGGCCCCGGTCGTCCGCACAGCGACCGGGGCCCGACGACTTCACGCGCCGACTGCGCCGGCTGCCACGACGGCGCCGACTGCAATGACGGCGCCGACCGTGACGGCTACTCCACCGTCACGCTCTTCGCCAGGTTGCGCGGCCTGTCCACGTCGCGGCCGAGGGCGACGGCGGCGTGGTAGGCGAGCAGCTGCAGCGGGATGTTGAGCAGCAGCGGGTCCAGCTCGGGCTCGCTCTTGGGCACCAGGATGCAGTGGTCCGCGAGCTTCTCCTCCGGGCGGCGGTGCGCGACGGCGATGACGCGCCCCGACCGGGCCTTGATCTCGCCCAGCGTGGTGAGGTTCTTCTCCAGAAGCTCGTCGTCCGGGACGAGGGCCACGGTGGGCAGTTCGGGGCTGATCAGCGCCAACGGGCCGTGCTTCAGCTCGCTCGCCGGGTAGGCCTCGGCGTGCACGTAGGAGATCTCCTTGAGCTTCTGCGCGCCCTCCCGGGCCACCGGGTAGCCGCGCACCCGGCCGATGAACATCATGCCCGCGGACTCGGCGTACTCGGCGGCGAGTTCGGCGATCGACTCGCTCTGCTCCAGCACCTCGCGGATCTGGTCCGGCAGCGCCTGCAGGGCCGAGACGATCCGGCGGCCGTCGGCGGGCGAGAGGTCGTGGATGCGGCCGAAGTGCAGGGCCAGCAGCGCGAAGGCGACCACGGTGGAGGTGAACGCCTTGGTGGAGGCGACCGAGACCTCCGGCCCGGCGTGCAGGTAGATGCCGCCGTCGCACTCGCGGGCGATCGCGCTGCCCACGGTGTTGACGACGCCGAGCACCCGGCCGCCCTTGCGCTTGATCTCCTGGACGGCGGCCAGCGTGTCGTACGTCTCGCCGGACTGGCTGACCGCGACGTACAGGGTGTCCGCCTCGATCACCGGGTTGCGGTAGCGGAACTCCGAGGCCGGCTCGCTGTGCGCGGGGATCCGGGACAGCTCCTCGATCAGCTGCGCGCCCATCTCGCCCGCGTAGTAGGCGGATCCGCAGCCGAGGATCTTGACCCGGCGGATCTCGCGCAGCTCCCGGGCGTCCAGGTTGAGGCCGCCGAGGTGGGCGGTGGCGAAGCGCTCGTCGAGCCGGCCGCTCAGCGTGCGCTCGACCGAGCCGGGCTGCTCGTGGATCTCCTTGAGCAGGTAGTGCTCGTAGCCGGCGGTGTCGAAGGAGTCGATCTCCCAGTCCACGGTGGACGGCTGACGGTGGGTGGTGCGGGCGTCCGCGGTGAAGGTGCGGAAGCCGTCGGCCCGGACGGTGGCCAGCTCGCCGTCCTCCAGGTGGACGACCTGGCGGGTGTAGCGGACCAGCGCGGAGACGTCGGAGGCGGCGAACATCTCCTTCTCGCCGATGCCCAGCACGATCGGGCTGCCGTTGCGGGCGACCACGATCCGGTCGGGCTGGTCGGCGTCGAGCACCGCGATGCCGTACGTGCCGACCACCCGGCCGAGCGCGGCGCGCACCGCGTCCTCCAGTTCGACGCCCTCGGTGAGGTGGGCGGCGATCAGGTGGGACAGCACCTCGGTGTCGGTCTCGGAGCGGAACACGGCGCCGTCGGCGGTCAGCTTGGCGCGCAGTTCGTCGGCGTTCTCGATGATGCCGTTGTGGACGACGGCGATGCGCTCGGCGTTGTCCAGGTGCGGGTGCGCGTTGGCGTCGCTGGGCACGCCGTGGGTGGCCCAGCGGGTGTGGCCGATGCCGGTGGTGCCCTTGAACCGGGCCGGTACGGCGGCGGCGAGGTCGGCGACCCGGCCCTTCACCTTGCGCAGCTTGATGCCGCCGGTGCGCCCGGTGACGGCGACGCCCGCCGAGTCGTAGCCGCGGTACTCCAGCCGGGCCAGTCCCTCCAGCAGGAAGGGGGTCGCGTCCTTGGGGCCGATGTAGGCCACGATTCCGCACATGCGTGGACTCCTCGTTGGTAGTGACGGGGGCGTGGGCGGCGTCGCCCGGCCATGGGCGGCGTCGCCCGGCCGTGGGCGGTCCGCGCTCAGCCGTAGACGATCCGCCGCAGCTGGCGGGCCGAGAGCTCCGGCGCCGCGACGCGGCGCTGCGGGAGCTCCTCGGCGAGGCGGGCGAAGATCCGCTCGTTGGTCAGACCGCGTGCCTGCAGCTCGGTGTGGCGTCGGCGCACGTACTCCTCGGTGCTCTCGGAGAAGTACGCCAGCACCTCCGCCACGACCCGCGCCGCCTCCCCGGGCCCGAGCGGGCTGGTCCGGGTCAGGTGGGCGAGAAGGTCTTCATGAGGGTGGGATGAGCTCGGCACGAGTGAGCAGCCTAGGTCGCACCGCCCGTCGAAGCCAAAGATCCTGCCCGAAATCGGGCAGGGATGACGGCTATCGGCCCAGTCTCACCCCCGCAGCACCCCCACAGCACCCCCGCCACCCTCCCCACACCCACCCCCGCGCGCACCCTCGACGCCCCCCGGCGACACCCCGGCGACACCCCCGGCGATCACCCGCTCCCCGTTCGTTCGTCTTCCGCCGAACCCTTGAAGCGCCACCGGCTCCACACGTAGCGTGATCCCCTGAACACGAAGCGGAAGACCGGAGGCTTGCTGATGTGCGGGATCACCGGATGGGTCGCCTTCGACCGCGACCTCACCGCCGAACCGAGGGCCCGGCACGTCCTCGACGCGATGACGGCCACCCAGCTCTGCCGCGGCCCGGACGCGGGCGGCGTCCTCCTCGAACCGCACGCCGCGATCGGCCACCGCCGCCTCGCGGTGATCGACATCGAGGGCGGCACCCAGCCGATGACGGTCGAGCAGGACGGCCGGCTGCTGGCCGCGCTCACCTACAGCGGCGAGGTCTACAACCACCGCGAGCTGCGCGCGGAGCTGGAGGCGGCCGGCCACCGCTTCCGCACCCGCAGCGACACCGAGGTCGTGCTGCACGCCTACCTGGAGTGGGGCGCGGGGCTCGCCGAGCGACTCAACGGCATGTTCGCCTTCGCCGTCTGGGACGCCCGGCGCGAGGAGCTGCTGCTGGTCCGCGACCGGATGGGCGTCAAACCGCTGCACTACCACCCCACCCCCGACGGCGTGGTCTTCGGCGCCGAGCCCAAGGCGCTGCTCGCCCACCCCGCCGTCCGCCCGGTGGTCGACCTGGACGGACTGCGGGAACTGCTCGGCCACACCCGCACCCCCGGCCTGACGCCGTACCGCGACATCCGCGAGGTCCGGCCCGGCCACGTCGTCCGGGTGCGCCGGGAGGGCGTCTCGGTCCACCGATACTGGGCGCTGGAGGCGCGCGAGCACCGCGACGGCCTGGAGAACACCGTCGCCACCGTCCGGGCCCTGCTGGACGACATCGTGCACCGCCAGCTCGACGCCGACGTCCCGCTCTGCTCACTGCTCTCCGGCGGCCTCGACTCCAGCGCCATCACCGCCCTCGCCGCCCGGACGCTGCGCGCGGCCGGGGCCGGCCCGGTGCGCTCCTTCTCCGTGGGCTTCACCGGCCAGGGCGAGTTCCACGCCAGTGAGGTCCGGCAGACCCCGGACGGCCCGTTCGCCCGGCTGCTCGCCGACCACGTCGGAGCCGACCACAGCGTGATCGAGCTGGACGCCGCCGAGCTGACCGACCTCGCCCGGCGCTCCGCCGCGCTGCGCGCCCGCGACCTGCCGGGCGGCGTCGGCGACATGGACGTCTCGCTGCTGCTGCTCTTCCGCGGCGTGCGCCGGCACTCCACCGTCGCACTGTCCGGCGAGTCCGCGGACGAGCTCTTCGGCGGGTACCGCTGGTTCCACGACCCGCGGACCGTCGCCGCCGAGGACTTCCCCTGGGCCGCCGGCCTCACCCACATCGCCGGCCTGGGCTCCGGCCCGCGCGAACAGCTGCTCGACGCCGAGCTGCTGCGCAAGCTCGACCTGGACGGGTACCGCCGGGCCCGCTACCGCGAGGCGATCGCCGAGGTCCCGCACCTGCCCGCGGCCGACCCGCTGGAACGGCGGATGCGCGAGATCTCCTACCTCAACCTGACCCGCTTCGTGCGGATCCTGCTCGACCGCAAGGACCGGATGAGCATGGCCAACGGCCTGGAGGTACGGGTGCCGTTCTGCGACCACCGACTGGTCCAGTACGTCTTCAACACGCCGTGGGCGATGAAGTGCTTCGACGGACGGGAGAAGAGCCTGCTCCGCGCCGCCGTCCGGGACCTCCTGCCCGCGGCGATCGCCGACCGGGCGAAGAGCCCGTACCCGGTGACCAGCGACCCGCACTACCCGGCCCAGCTGCGCGCCGAGCTCACCCGACTGGCCGTCGAGCGGAAGTCCCCGGCGCTCGACCTGCTCGACCCGCGGCGCCTCGCCGACGCGCTCGCCCCGGAGACCGACCCGCAGTCCGTCCGGCTGGGCGTCGACCTCGCGCTGGACCTGGACGCCTGGCTGACGGAGTACCAGGTCACCCTGGAGCTCTGACGCACCGGCACCAGCGCGCCCGCCCGGCGCGTCGGGCCGGCTGCCCGGCCGCTGCGCCGTCCGGGTGATCTCCGGGAACCATCCCGGCGAGCCCGGGCGTCGCACGGTGCGGTAGCGTCGCCGACATCTCCCGAATGGCGGGCGAAATCACGGATTCCCGCCCCCGTGCCGTCAGGATGGGAGCGAACCGTTCACCTCGATCCGCCGGGGGATCCCGTCATGCAGCCGCGAGTCTTCGCGATTCTCACCGCCCTGCTCCTGGGCGTCCTGGGCCTCGGGTCGGTGGCCGTCACCGACTGGTCGCCCGCGGCGGCCACCGCGACCCCGGCCGGCCCGGCCGCCGGGGCACCCGCCGGCGGCGCCCAGCCGGCCTCGGCGGGCGCGGCGAGCGCCACCCCGACCGGCGACCCGGCGGTGTGGACCCGCTCGACGCTGCGCAACAAGCTGATGGCCGAGATGGACGCCACCGACCCCGGTGTCGCCCTCGCCGACCTCGACAGGATCACCAAGGAGAAGCCGTACACCGTGCGCTTCTGCCACCCGATCGCGCACGAGCTCGGCCACGCGGCGGTCAAGCGGTTCAACGCCGACTTCCAGAAGGTCATCTCCTATCCGCACGAGACCTGCGCGGCCGGGTACCTGCACGGCGCCGTCGAGGAGATGCTCAACGCCTCCACCCAGCCCGAGGTGGACCTGCTCAAGCTCTGCGCGCCCAAGAACAGCGGCCCCTGCATCCACGGCGTCGGCCACGGCACGATGTTCGTCGCCAAGCAGGACGTCGCCAAGGCCCGCGACCTGTGCAACAAGTTCACCAGCGACCAGAACCGGATCCGCTGCTCCGAGGGCCTGTTCATGCAGCTCTTCGGCCCGGACGAGGAGGACGAGCAGGCCAAGGCCAACCTGCCCGCCGACAAGCTCGCCCAGGACCCGCTCTACCCGTGCAAGGACCAGCCGGCCCTGTTCCAGTCCGCGTGCTACTTCTACGCGCCGACGTTCTACCTCTCCTCGCACGACTACCCGAACCACCCCGAGGTCTACGCCGACGCCCTCAAGTGGTGCCTCAACGGCAAGGCCGGCGGCGGGGCGGTGGACTGCAGCCGCGGGGTCGGCTCGCGGACCATGAAGTACAACCTGGACCGCGAGGACTGGGCCGCCCAGCAGTGCGCCACCGCCGCCGACGGCTGGCAGCGCAAGGCCTGCGCGGAGGGACTGGTCAGCTACTACACGGTCAACTACACCGACGGCGGTGCGGCCGGCCGGCTCTGCGCCAAGATCACCGACAAGGAGATGCAGGGGTACTGCCGCTCCGCGGGCGGCCTGTCCGGCTCGCTGGACTGACCCCCGATCTCAGCATGAGGGCCCGCGCCGCACGGCGCGGGCCCTTTCCGTAAGATCACCGGACCATCGCCTGATCAGGGTGCGCCGAGGACGCCGCGCCTGCCCTCCCCGGCCTCCCTGGAGTGTCCCGCATGGCCACCGCCGACTTCCGCGCCGCCACCCACCCGGGCGACGACTTCCGTGCCGCCGCCCACGCCACCGCCGACCTGGTCTCCGACTACCTCGCCGAACTGCCGGACCGCCCGGTCTGGCAGCCCATGGACGAGACCGCGCGCCGGGCCCTGCTCGACGCCCCGCTGCCCGCCGACGGCCGCCCGCTCGCCGAGCTGCTCGACGCCATCGGGCGCGAGGTGATGCCGTACCCCATGGGCAACGGCAACCCGCGCTTCTTCGGCTGGGTCAACTCCGCACCCGCACCCGCCGGAGTGCTCGCCACCCTCGCCGCCTCCGCGATGAACCCCAGCTCGGCCGGCGGCGACCACGCCGACGTCCACCTGGAGCGCGCCGTCGTCCGCTGGATCGCCGAGCTCGTCGGCTTCCCGCACCCGGCCGGCGGCGGCCTGCTCACCTCCGGCACCTCGATGGCGACCATCATCTGCCTCACCGCCGCCCGCAACCGCGCCGCCCGCCTGGCCGGCCGGGACGTCCGCGAGGACGGCCTGGCGGGCCTGCCCCCGCTGGTCGGCTACGTCACCGGCGAGACCCACTCCTGCGTCCGCAAGGCCGCCGAACTCCTCGGCCTCGGCAGCAGGCACCTGCGCACCGTCGCCACCGGCCCCGACGGCCGCCTGGACACCGCGGCGCTGCGGGCGGCCGTCGAGGCCGACCGGGCCGCCGGGCTGCTGCCGTTCCTCGTCGTCGCCTCGGCCGGCACCGTCGGCACCGGCGCGGTCGACGCCTTCGGCCCGATCGCCGACCTGTGCGAGGAGCAGCGGCTCTGGCTGCACGTGGACGGCGCGTACGGCGCCTTCGGCCGGCTCGACCCCGCCATCGCGCACCGCTACGACGGCCTGGAGCGCGCCGACTCGCTCGCCCTCGACCCGCACAAGTGGCTGGGCGTCCCGGTCGACTGCGGCTGCGCCCTGGTCCGCGACACCGAGGAGCTGCGCGGCGCCTTCAGCCTCGTCCCGTCCTACCTGCGCGACGAGGCGGCCGGCGCGCTCGGCTGGTTCTCCGAGTACGGCACCGAGCAGACCCGTCCGTTCCGTGCCCTCAAGGTCTGGGCCACCATCGCCCACCGGGGCCGCGCCGGTCTCACCCGGGACATCGCCCGGTGCACCGAGCTGGCCCGACGCCTCGGCGAACTCGTCCGGGAGGACGAGGAGTTGGAGCTCCTCGCCGAGGTCCAGACCTCCATCGTGGCGTTCCGCCACCGCGCGCCCGGCCTGGACCCCGCCGCCCGCGACGCCCTCAACCGCGAGCTGCCCGTCGCCGTCCAGCAGCGCGGCCGGGTCTTCGTCACCGGCGCCCGCCTCGGCGGCGACGAGATGCTCCGCGCCTGCCTCCTCAACGCCACGACGACGGAGGCGGACCTGCGCCTCCTGCTCGCCGAGGTCAAGGCCGCCGCCCGCGACCTGCTCCCGTAACAGCCCCGCGCGGACCGTAACCGCCTGGTCACGACGGACGCCCGGCCGGGAAACACCGGTCGGGCACCGTGGTGGCATGGAGCACTCGAAGCCCTCTCCCCGCCGTGCCGCCGGCGCTCTCCGCACCCACCGCTGGCGCCGGGACACCGTCGAACTCGCCGCCGTCTTCCTCTCCGTCACGGCGGCCGACCTCATCGCGAAGATCGTCGTCCACGGCCCGGACGGCCCGGTCGTGGTCGCCGCCTCCGCGCTGGCCCTGCTCACCACCGCCCTGCTCCACAGCTGGTGGTCACCGCACGCCCCGCCACCGGCCACGCTCTGGCGGGTGCGCACCACGGCCCTCGCCCACACCCCCACGACGCTGGCCGACCACCGGATCACCCTGCTCTCCGTCCACCCCCACCCCACCACCGACGAGCTCTACCTCCGCACCGAGCCCTCGGTCACCCCGGCCGTGCTGACGGCGCTGCTGACCACCACCGGCCACACCCTCCAGGACGTACCGACCCGCATCGCCTGAGTTGGCCCCGCCGCCCCGCCGCCCCGCCGCCCCGGGCCCTGGGCGCCGGGCCCGGGCCTCAGGCCGGGCCGGGGTCGTTGGGGTGCGGTTCGAGCGGCGTCACCACGGCGGTCATCCACGGCCACAGCGGGAGGCTGCCCAGCACCTCCGCCCGCAGCTCCGTCTCGTCGGCCGCCCGCCAGACGCCGATGCTGCGCCGCTCGCCGACCGGGCGCCACAGCCGCGCCAGCCGGCCGTCGGCGGCCAGCTCGCGGGCCCGGACGGCCTCGGCGGCCCGCCGCCGGTCGACCTCCTCCTCGGCGGTGCCCTCGGGGATGGCGGTGGTGATCTCGACCAGGAACTCCTGCACGGCCCTGCTCCCTTCTCGCCCCGGCCCCCGCCCCCTCATCGTCGGCCCGGCCCCCGCCCGCCGCCACGACGGGTCGGCCCCCGGTGGGCCGGTCGGACGAATCCGGAACCGACTTCGGGCGGCCCTGCGCCCGCTGGGAGGCGGGGCACTCCCCCGCGGCGGCATCCTCCCCGTAGGCAGCCGGACGAGCACCGGGCGCCGTTCCCCCGCCGCACACCCCGGGAGCACCCGCCATGCAGCACACCACCGAGGCCGACGAAGCGATCCTGCGCAACGTCCTCGACAGCTGGAAGGCCGACGTCGACCGGCACCGGCCCGAGCGGGTCGCCGACCTCTTCACCGAGGACGCGATCTTCCAGGGCCTGCACCCGTACAGCGTCGGACGCCCCGGCATCGCCGCCTACTACGACGCGCAGCCCCTCGGCATGACCGCCGACTACCGCGTCCTGGAGACCAGGCGCCCGGCCGAGGACCTCGTCCTCGGCTACCTGGGCGTCGACTTCTCCTTCACCGACCGGCCCACCGTCGCCGTCAAGCTCGGCGTCCTGCTGCGCCGCACCGAGCAGGGCTGGGCCATCGCCCACTACCAGGTCTCCCGGCTGGACGGCACGCCCTGACAGCCCGGGGCGGGCCCGGCGCCGGGCCTCGGTCCCCGGCCTTCACCTCGACCGCGACGCGGATCGCCGGCGTGCGCGCGGCGAGTCCGTCAGGCGTCATGGCGCCGGATGCCACGTCAGCGCACGGACATTCCTTCCGGGGAGGGTCCGTGCGCTGACGGGTCGTATGCCGCTCAGCCCTTGTCGGCCGGCTGCACGACGCACAGGGCGTTGCCGAGCATGGAGCCGAAGCCGCCGAGCAGGGTGCCGGTGACGGCCTTGCAGGCGGCGGCCTCCTGCGGGGTCTTGGGGCCGTTGTGGCTGTTGTCGGCCGCCGCGGCCGACTGGGCGAAGGCCAGCGGTACGGCCAGCAGCAGGGCGGCACAGGCCGTGGCCGGTGCGAAGGTCTTGGAGAACACGGGGAGCCCCTTCGGGTCGAGGTGGGATCGGCGGAAAGCCGAGCCATCCCTATCCGAAGGGGCTCCCCCGCTCGCGGATCCTGGGCCATCCGTGAGCGTGTCCGCCTCAGCGGGTGTCGCCCGTCCGCTCCAGCGCCCGGATCGCGGCGACGAGTTCACCGACGCCGTGCTCCTTCAGCACCCCGTAGTGGTCCCCGGCCAGGTCGACCACGGCGGGCGGGGCCGCGGAGTAGCCGCTGCTGCCCTCGATGAAGGAGTAGTCGTCGCCGGCGGCCTTGAAGACGGTCACCGGGGCGTCCAGCCGCCGCTCGGCCAGCTCGCGGAAGCTGTACTCGAACTCGTAGGTCTCGCCGACGATTCCGGTGATCCGGCGGATCAGCTCCTCGTCCAGCTCCGGCAGCACCCGGTGCACGGAGGCGACGAAGCCGTCCTCGTCCGCCGTCTCGGCCAGGCAGCGGGCCAGCTCGGGGCCGCTGATCCGGCCGGTGAACACCCCGAACAGGATGGTCACGTACGCGGGGTTGGCGTACGAGGCCTCACGGCCCCACCGGTGGCCGTCGTCCTGGCGCACCTCCGGGTTGCCGGGGCAGATCAGCAGCAGGTTCTCCACCCGCTGACCGGCCTGTTCCAGCTGCCAGGCGGCCTCGAAGGCGACCCGGGCGCCGAAGGAGAAGCCCCACAGGGTGTACGGGCCCTCGGGCTGCACCCGGCGCAGTTCGGCGACGTCGGCGGCGGCCATCTCCCGGATGGTCGGGTACGGCGTCTCGCCCTCGTTGATGCCGTGCGCCTGGATGCCGTAGAAGGCGCGGCCGTCGCTCGCCTCCCGGCCGAGCAGGCGCAGGTTCATCGGGTAGCCGCCCAGCCCGGGCCAGCAGAACACCGGCCGGCCGGACTCGCCCGGGTGCAGCGGGATCAGCCGGGAGCTCGCGCCCCCGGCGGACGCCCCGCCGTCCGCCGCGCCGGCCGCCCCGCGGGCCCGCTCGATCCGCGCGGCCAGGTCGCCCAGCCGGGGGCACTCGAACAGCACCTGCAGCGGCAGGGCGACGTCGAACTCGCGGTTGATCCGGTTGACCAGGGCCACGGCGATCAGCGAGTTGCCGCCGACGGCGAAGAACTCGTCCGTCACCGAGACGTCCTCGTACTTCAGCGCCTGCCCCCAGGCCTCGGCCAGCCACCGCTCGTGCTCGGTGCCCGGGGCGACGTACTCGCCGCGGACGTCCGCCGTGCGGACGGCGTCGGAGGCGGCGAGCGCCTTGAGGTCGACCTTGCCGTTCGCGGTGAGCGGCAGGGCGTCCACGATCAGCACCCGGTTGGGCAGCATGTAGTCGGGCAGCAGGTTGGCCAATTCGTCCTTGATGATCTCGGCCGGTCCCTTCATGTGGACGGCGTCCTCCTGCATGCCCTCGCTGCGGATCTGCTCCTCGCTCACCTTGCCGCCGAGGAAGAAGTACGACGCGCCGCCGGCGATGCCGCGGCCGGCCAGGACCTCGTCGATGCGGCGGGCGGCGGGCAGCGGGTGGCCGGACTTGGAGCTGTAACCGGAGGACATGAAGCCCAGGCCCAGGCCGTTGCGCTGCAGGTGGTGCAGCCTGGTGCCGAGCGCGACGTACTCCAGCCACTCCTCCTCGGCGCGGCTCACGGCGGTGATGCCGAACGCGGCGCGGGCGTAGACGGACTGGTTGATCGCTATCACGTGCCGGGACTCCACCACCGCGTCCGAGATCCGCGCCAACTCGCCGTCGGCGTACCGGTAGAGGCCGCCCGGCAGGCCGTCCACCCGGCCCTCGTGGGCCTGGAGGTACAACTCGGTGCGGTCGGCGCGGGCCGTGCCGTCGTTGCGGACGACCGCGAAGCCGCCCAGGTAGTGGTCCTCCTCGGCGACGTCCAGCCGCTCCTTGGCCTGCGGGTCGAGGCCGAGCGGGCGCACGTCCAGCCCGTACTCGGGCAGCACCTCCTCGAAGACGCCGAGCATGTGGCCGGCCTCGAACTCCAGCACCTCGCGGATGTTGTTCTTGTACACCGGCTCGATGGCGCCGTGCTTCCCGGAGAAGTGCAGCGTCAGGTACGCCTCCTCGCGGGCCTCGGCGGGACCGATCCGCACCAGGCCGTGCTCGACCGGGTGGTAGTAGTACAGCCCGGCCGCGAGCCCGTCCAGGCCGCCGGTCTCCAGGTACAGCTGGGTGGCGTAGAGCGCGCCCGGCGAGGCGTACGCGTACTTGGGCAGCAGCCGCTCCTCGCTGTGGAACTGGCCGAACCACCGCAGGACGCGGCCGAGTTCGGGGAAGCTCAGCAGTTCCAGGTCCCGGCCGAAGGCGCCGGCCGGGCGCGGGGCGAGCAGCGCGGTGAGGTCCTCGCGGGTGACCGGGCCGCCGTCGTAGAAGCGGTAGGTCTTGCGGGCGAAGGTCTCCCGGCGCTGGGCCTCGCTCTCCCGCCGCCCGGGCAGCTCGACCCGTTCGCGGCCGGCGAGCCGGGCCGGCTCGCGCACGCCCGGGTCGGAGAGCTGCGCCTTGACCTGCAGCTTGCTGGCCTTGGACTGGTGGTGGCCGCCGTGGTTGCCCTGGTCCATCAGGGCGGCCTCGCGCGGGTTGAGTTCGACGCAGGCGACCAGGCTCCGGTGGCCGGTGCGGTCGTCGCCGGTGACGATCGCGGCCGATCGGCGCACCCAGGTGTGCTCCTCGATCGCGCGGGCGATCTCGTCCAGCTCGACCCGGTAGCCGCGCAGCTTGACCTGGTTGTCGACCCGGCCGGCGAACTGGATGGTGCCGTCCGGGTTCCACCGGGCGAGGTCGCCGGTGCGGTACAGCCGCTTGCCCCGGGCGAACGGGGAGGGGACGAACCGCTCCTCGGTCAGCTCCGGCCGGTGCAGGTAGCCGCGGGCCAGCTGCACGCCGCCGATGTACAGCTCGCCGACGCCGTCGGCGTCGACCGGCACCAGCTGCTCGTCCAGGATGTAGCACTGGGTGTCGGCGACCGGCCGGCCGATCGGCACCGAACCGGCGCCGTCGCCCAGCTCGGCCGGGTCGACCACGTGGGCGGTGGCGTTGATGGTGCACTCGGTCGGACCGTACAGGTTGACCAGCGACACCCCGGGCAGCGCCCGGCCCAGGTCGCGGGCGAGCCGCCGGGACAGCGCCTCGCCGCCGGAGAACAGCCGGGCCAGGCCGGTGCAGTCGGTGAAGCCCTCGGTGTCCAGCAGCGCCTGGAGCAGGGTGGGCACGCACTGCAGCGCGGTGACGCCGTGCCGCCGCACGGTGGCGACCAGCGCCTCCGGGTCGCGGTAGAGGCCGGGCGTGCCGGCCACCACGCGGGCGCCGACGGCCGGGGCGAGGATCTCCCACTGGGCGGCGTCGAAGCTCATCGGGGTCTTCTGCAGCACGGTGACCGCGGGGTCGAGGTGCCCGGCGTCGCGCATCCAGCGCAGCTGGGAGACCACCGCCCGGTGCTCGATCATCACGCCCTTGGGGCGGCCGGTGGAGCCGGAGGTGTAGATGACGTAGGCCAGCGACTCCGGCCGGGCGGCGTCCTCGGCTGTGGCGTCCTCGGCTGTGGCGTCCTCGGCTGTGGCGTCCTCGGCTGTGGCGTCCTCGGCCACGTCGGCGACCTCAGCCCCGGCCTCGACGGCTACGGCTTCCGCGGCCCCCGGACGGCCCTCCGGGGCCCCCTCGACGGTGACGATCGCGGTCCCGGCCGGGGCGAGCGCGGCCAGCCGCCCGCGCAGGTGCTCCTGGGTGAGCACGATCCGGGTGCCGCTGTCCTCGATCATGTAGCGGAGCCGGTCATCGGGGTACTCCGGCGACAGCGGCAGGTAGCCGGCCCCGGCGTACAGGACGCCCCAGGCCCCGGCGACCAGCTCCACCGACGGCTCGACGTACAGGCCGACGCAGGTGTCGGGGCCGGCGCCCAGGCGGCGCAGCTCGGCGGCCAGCCGGCGGGCCGTCCCGGACAGCTCCGGGAAGGTCAGGCCGCGGCCCTCGCCGATCACGGCCGGGGCGTCCGGCCGGATGCGCGCCTGGCGGTCGAGCAGGGCGGTGAGCGCGGTGCCGACCGGGGCGCGGCGGGCGTGCGGGACGGCGGTGGTGGGGGTGGTGGCGGTGACGGAGGCGGACGGGGTGTTGCGCATGGGAAGTGCCTTCGGTACTCGGGGGAAGGGATCCCGGCGGCCTGCTCTCCAGGAGCGCCGGGCACGGATCCACCGTCGGCCGCCCGCCGTCCCGCCCGCCTGAGGCACCGGTCTGGACCTGTGCCGGCTCCGTCCCGGCCCCGGAATGGGCGGTCCCGAGCGCGTCCCGGGCGCGGTCCGGGGTCGTCCCGGGGACGCTCCGGGCATTCGGGCGTTCACGATCACGTAACCGAACGGAAGCGAAGCGTAGGTAGCGTCGGCCCCATGACGGCATCGCGCACTCGACCCGAACGGCTCTGGCACCGACCCTTCCGCAGGTCGGACCGCAGGTGCGCGGTGCCCGAGGGGCAGGCCGGCCGCCCGCCCGTGCTCACCGAGGGCCCGTTCCGGGTCGCCCGGCAGCACCCGCACCAGCCGTCGCGCCCGCAGCCACAGCCGCACCCCCACCACGGTCCGACCGACCGGGCCCCGGAGGCCCCGTCCCGGCTGTCCCTGCCGGACGGGACCGAGCTGCTGCTGCGCCCCGCCGACCCGGCCGACAAGGCCGCGGCCCTGGCGATGCACGACCGCTGCTCCCCCGCCGCGCTGCGCCTGCGCTACCACGGCCCGGTCCGCGACGCCGACCGCTACCTCGACCACCTGCTGGACCCCCGGCACGGCCACAGCCTCGCGGTGACCGCCCCGGACGGCCGGATCGTCGCCCTCGGGCACCTGATGTGGGACGACGACGAAGCGGAGCTGGCCGTCCTGGTCGAGGACGCCTGGCAGCGCCGCGGTCTGGGCGTGGCGCTGCTGCGGCGGCTGTCGGACACGGCCCGGGCGGCCGGGATCGGGACGGCGTACGCGGTGACCCACGCCGCCAACACCGGCCTGATCGCCGCGATGCGCCGGCTGGAGGCGCCGCTGGACGTCCGGGCCGAGGACGGCACCCTGGTGATCACCGCCGTCCTGGGGGCCGGGGATCCGGCCGCTTGCACCCCCTGACCGGGCCTCCGATCATTTCTTCACCAGATCCTTACCGGAGCGTCCCGGGAACCCGACGGAGCCGGTGGGCGTCCTGAAGCGGAAGAGACTCCGTCCGTACACGGCTCTCCTTGACGGGCCGTCAGCAGCCCCGGTCGGCGCGTCGCAGCAGGCGGCGCGGGGTCCGGATCGTCCGGTCGGGCGACGGAGTCGGTAGGCTGACCCCCGTCCCCGCCGCCCGACGGCCCGTTGTCCGGTCCAGGGCGGTGCCGCAGCAAGGAGGAACCACTGAGCATGGCAGGCACCGAATCGGAGCCCACAGGCGCACGCGACGCCTCGCTGCCGGCCCGCGCCAAGATCGCGGTCACGGCCGGCCGGGTCGCCGCCGCCGTGTCGCGCAAGGCCGGACGCGGGAGCGGCTCGGTGATCGGCGGCAAGGTCGCCCTCAAGCTCGACCCCGACCTGCTGGCCACCCTCGCCGACCACCTCGACGTCGTCCTGGTCAGCGCGACCAACGGCAAGACCACGACCACCCGACTGATCGCCGAGGCGCTGCGCGCCGCCGGCCCGGTGGTCTCCAACGCCCTCGGCGCCAACATGCCGGCCGGCATCACGTCCGCCCTGGCGGGCGGCACGGAGGCCCGCTTCGGCGTGATCGAGGTCGACGAGAAGTATCTGGCGATGGTCGCCCGCGACACCCGCCCCAAGGCGATCGCGCTGCTCAACCTCTCCCGCGACCAGCTCGACCGCGCCGCCGAGACCCGGATGATGGCCGAGAAGTGGCGCGAGGGCCTGCAGGACACCGAGGCCGTGGTCATCGCCAACGCCGACGACCCGCTGGTCACCTGGGCCGCGTCCTCCTGCAAGAAGGTGGTCTGGGTGGCCGCCGGGCAGGCCTGGAAGGAAGACGCCTGGTCCTGCCCCGCCTGCGGCGGTGTGATGCAGCGCCCCGGCGAGGACTGGTTCTGCCAGGAGTGCGGCTTCCGTCGCCCCAACCCGCACTGGGCGCTCCAGGGCACCCACGTGATCGACCCTCAGCGCGGCGCCTGGCCGATCCAGCTGCAGCTGCCCGGCCGGGCCAACCTGGCCAACGCCACCAGCTCGGCCGCCGTCGCCGCCGTGTTCGGCGTCTCCCCGCAGGTCGCCCTGGAGCGGATGCGCTCGGTGACCGCCGTGGCCGGCCGCTACGACGTGGTCCAGTACCAGGGCCGGGACATCCGGCTGCTGCTGGCGAAGAACCCGGCCGGCTGGCTGGAGACCTTCTCGCTGATCGACGGCCCGCCGGCCCCGGTGATCCTCTCCGTCAACGCCCTCGACGCCGACGGCACCGACACCTCCTGGCTGTGGGACGTCGACTACGAGCGCCTCGCCGGGCACCCCGTCTTCGTGATGGGCCAGCGCAAGCTGGACCTGGCCGTCCGCCTGGAGGTCGCCGGGCTGCAGTTCCACGTGGTGGACACCCTGGAGCAGGCCGTCCGGATGGCGCCGCCCGGCCGGATCGAGGCCATCGCCAACTACACCGCCTTCCAGCAGCTGCGGAAGGTCGTGGCCGGCTGATGCCGCGCCCGCACACCAGTCTTTACGTGACGGAAGGCCTTCGAGGATGAGTGAGAGCAGCCTGCGCGTGGTCTGGGTCTACCCGGACCTGCTCAGCACCTACGGCGACCGCGGCAACGCCCTGGTCGTGGAGCGCCGGGCCCGCCAGCGCCACCTCAACGTGACCCGGATCGACGTCCGCTCCGACCAGGCGATCCCCACCAGCGGGGACATCTACCTGATCGGCGGCGGCGAGGACCGCCCGCAGCGCCTGGCCGCCGAGCGGCTGCGCGCCGACAGCGGCCTGGTGCGGGCCGCCGAGAACGGCGCGATCATCTTCGGCGTCTGCGCCGGTTTCCAGATCATGGGCCACGAGTTCATCAACGACCTCGGCGAGCGGGAGCCGGGTCTGGGCCTGCTCGACGTCTGGACCCAGCGCGGCGAGGGCGCCCGCTGCGTCGGCGACGTGCTCGCCGACGTCGACCCCCGCCTCGGCCTGCCGCAGCTGACCGGCTTCGAGAACCACCAGGGCGTCACCCACCTCGGCCAGGGCGTCCAGCCCTTCGCCACCGTCTCCGTCGGCCGGGGCAACGGCACCGGTGACGGCTCCGAGGGCGCCTGGCGGGACACCGTCTTCGGCACCTACCTGCACGGCCCGGTGCTGGCCCGCAACCCCGCCGTGGCCGACATGCTGATCAAGCTGGCGCTGGACGTCAACGCCCTGCCGCCGGCCGACACCACCTGGTACGACGCGTTGCGCGCCGAGCGCATCGCCGCGGCCACGCGCCCCGCGTAGTACGCCGGTACGCCCCGGCCGGGTGCCCGCGATGCGGTCACCCGGCCCGCGGGCGGCCCCGGACGTACGACAATGGGGCTGCCTACTGCACACCCTCCTCGGCAGCAGGCTGCACTTCCGCGCGGGGGCGCCGACGGCGCCGCTCCCGCGTCGGCTCCTGCCCGGCCGGACCAGGGGCCGTATGCTCGACATCACGGTCGGTTCAGGACGTTCTGTCCGGATCGCCCGGTCCTTCACCCCACGGCCACCTCCCCGCCAGCGCGGTGCGGGAGCGCCCCGTCGCGGTGACGGCTCGTCGTCCCAGCCTGTAGTCCGGCCGTACCTCGGTTCTGCTCGGGAGTTGCAAAGCTAATGCGTATCGGAGTGCTGACCAGCGGCGGTGACTGCCCCGGCCTGAACGCGGTGATCCGTTCCGTGGTGCACCGTGGGGTGGTCGACCACGGCGACGAGATCATCGGGTTCGAGGACGGCTGGCGCGGATTCCTGGAGGGCCACCACCGCCCCCTCACGCTGGACTCGGTGAGCGGCATCCTGGCCCAGGGCGGCACCATCCTCGGTTCCTCCCGGGTCCAGCCCAGCCACCTGCGGGACGGCGTCGAGCGCGCCAAGAAGTACTGCTCGGACCTCGGCCTGGACGCGGTCATCCCGATCGGCGGCGAGGGCACCCTCAAGGCCGCCAAGCTGATGAGCGACGCGGGCCTGCCGATCGTCGGCGTGCCGAAGACGATTGACAACGACATCGCCGCCACCGACGTGACCTTCGGCTTCGACACCGCCGTCTCGGTCGCCACCGAGGCGCTGGACCGGCTGAAGACCACCGCCGAGTCCCACCAGCGGGTCATGGTCGTCGAGGTCATGGGCCGGCACACCGGGTGGATCGCCCTCAACGCGGGCATGGCGGCCGGTGCGCACGCCATCGTCGTCCCTGAGCGCGCGTTCCACATCGAGAAGCTCACCGCCGTCGTCCGCGAGCGCTTCGACCGCCAGAAGAAGTTCGCCATCGTGGTCTGCGCCGAGGGCGCCAAGCCCGAGCCCGGCACCATGCACTGGGAAGAGGGCAGCAAGGACATCTACGGCCACGAGCGCTTCACCGGCATCGCCACCCAGCTCTCCCGCGAGCTGGAGCACCGCCTCGGCAAGGAGGCCCGTCCGGTCATCCTCGGCCACACCCAGCGCGGCGGCACCCCGACCGCCTACGACCGGGTGCTCGCCACCCGCTTCGGCTGGCACGCCGTCGAGGCCGTCCACAAGGGCGCGTTCGGGCACATCACCGCGCTGCAGGGCACCAACATCAACCTGGTGCCGCTCGCCGAGGCCGTCGCCGAGCTGAAGACCGTCCCGCAGGAGCGCTACCTGGAGGCCGAGACGGTCATCTGACCCGACCGGCCCCGCGAAGGCCCCCGGATCCGCCGTGGCGGGTTCCGGGGGCCTTCGCGCACCCGGCGGGCGTCCGTGCGTCCCGCCCGCTAGCGTGGCCGCAGACCCCGGCCCGGCCGCAGACCCGGGCGCGGGAGCCGACTGGAGGGACCGCGCATGGACATCCTCGCGTACGGGGTGCAGGCCGACGAACGGCCGCTGCTGGAGGCCGCCTTCGCGGGCCGGCACGGGCTGCGCTGCCTGGACGTGTTCCTGAACCGGGACACCGCGCCGCTGGCCGCCGGCTACCCGGTCGTCAGCAGCAGCGTCAACGCCGTCCTGGACGCCGAAACGCTCGCGGCGCTGGCCGACGGCGGCACCAAGCTGATCGCCCAGCGCTCCACCGGCTTCAACAACATCGACCTGGACGCCGCCGCCGAACTCGGCCTCACCGTCGCCCGGGTGTCCCACTACAGCCCGAACTCCGTCGCCGAGCACGCCTGGGCGCTCGCCCTGGCCGTCAACCGCCGCCTCACCCGCGCCGCCAACCGAACCCGCGAGTTCGACTTCCGCCTCGACGGCCTGCTCGGCCGGGACGTCCACGGGATGACCGTCGGCGTCATCGGCACCGGCAAGATCGGCGAGTGCTTCGCCCGGATCGCCGCCGGCTTCGGCACCGAGCTGCTCGGCTGGGACATCGCCGAGAACCCGGCCTGCCGCGAACTCGGCATGCGGTACACCGAACTTCCCGAACTCCTCACCCGCGCCGACCTGGTGAGCCTGCACGTGCCCCTGCTGCCGGCCACCCACCACCTGATCGACGCGGCCGCGCTGGCCCGGATGAAGGACGACGCGATCCTCGTCAACTCCAGCCGCGGCGGCCTGATCGACAGCGCCGCCCTGGTCGAGACGCTGCGCGCCGGACGCCTGTCGGGCGTCGGCCTGGACGTGTACGAGGAGGAGACCGGCGTCTTCTTCACCGACCGCTCCATCCACGGCATCACCGACGACGTCCTCGCCCGGCTGGTCACCTTCCCGCAGGTGCTGGTCACCAGCCACCAGGCCTACTTCACCCGCACCGCGGTCGGCCAGATCATCGACGCCACCGCCCGCAACGTGGACGACTTCGCCGCCGGGCGGCGCAGCGAGAACACGCTGGTCCCGGCCGGGCGGCGGACCGCCTGACGGGCGGTCGGACACCGGTGCGCAGGCACCGGCGTCCGACCGGGTCGGGCCGGGAGGCGGCTCAGAAGGCCGCGTTGACGCAGGCCAGACGGTTGCCGGCCTTGCCCGCCGAGCCCGCGGCCGTCTCGGTCTTCATCGCGTGCAGGACGACCGACTTGGGCGCGCGGCCGTCGGAGAAGTCCCAGGGCTGCTTCGACCAGACCACGGCGTGGCCCTGCTCGTCGGTCCGGAAGTCCAGCCAGATCTCGTTGGTGGGGTTGGCGAACTGCGGGTCCGTCGAGGCGCCCTTCGGGTCGGGGGTGTGCTCGAAGTGACCGCCGGCCGCGTCGCCGTCGGCACCACAGGCGTTGACGTGCGCGTGCGAGCCGTAGACCGTGTTCGGCAACAGGCCGGCGAGCTCCATCTTCACCAGCGTGCTGCCGCCCGCCGCGAGGACCTGCACGGTGGCCTTGGCGCCCGCCGGGACCTTGGTGGCGTCGTAGGTGACCGCCGCCGGGTTCGCCGCGAAGTCGCCGAAGACGCCGTCGGTCCTGTGCGCCGCGCCGAGGTCGGTCCTGGTGTCGCCGTCGGTCATCGCACCGTGCATCGCCGTCCCGGGGCTCAGGTGGCCGTCGGCGGACGTGTCCATCGCCATGGTCGACGGGGCCGCGGCGGTGGTCGGCGCCGCCGGGGCGGAGGTGCCGGACGCCGCCGGGGAGGTCGAGGAGGAGCTGCAGGCGGCGAGCAGCGGAGCGGCCACGAGGGCGGCGGCGAGGGTGATGAGGGAGCGCTTCATGATCAGATGACCTCGTATGTCGGTGCAGGAGTCGGCGGCCAAGCGCGGCGTGACCGCCTCGACGGGCAGCCGTCCGGTCCGTCCGGCGGCTGCCCGACAGGCTGCACGGAGCGCCCTTGCGCACGGGTTCATCCTGGGAAACGCCACCGGGGCGACGGCGTCACCACATCGCCGCTTCAACGCGTCGGCGCATCGGCGCATCGGCGCATCGGCGCATCAAGCTTCGCCGCAGCACCGCGTCGCCGCAGCACCCACGTCATCCGCGTCGAGGCGTCACGGCGCGAGCGCCGAGCGGTACCACGCGGCGGCCTCGGGGAGGCGGGCGAGCGGGCCGGGGCCGGGCGGGCAGGCGGCCAGCTGCCAGATCTCCTCGCTGCGGTACCAGTGGTCGCGGGCGACCAGGGAGAACTGGCGCTCGGAGACCCGGCCGGGCGCGGCGGCCAGCAGCCGGCAGCACTCGTCCCACGGGACGTCCGGCACGTCCGGACCGTCCAGGGCGGGCAGCAGGCCGAGCGCGGCCAGACCGGCGAGCAGGTCGCCGGCGCGGACCGGGTCGGGGTGGGAGGCGTGGTGGACGCCGGGCGGGGCGGCGTGGTCGTCCAGGGCGAGCACGGTGATCAGCCGGGCCAGGTCGGTGCGGTCCACGACCGAGAGCCGGGCCTCGCCGCCGTCCCAGCGGACCGGCACCCGGCGGACCAGCTCGGCCAGGGCGGGCACCACCCAGCGGTCGCCCGTCCCGGTGACCAGCCCCGGGCGCAGCACGTGCGCTCCGGCGTCCAGGGCGTGGCGCTCGCCGAGCAGCCGGGTGCGGCTGGCCTCGGACAACGGGGCGGGCGTCACCCCGTCCACCGCGATGCCCGCGTGCGGGCCCTCGCCGTACACCGCCGCCGTGGAGAGGTGGACGATCCGGCGGACCCCGGCGCCGGTGCCGGCCGCCATCACGGCGGCCGTGCCGCGGACGTTCGCCGCCTCGCACTCCTCGGTGCCGCCGGAGACCCGGGAGGCCAGGTGCACCAGCACGTCGGCGCCCTCGCAGAGCTTCGCGAGCGCCGCCCCGTCGGCGAGGTCGCCAGGCACCCAGGTGGCGCCCGGGTCTGCGGCCTCCGGCACCCGGCGGGCCAGTGCGCGGACCCGTACGCCGCGCGCCGTGAGGGCCGCCAGGACGCCGGAGCCGATGAAGCCGGTCGCCCCGGTCAGTGCGACCGTGGTCGCCTCGGCGGCGCCCCGTTCCGCCGCCGTACGCGGTTCCGTCGCCGTACGCGGTTCCGTCGTTCGTGATTGTGTCGCCATGTCCGGGCCCCTCCCTGCCGACCGGCCGATCAGTCTAGCCAGCCGGCCGTCGGGCGGGGGTCACCACCCGTACGGAGGGGGCGGCGGACGGCCCGAGGTAAGGCCCACCTAGGCTGTGTGTGCCAGCAAAACGGGCGAACCGGACCCGCACCGGGGACCACGAGGACGGAAAGCAGGACCCGCCGATGGGCGACGGAATGTCAGGAATGCACCACCACGGCGGGATGACCCAGCTAGGACCGTTCACCTTCTCGAATGTGTGGACCTGGTCCCCGGACTGGGTGTTCCTGATCGCCGGCCTGGTCGTCCTGGGGCTCTACGCGGCGGGCGTGGTCCGGCTGTACCGGCGCGGCGACCGCTGGCCGATCGGCCGGATGGTCGGCTGGGCGGCCGGCGTCGGCACCCTGCTGCTGGTGACCTGCAGCGGGCTGAACGACTACGGGATGGTGCTGTTCAGCGCGCACATGATCCAGCACATGGTGCTCTCCATGCTGACGCCGATCCTGCTGCTGCTGGGCGCCCCGATCACACTGGCGCTGCGCGCCCTGCGCCCGGCCGGCAAGGGCCGCCCGCGCGGGCCGCGTGAGCTGCTGGTGGCGCTGCTGCACAGCCGGTACGTCCGGATCGTCTCGCACCCGGCGTTCACCATCCCGATGTTCATCGCGAGCCTGTACGGGGTCTACTTCACCCCGGCGTTCGACTTCCTGATGCAGTACCGCCTCGGGCACATCTTCATGATGGTGCACTTCCTGTTCACCGGTCTGGCCTTCTTCTGGCCGATCATGGGCGTGGACCCGGGCCCGCACCGGCCCGGCCACGTGATGCGGATCATCGAGCTGTTCATGGGGATGCCGTTCCACGCCTTCTTCGGCGTGGCGGTGATGATGGCCGCCCACCCGCTGGTCACCACGTTCACCGTGGAGGGCTCCCCGCCCGGGACGAACCTGCTGGAGGACCAGAAGCTGGCGGGCGGCATCACCTGGGCCTTCGGCGAGATCCCGACCGCGATCGTGCTGATCGCCCTGGTGTACCAGTGGATGGGCTCCGAACAGCGGCAGGCCCGCCGCCGCGACCGTGCCGAGGACCGCTCGGGCGACGCCGAGCTGGAGGCGTACAACGCCTACCTGGCCTCACTGCACCGGAACGACCGGCGCCCCGGGGCGGGCGCCGCACCCTCCGCTCCCGCCGCACCCGCCGTTCCTGCCGCCGAGGCGGGCTGAGCCCGGCGCCGGCCCCGCTCCGGATCCCCCTGGTCCCGAGAACCCCCGTTCCGCCTCCGGAGCGGGGGTTCCGCGGTTCCGGAGCGGCGCCCGGGACGGGTGCCGGGGCCGGTGCCGGGCCAGGACCGGGGGCGGCGCCGGAACGGTGGTTCCGCCGAACGCGTTCGAACGGGTATGCACGTCCTGCTGATCGTCGCCGCCCTGCTCTGCGGGTACGCCCTGCTCTGGCTGCTCGGCTTCCTCGGCTTCGCGCTGCTGTACCGGCGCCGCCGGCCCGCGCCGGTCGGCTCCGACTACCTGGTCGTCCTGGGCGCCGCGCTGGACGGCTGCGAGCCCGGCCGCACGCTGGCGGGCCGGCTGGACGCCGCGCTGGCCCGGCTCGCCGCCGAGGAGGCCGCGGGGTACGCCCCGCTGGTCGTGGTGACCGGCGGCAAGGGTCCGCACGAGCAGTGCACCGAGGCCGCCGCGATGGCCCGCTACCTGATCGACCGGGGCGTCCCGGCCGAGCGGATCCGGCGCGAGGAGCGGGCCGCGAACACCACCGAGAACCTCCGCTTCAGCGCCGCCCTGATGGCCTCGGAGCGGCCCGGCTACCGGTGCACCGTGGTCACCAGCGGCTTCCACACCGTCCGCTCCGCGCTCGCCGCCCGCCGGGCCGGCGCCCCCGCGGAGGTGCTCGGGGCGGACGGCCCGCTGGCGCACGGCCCGTACCTGCTCCTCCGGGAGGCCGTCGGTACCGCACTCGCCGTGTTCGGCCGGGTCTGAGCCCCACCCCCCACGGGCCTCCGGACCGGGCCGAGAGCCGACCGAGGAGCCCGCCCGCGGCCCGGGAGACGCGGGGAGGCCCCCGGGTCCGCTGTCACGGACCCGGGGGCCTCCCGGTGGTTCGGCTCGGCTGGGCTCGGTCCGGGCTCGCGCCCGGTTCGGCCCGGCCTGGTTCAGCCGAGGTTGGCGAGCGCCTCGTTGAAGGTCTTCGAGGGGCGCATCACGGCCGCGGCCTTGGCCGGGTCCGGCTGGTAGTAGCCGCCGAGGTCGACCGCCGAACCCTGCACGGCGATCAGCTCCTCCACGATGGCCTGCTCCTGCTCGGTGAGCGTCTTGGCCAGGCCCGCGAAGGCCTCGGCCAGCTCGGCGTCGGCGGTCTGCTTGGCCAGCTCCTGGGCCCAGTAGGTGGCCAGGTAGAAGTGGCTGCCGCGGTTGTCGATGCCACCGAGGCGGCGGCTCGGCGACTTGTCCTCGTTGAGGAAGGTGCCGGTGGCGCGGTCCAGGGTGTCGGCCAGCACCTGGGCGCGGGCGTTGCCGGTGCTGCTGGCCAGGTGCTCGAAGCTGGCGGCCAGCGCGAAGAACTCGCCCAGGCTGTCCCAGCGCAGGTAGTTCTCCTTGACCAGCTGCTGGACGTGCTTCGGGGCGGAGCCGCCGGCGCCGGTCTCGAACAGGCCGCCGCCCGCCATCAGCGGGACGACCGACAGCATCTTGGCGCTGGTGCCCAGCTCCAGGATCGGGAACAGGTCGGTCAGGTAGTCACGCAGCACGTTGCCGGTCACCGAGATGGTGTTCTCGCCGCGGCGGATGCGCTCCAGCGAGAACTTGGTGGCCTCGACCGGGGACTTGATCTCGATCTGCAGGCCGGTGGTGTCGTGCTCCGGCAGGTAGGTCTTGATCTTCTCGATCAGCACCGCGTCGTGGGCGCGGGTCTCGTCCAGCCAGAACACGGCCGGGTCGCCGGTGGCGCGGGCGCGGGTGACGGCCAGCTTGACCCAGTCCTGGATCGGCAGGTCCTTGGTCTGGCAGGCGCGGAAGATGTCGCCCGGCTGGACGGCCTGCTCCAGCACCACGTTGCCCTCGGCGTCGACCAGGCGGACGGTGCCGGCGGCCTCGATCTCGAAGGTCTTGTCGTGGGAGCCGTACTCCTCGGCCTTCTGCGCCATCAGGCCGACGTTCGGCACCGAGCCGATGGTGGCCGGGTCGAGGGCGCCGTTGGCGCGGCAGTCGTCGATGACGGCCTGGTACACGCCGGAGTAGCTGCTGTCGGGCAGCACGGCGAGGGTGTCGGCCTCCTGGCCGTCCGGGCCCCACATGTGGCCGGAGGTGCGGATCATGGCCGGCATCGAGGCGTCGACGATGACGTCGCTCGGCACGTGCAGGTTGGTGATGCCCTTGTCGGAGTCGACCATGGCCAGGGCCGGGCCCTCGGCCAGCTCGGCCTCGAAGGAGGCCTTGATCTCGGCGCCGTTCGCCAGGGCGTCCAGGCCGGCGAGGATGCCGCCGAGGCCGTTGTTCGGGTTCAGACCGGCGGCGGCCAGCGTCGCGCCGTGGGCGGCGAAGGTCTTCGGGAAGAAGGCGCGCACGACGTGGCCGAAGACGATCGGGTCGGAGACCTTCATCATGGTGGCCTTGAGGTGCACCGAGAACAGCACGCCCTCGGCCTTGGCGCGGGCGACCTGGGCGGCCAGGAAGGTGTTCAGGGCGGCGGCGCGCATCACGGAGGCGTCGACGACCTCGCCGGCCAGCACCGGCACCTTCTCGCGCAGCACGGTGGTGGTGCCGTCCTCGGCGACCAGCTCGATGCGCAGGGCGCCGTCGGCCGCGACCACGGCGGACTTCTCGGTGGAGCGGAAGTCGTTCTCGCCCATGGTGGCGACGTTGGTCTTGGACTCGGCGGTCCAGGCACCCATGCGGTGCGGGTGGGTCTTGGCGTAGTTCTTGACCGACTGCGGGGCGCGGCGGTCCGAGTTGCCCTCGCGCAGGACCGGGTTGACGGCGCTGCCCTTGACCTTGTCGTAACGGGCGCGGACGTCCTTGTCCTCGTCGGTCTGCGGGTCGTCCGGGTAGTCCGGCAGGGCGTAGCCCTGGGCCTGCAGCTCGGCGACGGCGGCCTTCAGCTGCGGCACGGAGGCCGAGATGTTCGGCAGCTTGATGATGTTGGCACTGGGGGTCTTGGCCAGCTCGCCCAGCTCGGCGAGGGCGTCGCCGATCCGCTGGGCCTCGGTCAGACGCTCCGGGAAGCTCGCGATGATCCGCCCGGCCAGGGAGATGTCGCGGGTCTCCACCCGCACACCCGCGGTCGAGGCGTAAGCCTGGACCACCGGCAGGAACGAGTAGGTCGCCAGGGCCGGAGCCTCGTCGGTGTGCGTATAGATGATGGTCGAGTCAGTCATCGGTACTCCGCTTCACGTCTCCAACGTCTTGACGTCAAGATATCTCGTCACGGGCCCCTCGCTCCACCTCCCCCCGCCCCGGAGTGCGCGCCGGTCTCCCCGGGGGCGTCCGACGGCTGTGCCGAGCGACACGATCCACGGTGGTCCGAGCCGGGACGCGAGGCAAACGGAGCGGCCCCGACCACCGGTGTGGTCCACCCGGGTGAGTCGAACGTCAGGAGTGCGTCAACGCACCACCCCATTCGGTCAACGCTGCGTCAGGACCGGGGCCGCCCGGGGCCGGCCGCCCTAGCGTCGTGGAAGCAGTTCCGGCAGGCACCACCACCCCCTTCGGGAGCGTTCGCATGGCCCGCGTCGTCTGGCACGTACCGGTCACCACCTCCGGCCCCGGCAGCACCACCGCACTCCGCCTCTTCCGCCTGCGCGACGGCCGCCGCTGCGCGGTCGGATTCTCCAGCCCCGCGGCCCTCGCCGCACTCCTCGGGCCGGACCAGGCCCACACCGAGCTCGGCGAGCCCGCCCTGCACGCCCTCACCACCCCGCTCGGCGTGGACGTCCTGGTGCTGGACCCGAGGCTGGTCGCCCCGCCCGTCACCGCCCCCGCCACGCCGGCCGCCCCGGCCCCGACCGCACTGCTCCAGCACCGGTGACGGCCCCGCTCCGGCTCGTCCCGGCCGGGCCGGACGGGCCGGACGGGCCGGACGCCGAGGCCCACCAGCGGCCGAGCCGGCCGCTGCACGCGATCGCCCGGGTCAGTCACGGCCCGGTCGCGCTCGACTTCGACCGGATCGCGGCCGAGTTCCCGGCCGTCCGGAGCGGCCTCGCCCTGGCCGGCGAGGCCGACCTGGAGCTCCGGCTCGTCTGCACCGGCCCGGAGGAGTTACGGACGATCTCCGCGGCCCTGTACCGCGCGGGCGCCGCCAGGGTCCACATCGACCTGGTCCTGCGCACCCTCACCCCGGCCCCGGTCACCCTGCGGCCGGTCCCGCGAGGGACGTGAGGTGGCTCACTCCTCGCCGGGGCGGGGGTCCGGGTTGATCGCCTGGCCGTCGACGGGCTGGCCCCAGGCGTCGTCACCGAACGCGTCGACGCAGTAACCACTGCCCTCGACGTGCCCGCCCGAGCCCCGGCACTGCTCAGAGGTGACGTCCCGGAGCCCGGTCGCCACCGCCCGGGCAGTGGCGGCGGCGGCCGCGGCACCGGCGCCGGTGGCGGTGGCGGTGAGCAGGAGGACGGAGGCGGTCGCGGCGGCCACCCGGGCCAGGCGTGAGCGGTTCATGCGGACCACCCCAGCACGGCCGCGCGCCCCGGGCGACCACTGGACGCCCGCCCGGGTGGCCGGCGGCGGGAGCGAGGGGGGAGCCGTCGAACTGACGGCCCGTCAACATCCTTGCGGGGCAGTGGATTCGGCGAAGATCAACAACCCCGGCGCATCACTATGCGGAGATCTTCAATTCCATGAATCGCCCGAGGCGTCAATATTGCAGGCTCGCGGCCCAAACCTCAATCGCAGCTCAGATCCCGGACTTACCCACAGGTAACGTAACAGACAACTGAACAGAATGCCTCCTACCAGCACGGATATCCGGCAAAGAAAGTAAACATTCAGTAATGAAATCTGTGCAGAGGTCTATGAATAGCCCTACTGTGTGGCAACTCTCCGCGCTCCGCCCATGCGGAGCCCCCACACACAGAGAGATCGCCCATGGCTTCCCTCAACCAGATCTCGCCGCCCGGACAGAGCACCGGCGCCGAATCCGGCACCACCACCCGGTCGCTCAAGCGCCACGTGGGCCTCATCGGCCTCATGTGGGCCTCGGTCGGCTCGATCATCGGCTCCGGCTGGCTGTTCGGCGCCAAGAACGCCGTCGTCGCCGCCGGGCCTGCGGCCCTCCTCTCCTGGGGCATCGGCGCAGTCGCGATCGTGCTGCTCGCCTTCGTGCACGCCGAGCTCGGCGGAATGTTCCCGGTCGCCGGTGGCACCGCGCGCTACCCGCACTACGCCTTCGGTGGCCTGGCCGGCATGTCCTTCGGCTGGTTCTCCTGGCTCCAGGCCGCAACCGTCGCCCCGATCGAGGTCGAGGCGATGATCGGCTACGCGGGCCACTGGCAGTTCGCCAAGAGCTTCCTCAACGCCAACGGCACCCTCACCACCAGCGGCTTCATCGTCGCCGTGCTGCTGATGGGCGTCTTCGTCGCGGTCAACTTCCTCGGTGTGCGAGTCCTGGCGGCCACCAACTCGATCGCGACCTGGCTCAAGATCGGCGTCCCGCTGCTCACGATCCTGGCGCTGTCGATCACCAACTTCCACGCCTCGAACTTCACCTCGCACGGCTTCGCGCCGTTCGGTGCCAAGGGCGTGCTCGCCGCGATCAGCTCCAGCGGCATCATCTTCGCGCTGCTCGGCTTCGAGCAGGCCATCCAGATCTCCGGTGAGAGCCGCAACCCCAAGCGCGACATCCCCCGCGCCGTCCTGGGCTCGGTCGCCATCGGCACCCTGATCTACGTCCTGCTGCAGGTCGCCTTCATCGGCTCGCTGCCGGTCAGCTCCTTCATCAACGGCTGGGACAAGCTCGACTTCCCGGGCATCGAGGGTCCGTTCGCCGGCCTCGCCACCCTGGTCGGCCTCGGCTGGCTCTCCTGGGTGCTGTACTTCGACGCCATCGTCTCCCCCGGCGGCACCGGCCTGATCTACACCACCTCCACCTCCCGCATCTCCTACGGCCTGAGCAAGAACGGCTACGCGCCGCAGAAGTTCGAGAAGCTGGACAAGAACGGCGTGCCGTGGTTCGGCCTGGTCATGTCGTTCATCACCGGTGTGATCTGCTTCCTGCCCTTCCCGAGCTGGCAGGAGCTGGTCGGCTTCATCACCTCCGCCAGCGTGCTGATGTACGCCGGCGCCCCGCTCGCCTTCGGTGCCCTGCGTCGCCGGCTGCCGAACCACGAGCGCTCCTACCGGCTGCCCTTCGGCGCGGTCATCTCCCCGGCCGCGTTCGTGGTCTCCAGCCTGATCATCTACTGGTCCGGCTGGCACACCCTGTCCCGCCTGGGCATGGCCATCGTGCTCGGCTACCTCCTGCTCGGCGGCTACGCGGCCTACGCGATCAAGAAGGGCCTGCCGAACGCGCCGCGCCTGAGCTGGAAGTCCGCCCAGTGGCTGCCCGTCTACCTGCTGGGCCTCGGCCTGATCTCCTGGCAGGGCGGCTTCGGCGACGGCACCGGCCGGATCCCGATGTGGTACGACATGGGCATGGTCGCGGTCTTCGCCCTGGGCATCTACTTCTGGGCGATCCGGGTGGCCCTGCCGGCCGAGGCGATCGAGCGTGAGGTCGCCGACGTCGAGGTGGTGGACGCGGGCGGTCACTGACCCCCACCCACCCCACCCACTGACGCGGAAGGGCCCGCCGGTCGAGCGACCGGCGGGCCCTTCCGCGTGTGCTCAGAGGCCCAGCACCGTCCGCAGCACCGTGCCCAGCTCGGCCTCCGGGTCCAGCGCCGGGCCGGGTGAGCGCCAGGCGACGAAGCCGTCCGGGCGGACCAGCACCGCGCCCTGCGGGCCGATGCCGTGCAGGGCGGCGAAGTCCGAGCCCGGCTCCGGGGCCAGGTCGTCCTCGGCGCCGTCGCCGATCCGGTAGGCGTCCAGCGGAACGGCCAGCCGGTCCGCGACCCGCCGGGCGCCCGCCTGCCAGGCGCCGCCCTCGGGGCCGGTGAGCAGCACCATCGCCTGCTCGTACAGGTCCAGCGTGGAGAGCCTGACGCCCGCCCTGAGCAGCCACTGGTGCGGGGCCCGGCTGCCCGGCTCGCCCGCCACCTCGAACTGCTCGGGGACGACGGCGCCCGCCCGGTCCGTGCCGACCACCGCGCCGACCGGGTAGCGGTAGCCGAGCGCCACGGCCAGCACCCCGGCCTGCCGCCCGACGCCCGGCACCACCGCGTAGCCCGGGTGGCTGTGCTCGGCGGAGCGGGCCGAGGCGCGCTCGCCGGTCACCTGGGCGACCGGCCGCCGCTCCTGCCCGTACGTCTCCAGCAGCCGCGGCCCGGCCCAGCCGCACAGCACGGCGGCGAGCTTCCAGGCCAGGTTGTGGGCGTCCTGGATGCCGGTGTTGGAGCCGAAGGCGCCGGTCGGGGACATCTCGTGCGCGGAGTCCCCGGCGAGGAAGACCCGCCCGGAGCCGTACCGCTCGGCCACCCGCTCGGCGGCGTGCCAGGGCGCCCGGCCGGTCACCTCGACGTCCAGCTCCGGCATGCCGACGGCGGTGCGGATGTGCCGCTCGCAGCGCTCGTCGGTGAAGGCCTCCAGCGGCTCGCCGTGCTCGGGGTGCCACGGGGCGTGGAAGACCCACTCCTCCTGGTTGTCCACCGGCAGCAGCGCGCCGTCCGCCTCCGGGTTGGTCAGGTAGCAGGCGATGAAGTGCCGGTCGCCGACCACCTCGGCCAGCCGCTTGGCGCGGAAGGTGATGCTCACGTTGTGGAAGAGCTCGCCCTTGCCGCTCTGGCCGATGCCCAGCCGCTCGCGGACCGGGCTGCGCGGGCCGTCCGCCGCGATCAGGAAGTCCGAGCGCACCACCCGCTCCTCGCCGTTCTCCCTGCTGCGCAGCACCGACGTCACGCCGTCGGCGTCCTGCTCGAAGGAGATCAGCTCGGTGCTGAACCGGACGTCCCCGCCCAGGTCGCGGGCCGCCCGCAGCAGCACCGGCTCCAGGTCGTTCTGGCTGCACAGGCACCACGAGCTGGGGCTGAACCGGGCCAGCCGGCCGCCGGGGTCGATCTCGCGGAACAGCCACTCCTGCTCGGCGCCGGTCAGCGAGGGCGCCTGGAGGATGCCGTGGTTGGGGGCGAGGATCGAGGCCGCCTCGCGGATCGCCGGCTCGATCCCGGCCACCCGGTACAGCTCCATGGTGCGGACGTTGTTGCCTCGGCCGCGCGGGTGATGCGAGGTGTCGGCGTGCTTCTCGACCAGCAGGTGTCTGACCCCGAGTCGGCCCAGGAAGAGCGAGGCCGACAGCCCGACCAGCGAGCCGCCCACGATCAGGACCGGCACCCGGTCGTCGATCTTCGGATTCATCAATTGCTCCGCCCTGTAACGGGATTCCGCGGCCCGGCTACTGGGCTCGGCGCCGCCCTCGACGGGCCCGCTCAGCCGGGGGCCCCGCTCTTCCATCCCCCGCCCGAGGCCGGCTGTGCCGCCCCTTCGCCCGGATGGCCCGCAAATCTCGCGCCGCGCCCGGTGCGCCGCCCACGATCGACCTCAGGCCTGGAGCCGACCGCTCGGGCCCGACCGCCGTCGCACCGCCCTTCCCAGGCCGGGAAGCACCCGCCGGGCGCGGCCGACACGGCCGACACGGCCCGCAGCGTGCGACCCAGAGCAGAAAGTGGATCATGACAACTCTGTCCGAACCCCAGCCGAAGCAGCAGGACGAGTCCGACTCCCGGTTGCGGGTGGTGCTGATGCTGGAGATCCAGGACGGCGCCCAGCAGCGCTTCCTCGACGTCTACGAGCAGCTGCGCCACCAGGTGGCCTCGGTCCCCGGCCACGTCAGCGACCAGCTGTGCCAGTCGATCAACGACCCGCGCCAGTGGCTGATCACCAGCGAGTGGCGGGACCAGGAGACCTTCCTGGAGTGGGTGGACAGCCCGGCCCACCGCGAGATGGTCAAGCCGATGCACGGCTGCGTCAGCGACAACTTCCGCTCGCTGCGCTACGCCGTCCTGCGCGAGACCTCGGCGGCCGGCTCGACCGGCACCCGCGCCCCGATGGAGGTGCCGCCCGGCCTGCCGCGCACCTCACCGGCCGGCCACGTCGGCCCGCCGAAGGCCGAACCGGGCCCGGACGGCGTGGTCCGCCACGCGCTGACCTTCACCGTCAAGCCCGGCAGCGAGCCCGAGGTGGCCAGAATCCTGTCCGGCTACGCCTCCCCCCGGGCCGAGGTGGACGAGCACACCCGGCTGCAGCGGACCTCGCTGTTCATGCACGGCAACCGGGTGGTACGGGCCGTCGAGGTCGTCGGCAACCTGGGCGACGCCCTGCGGCACGTGGCGATGCAGCCCGAGGTGCGGGCCGTCGAGGAGGCGATCAACCCGTACCTGGAGGAGGCCCGCCAGCTGGGCGACCCGCAGGCCGCCCGCGCCTTCTTCGCCAGGGCCGCGCTGCCCGCCAAGCACCAGGCGATCGCCGGCTCCCCCGCCTCCGGCCGCCTGCACCGGCACGCCGTGCTCTACCCCGTTCGCCCGGGCAACGGGCAGGCCGTGGCCGAGCTGCTGGCCCGGCACGACAACCTGGCCACCGCCGACCCGACCGGGCCGGTCGCGGCGGGCACCGTCTTCCAGCGCGAGGACGTGGTGGTGCGCCTGGTCGACCTGCGGGTGCCGGCCGAAGCCGACCCGGCCGCCGCCCTCGGCGTGGCGGACGACCTGGAGGCGGCCGCGCTGGCCCGGTTGCTCGACCTCGGCCCGCAGGGCGACCTGCGCACCGTCACCGGGCTCGGCGCCTTCCTCGCCGCCCGCGCCATGAACCCCGTCACCGACCGCAGCTCCGCCGACCCCCACGCCAACTGACGCTCCGTCACCCCACGTCAACTCCACGTCGATTCCACGGAGGAAGACCATCATGACCACGCAGTACCCACGGATCGTCAACGTCGACGAGGCTCCGGAGAACCGCCGCCACGGCGCCGAGCTCCGCACCATGCTCACCCCGACCACGTGCGGGGCGACCAGCGGCTTCATGGGCCTGGCGATCGTCCGGCCCGGCGAGCGGATCGGTGAGCACTACCACCCGTACTCCGAGGAGTTCGTGTTCGTCGTCTGCGGCGAGCTGGAGGTCGACCTGGACGGGGAGACCCGGCCGCTCAAGGCCGACCAGGGCCTCATGATCCCGATCAACATGCGCCACCGCTTCCGCAACGTCGGCGACACCGAGGCCCGGATGGTCTTCCACCTCGGCCCGCTCGCCCCGCGCCCCGACCTCGGCCACGTGACCACCGAGGAGTCCGCCGCCTCCGGCCCGCCGGAACACGCCAAGGTGGCCTCGTGACCCGGCGCGTCGCCGTCACGGGGATCGGTGTGGTCGCGCCCGGCGGGGTCGGCGTCCCGGCGTTCTGGGAGCTCCTCACGGCCGGCCGCACCGCGACCCGGGGCATCACGCTCTTCGACCCCACCGGGTTCCGCTCCCGGATCGCCGCCGAGGTCGACTTCGACCCGGCGGCCCACGGGCTGGGCCCGGAGGACGTCCAGCGGGCCGACCGCTACGTCCAGTTCGCGATGGTCGCGGCCGACGAGGCGATCGCCGACGCCGGCCTGGACCTCGCCGCCGAGAACCCCTGGCGGATCGCCGTCTCGCTCGGCACCGCCGTCGGCGGCACCACCCGGCTGGAACACGACTACGCCCTGGTCAGCTCCGCCGGCGCACGCTGGGACGTGGACCACCGGCAGGCGGAGCCGCAGCTGCACCGGGCCTTCGCGCCCAGCACGCTCGCCTCCGCGGTGGCCGAGCGGACCGGCGCCCGCGGCCCGGTGCAGACCGTCTCCACGGGCTGCACCTCCGGCCTGGACGCGATCGGCTACGGCTTCCAGGCGGTCGAGGAGGGCCGCGCCGACATCTGCGTCGCCGGCGCCTCCGACTCCCCGATCTCGCCGATCACCGTCGCCTGCTTCGACGCCATCAAGGCCACCAGCGAGCGCAACGACGACCCGCAGCACGCCTCCCGTCCCTTCGACGCCGAGCGCGACGGCTTCGTCCTCGGCGAGGGCGGCGCCGTCCTGGTGCTGGAGGAACTGGAGCACGCCCGGCGCCGCGGCGCCCGGATCTACGGCGAGGTCGGCGGCTTCGCCACCTTCGGCAACGCCTACCACATGACCGGCCTCACCAAGGAGGGGCTGGAGATGTCCCGGGCGATCGACCACGCGCTCGCCCACGCCCGGGTCGACCGCACCGACGTCGACTACGTCAACGCGCACGGCTCGGGCACCAAGCAGAACGACCGGCACGAGACCGCCGCGGTCAAGCGCTCGCTGGGCGGACACGCCTTCGGGACCCCGATGAGCTCGATCAAGTCGATGGTCGGCCACTCGCTCGGCGCGATCGGCGCGATCGAGGTCGTCGCCTGCACCCTGGCGCTCGCCCACGGCGTCGTGCCGCCGACCGCCAACTACGAGACTCCGGACCCGGAGTGCGACCTCGACTACGTGCCGCGCACCGCGCGCGAGCTGCCGCTGAGCCACATCCTCTCGGTCGGCAGCGGATTCGGCGGATTCCAGTCCGCCGTCGTGCTCAACAGAACGGGGTGAGTTCCATGACGTCACGTCAGCAGGGCCGCCGGGCGGTGGTCACCGGCCTCGGCGTGGTGGCGCCGAACGGCGTCGGGGCCGACGCCTTCTGGAAGGCCACCAGGCAGGGCGTGAGCGTCCTCGACCGGATATCCCGCGAGGGCTGCACCGAGCTGCCGCTCAGGATCGCGGGCCAGGTAAGGGACTTCGAGCCGCAGGCGGCGATCGACAACCGCTACCTGGTGCAGACCGACCGCTTCACGCACTACGCGATGGCCGCCGCCGACCTGGCGGTGGCGGACGCCGGCTTCCGGCCCGACCCCGAACAGCCCTTCGCGGTCGGCGTGGTGACCGCGGCCGGCTCCGGCGGCGGCGAGTTCGGCCAGCGTGAACTCCAGCAACTCTGGGGCCAGGGACCGAGGTTCGTCGGACCGTACCAGTCCATCGCCTGGTTCTACGCGGCCAGCACCGGCCAGATCTCGATCCGTGGCGGCTACAAGGGCCCCTGCGGGGTCGTCGCCAGCGACGAGGCCGGCGGCCTGGACGCCCTCGCGCACGCGGCCCGCTCGATCGAGCGCGGCACCGACGCGGTGGTGGTCGGCGCCGCCGAGGCCCCCCTGGCCCCCTACTCGATGGTCTGCCAGCTCGGCTACCCCGAGCTCAGCCTGGCCGAACGGGCCGAGGCGGCCTACCTGCCGTTCACCGCGCGGGCCTGCGGCTTCGCCCCCGCCGAGGGCGGCGCGATGCTGATGCTGGAGGACGAGCGGACGGCCCGGCGCCGCGGCGCCAACGTCCGGGCGCACCTGGCCGGGCACGGCGCCACCTTCACCGGGGCCTCCCGCTGGGAGGAGTCCCGCGAGGGGCTGGCCGCCGCGATCCGGATCGCGCTGGACGAGGCCCGGGTCGCGCCCGAGGAGATCGACGTGGTCTTCGCGGACGCCCTCGGCGTCCCGGCCGCCGACCGGGCGGAGGCGCTGGCGCTGGCCGACGCGCTCGGCCCGGCCGCCGAGCGCGTCCCGGTCACCGCGCCCAAGACCGGCACCGGACGGGCCTACTGCGGCGCCCCGCTGCTGGACGTGGCCGCCGCCGTGCTGGCCATGGAGGACGGCGTGCTGCCGCCCACCCCCAACGTCACCGAGGTCTGCCACGACCTCGCCCTGGTGACCGGCCGCGCCCGCCCGGCCGAGCTGCGCACCGCCCTGGTGCTCAGCCGCGGGCTGATGGGCTCCAACTCCGCGCTGGTGCTCCGGCGCGGCGAGCGGGCCTGAACCTCCCGAACCACTCCGTCACACCTTCGAAGGGACACACCCCCGTGAGCAACACCCTCAGCTATCCGGAGCTCGCCGCCCTGCTGCAGGCCCGGGCCGGCGTCATCGTGGAGCCGGGCGACCTGGAGCAGCCGGGTGCGCAGTTCGACGCGTTCGGCGTCGACTCGCTCGGACTGCTCGGCGTCGTCGGCGAGTTGGAGAACCGGCACGGCCTCAAGGTCACCTCCGGCGCCGAGTCCGCCAAGACCCCGGCCGAGTTCATCGAGCTGGTCAACTCCTCCCTCTCCGCGAAGGCTGGTGCCTGAGATGCCCGGACACACCGACAACGAGATCGTCATCGCCGCGCCGCTCGACCTGGTCTGGGAGATCACCAACGACCTGGAGAACTGGCCGGACCTGTTCAGCGAGTACGCCTCGGTCGAGGTGCTGGAGCGCGACGGCGACCGCGTGCAGTTCCGGCTCACCATGCACCCGGACGAGAACGGCCAGGTGTGGAGCTGGGTCTCCGAGCGCACCACCGACAAGTCCTCGCTCGCGGTGCGCGCCCGCCGGGTCGAGCCCGGCCCGTTCGAGTTCATGGACATCCGCTGGGAGTACGCGGAGGTCCCGGCCGGCACCAGGATGCGCTGGATCCAGGACTTCGCGATGAAGCCCACCGCGCCGGTCGACGACAACGGCATGGTCAACCACATCAACAAGAACTCCCGGATCCAGATGCAGCTGATCCGCGAGAAGGTCGAGAAGCGGGCGGCGGAGCTGTGAGCGGCGCGCACCGGGCGCTGATCGTCGCCCGGATGAAGCCCGAGGCGGCGCCGGACATCGCCGAGGTGTTCGCCGAGTCCGACCAGGGCGAACTGCCACACCTGATCGGCGTCACCGGCCGCAGCCTCTTCCAGTTCGGCGACGTCTACCTCCACCTGATCGAGGCCGACCGTCCGCCGGGCCCGGCGGTCGCCAAGGTCATCGGGCACCCGGAGTTCCGGTCCGTCAGCGACCGCCTGACCGCCTTCGTCCAGGCCTACGACCCGGCCACCTGGCGCGAGCCGAAGGACGCGATGGCGCGCGAGTTCTACCGCTGGGAGCGCTGAACCCGGCGTCCCCGATGGGCCCGCCCCCGGCCGTGTGCCGGGGGCGGGCCCATTGCGCTTCCCGGCAGTCCGGGAACCCACTCCCACCCCCCAATCCCTCGGCCCCGACACCCTCCCCCCGACACCCGGCGCGGATTCACCCGGATCGCCCGGCCAGCCGGGTGAACACACCCGGGACTCCACCCGAAGGGCGCACAGTCCGCACCGGCGCTGCCGCGCTCCGGTGGCAGGCGGCCGCACCGTGGTTGACGGTGGATCAGGCGCACCTCCCGCGAGCCCCCTTGCCCGGCACCGTGTCGGCAGTCGCGGTCCGCGCGCCGGAAGGATCATCCTCATGCGTTCTGCACGCACGCTGCTCGCCGCGGCGGCCGTCGCCGCCGTCCTCACCGCCGGTGCTCCCATGGCCTATGCCGACGGCTCCGCCGACCAGGGCAAGAACCTCACCTGGCAGGAGAAGCAGGAGAAGCCCGACAAGGGCTCCGCCGACAGTACGAAGGGCAATGACAGCTCGATGGGCTCGGCCGCGACCCAGGACCACAAGGGCACCGATTCCAAGGGCACCGACTCCAAGGGCACCGAGGAGCACAAGGGCTCCGACTCCAAGGGCACCGACTCCAAGGGCTCGGAGTCCAAGGGCGGCGAGTCCAAGGGGAGCGAGGAGCACAAGGGCTCCGAGGCCAAGGACGAGGACCACAAGACCCCGCACGGCGGCGTGCACACCGGTGGCGGCGGTATGTCGCTGTCCGGCGGCGGTCTCGCCTCCGGCGCGGTGCTGCTGCTCGGCGGCCTCGGGGCCGGTGCCTACGCCCTGCGCCGCGGCCGCCGCGCCTCCGGCGCGGTCGCCTGACGCCCGACGCGCTGCTTCCGTCGCCTCCGGGCGCCCCACCCCGGCCGGGGTGGGGCGCACCGGGGGCGGCGGGCCGTTCGGAACCGGTTGAGCGGAGGACAGGAATGACGGGTGGTCCCGCCTCTGGAATGCCCCGGCTGCTGCGCGCCGGGATGGGCGCGGCAGCGGTCGGTCTGCTGCTGATCTACAACTCGGTGGACACCGGGCCGAGCACCGACACGGCGGCCACCCAGGCCGCTCCGCCGGCGGCCACCGCCTCGGCCGTCCCGGGGCCGCCGGCCGCCGCCTCCCCGCCGCCCGCGGCGGCGGCCGCGCCGGGGGTGCCCCCGCTCAAGGCCTCCAAGCCGACCCGGCTGCGGATCCCGCAGATCGCCGTGGACGCGCCGTTCACCGAGCTGACCCTCAACGCGGCCGGCCAGCTCAACGCGCCGCCGCCGGACGACAAGAACCTGGTCGGCTGGTACCGCGACGGCGTGACCCCCGGCGAACGCGGCAGCGCGGTCGTCGCCGGGCACGTGGACACCACCAAGGGCCCGGCGGTGTTCCTGCTGCTGAGCCTGCTGCTGCCCGGCAACAAGGTCGAGGTGAGCCGCGCCGACGGCACGGTCGCCGTCTTCACCGTGGACTCGGTGGAGACCTTCGCCAAGGACGCCTTCCCCGACCAGAAGGTGTACGGCAAGACGCCCGACGCCCAGCTCCGGCTGATCACCTGCGGCGGCACGTACGACAAGAAGAAGCGGGACTACCTGGACAACGTGGTGGTCTTCGCGCACCTGGAGTCCTCGCACAAGGCCTGACGCGGCGCGGGGCCGAATGCCGCGCGAGGCCCTGACACGGCGCGGGGCCGGATGCCGCGCGCAGGGCCCGGCGCCGCGCGCACGCGGACGACCGCCGGCCCTCCCGGGAACGGAGGGGCCGGCGGTCGTCCGGTGCGGAGCCGTCGGGTCAGCCGCGGACGGTGGCCTCGAAGGCGTGCAGGTAGGGGTTGACCGGGCAGACCTCGGTGACGGTCAGACCGGCTTCCTCCATCAGCCGGACCATGCTCTCCTCGGAGTGCTTCGCGCCGCCCACGTTGAGCATCAGCAGCAGGTCCATCGCGGTGGTGAAGCGCATCGACGGGCTGTTGTCGACGAGGTTCTCGACGACCACCACGCGGGCGCCGGGGCGCGCCGCCTTCACCACGTTGGCGAGGGTGCGGCGGGTGCTCTCGTCGTCCCACTCCAGGATGTTCTTGATGATGTAGAGGTCGGCGCGGACCGGGATGTCCACCCGGCAGTCGCCCGGCACCATGCGGGCGCGCGCGGAGAAGGCACCGCCGTCCTGCAGCCGGGAGTCCGCGCCGGCGACGACCTTGGGCAGGTCGAGCAGGGTGCCGTGCAGGGCCGGGTGCTTCTCCAGCAGGCTGGCGAGCACGTGGCCCTGGCCGCCGCCGATGTCGACCACCGAGTCGATGCCGGTGAGGTCCAGGTAGTCGGCGAAGTCCTGGGCGGACTGCCGGCTGGAGGTGGTCATCGCCTTGTCGAAGACCTTGGCCGAGTCGCCGCCGTCGGTGTGCAGGTAGTCGAAGAACTCCTTGCCGAACAGCTCCGGGAAGACGTTGCGGCCGGAGCGGACCGCCTCGTCCAGCTTCGGCCAGGCCTCCCAGGTCCACGGCTCGGTGCACCAGAGGGAGATGTAGCGGAGCGAGTTGGGGGCGTCCTCGCGCAGCAGCCGGGACATCTCGGTGTGCTCGAAGCGGTGGCCCCCGGTCTCGGCGAAGATGCCGTAGCAGGTGAGCGCGCGCAGCAGGCGGCGCAGCTGGCGGGGCTCGGTGTCGAGCGCGGCGGCGAGGTCGGTGACGGTGGTCGGGGTGTCGCCGAGCGCGTCGGCGACTCCGAGCCGCGCGGCCGCCCGGACGGCGGCGGCGCAGGCGGCGCCGAAGACGAGCTCGCGCAGGCGCATCGCGGCCTGCGGGCTGGACTGGGCGGGTGCGGTGGTCATGGGCGCTTCCTTGGGGGTGGGCGGCGGGGGGTCGGGGTGCTCAGCAACGGCCGGAGGGCTCGGAGCGTTCGCAGGTGTTGCGGGCGAAGGTGTTGTCGGCCCCGGCGTCGCGGTCGGCGAGGTCGGCGGGGCCGTTGCCGCTCAGGCGGTTGTCGGTGACCTGGGCCCGGGCGTTGGAGACGCCGACGACGCTCTTGAAGAGGACGATGCCGCCGGAGAAGTCCGAGGTGCCGGTGTTGTCGCGGACCTCGTTGTCGGTGACCCGGGCGTCCTCGGTGCCGGTGAGCACGATGCCGGCGCCCTGGATGGCGCCCAGGCGCGGGTTGGCCGGGCAGAACTTGTTGTTGGCGACGACCTTGTTGCGCCGCACGTCCAGGTCCCCGGCGCGGGGCACGCCCTCGTCTCCGACCACGAAGACGCCGGCGCAGTTGCCGTTGATGTCGTTGTCCTGGACGGCCAGCCCGCGCAGCCGGCGGACGGTGACGCCGACCCGGTTGCCGGTCAGCTCGTTGCCCTCGACCACGGTGCCGCCGGTGTCGGGCGCGCCGCCCTCGCGGTAGGCGTAGTTGGCGAGGAAGACGCCGGACTGGCCGTTGTCGGTCGAGCGGTTGCCGACGATGGCGGCCTTGGTGGACATCTCCTGGCTGATGCCCTGCTGGGCGTTGCCGTGGACGAAGGTGCCCTGGACGGTCAGGCCGGTGGTGCCGCTGGCGTCGATGCCGTTCTTGGCGAAGCCGGTGACGGCGAGGGCCTCGATGGTGACGTCGCGCAGTGGGGCGGCCTCGGTGCCCACCACGCAGAGGCCGTGCCCGGCGGTGGCGCAGGCGTTCTCGGTGCCGGTGCCGGGGGTGATGACGCTGTCGGGGCCGGAGCCGACCAGGGTGAGGCCGGGGGTGGTGATGCGGACGCTGCCCCGGTAGGTGCCGGGGAGCAGCAGGACGGTGTCGCCGGGTTGGGCGGCGTCGACGGCCTGCTGAATCGATTCGCCGGGCTGGACGAGGTGCAGCCGGCCGATCTCGGTGGCATGGGCCGCGGGCGCGGCGGCCAGGGTGGTGAGGACGGTGGTCAGGGCGGTGGCGGCCGCGGTGGCCGCGGCCAGGTGGTGGACCCGTCGCGTGGGCATGAGTGGTGACCTGTTCTTTCGGCGTGCGCGGTGCTCGTGGGTGGGTCGGGGTGTCCGGCCCGGTCCGGCGGGGTGGACTGACGCGCTGTGTGCGGGCGGTGACGGCCGGTGGGTGCGGCCGAGTCGACGGTACGGTCGCCCGGGTGGGGCCGCCACCAGGGCTGGGCTGCGGGACTGACGGGGCGTCGGCCGGACGTGGGACGGCCCGGCGTGGCGCGCGCGGGGCGGACATGACGACGCGCCCGACCGCGGGTGCGGTCGGGCGCGGGTGCGGATGTGGGTGCGGTCGGGCGCCGTGGGCGCGGGTGCGGGTGTGGTCGGGGGGCGGGTGCGAGCGCGGTCGGGGGCGGTGTGTTTCCTGCCGGCTCCGGCTCAGCCCCCGGCCGGGGCCTGCGGGCCGAGGCGCACGGGCAGCGCGGCGAGGTGCCAGGCGGCCGGGTTCGGGCCGCGTTCGACGGCCTCCGGTCCGACCGCGAGGGCGAGCTGCGGGTACGCGCGGAGCAGCGCGCCGAGGGCGACCACCGCCTCCTCGTGCGCCAGCGCCGCGCCCAGGCAGCGGTGGGTGCCGTGGCCGAAGCCGAGGTGCGCGTCGTGGTGCCCGTCGCGGTCCGGGGCGCCGGCCCGGCAGATGTCCAGGCGCTCCGGCTCGGCGTAGACCCGCGGGTCGTGGTTGGCCCCCGCGAGGATCGGCATCACCGCCTCCCCCTTGCGGATCAGGGTGCCGGCCAGGGTGAGGTCCTCGGTCGCGTAGCGCGGCACCCCGCCGATGGTCGGGCCGCACCAGCGCATCAGCTCGTCGACGGCGGCGGGCAGCAGGCCCGGGTCGGCGCGGACCAGCGCCAGCTGTTCGGGGTGGGCGAGCAGCGCGGCCGTCCCGTTGCCGATCAGTGTGGCGGTGGTCTCGTGCCCGGCGACGATCAGGTTGAGGATCAGCGAGACCGTCTCGACCGGGGCGAGGGTGTCGCCCTCGGCGGCCGCCAGCCGGGAGAGCAGGTCCTCGGTCGGTTCGGCGCGGCGCCGCTCGATCAGTTCGCGGGCGGCGGCCACCATCGCGCGCAGCGCCCCGTCCAGGCCGGGCCCGGCGCCCCGGCCGAGGTAGGAGCTCCAGCGGCGCCACTGCGGGCGGTCGGCCTCGGGGATGCCCAGCACCTCGCAGATCACCGTGACGGGCAGCGGGTAGGCGAAGTGCGCGACGAGGTCGACCACGCCGTCCCGGTCGGCGTGCCCGGCGAGCCCGCGGGCGTACCCCTCGGCGAGCCGTTCGATCCGGGGCCGCAGGCGCTCGACCGCGCCGGCCGTGAAGGCCGGGTGCACCAGGCCGCGCATCCGGCGGTGCCGGGCGCCGTCCGCGTCGAAGACGCCGGCGCGCAGGTACGCGGCGCACTCCGGCGGCATGCCGCGGGCGCGCCAGACCTGCTCGGTGCGGTGGGCGGGGGCGGGCGCCCCGGCGGGGGCGGCCGCGGGGGTGGACGTGTCGGTGGCGGCCTCAGCGGCGCCGGTGGGCGCCTCGGCACGGGGCCCGCCGTGGACAGAGTGCACGTCGTTGGCGAAGCGCGGGTCGGAGAGCACCGTGCGGACGTCCTGGTAGCGGACGGCGATCCAGAACGGGTCCACGCCGGGGATGGTGGCGCGGGCGAGCGGGGCGCGTTCGCGCAGGTCGGCGAAGGCGGCGAAGGGGTCACGGACAAGGTGGTCGGCGCGCAGGTCGACGGTCTCGACGGGGTCGGCGGTGGTCACGGCTGCCTCCTCGGGGACACGGATTCCTCGTGGTCACGGATCGTGACGGAGGCGGGTGCCGGGATCCGGGGTTTCCGGGTGCCATTCACTCGATGGAGTACAGAGGATCGTTTCCTCAGGGCTCGGTGGAAGGGCGGCGGCGGACCCCCTCTCCGCAGGCCCGGGCCGACCTGCCCGCCGCCGCCGTCCGCCCGCGTGACATCCTCGGGGCCATGACCACCGTGCCCGCGCCGTCCCCCGCCGCCACCACCGCCACCGTCCGCAACCCGATCGGCGCCCACGTCCCGGTGGCCGGCCGGGGGCTGGCCGGGACGGGCCTGGCGTACGCGCGGCGGGTCGGCGCCGAGACGGTGCAGGTCTTCGTGGCCAACCCGCGCGGCTGGGCGACGCCCGCGGGCAACCCGGCGCAGGACGAGGAGTTCCGCACCGCCTGCGCCGACCAGGGCGTCCCGGCCTGGGTGCACGCGCCCTACCTGATCAACTTCGGCTCGGACAACCCGGCCACCCGCGAGCGTTCGGCCGACTCGCTGCGCCACTCGCTGCACCGCGGCCACGCCATCGGCGCACTCGGTGTCGTGCTGCACACCGGCTCGGCGGTCGGCACCGCGCCCGGCGGCGGCTCGCGCCGGGCGGAGGCGATGGCGCAGGTCCGCGAGGACGTCCGGCCGCTGCTGGACGAGCTCGACGCACTCGGCGAGGACGCGCCCTGGCTGCTGCTGGAGCCGACCGCCGGTCAGGGCAGCTCCCTCTGCTCACGGATGGAGGAACTGGCCGAGTACGTGGAGGCGCTGGACCGTCACCCGAAGGTAGGAGTCTGCCTGGACACCTGCCACGCCTTCGCCGCCGGACACGATCTGGCGGCCCCCGGCGGGGTGACGGCCGCGCTCGACGCCCTGGCCTCCGCCGCCGGGCCGGGCCGGCTGCGGCTGATCCACGCCAACGACTCCGAGGACGTGGTCGGTGCCCGCAAGGACCGGCACGCCAACATCGGCGCCGGGATGATCGGCGCGGAGCCGTTCCGCGAGCTGTTCGAACACCCGGAGACGGCCGGCGTACCCCTGTTGGTGGAAACCCCGGACCGCAAGCACGGCGGGGACGGCACCGGACACGCGATGGACATCGCGGTGCTGAAGGAGCTGCGGGAGCGCGCGGCCGTCCGCGTCTGAGTCCCCGCCACGGGGCCCGGCGGCCGCCGACGCCGGAGCTGCCGGATCGCGGGGCCGGTGCGAATCTGGACGAGTCGTTGCCGCCGGCCCCCAGGGGGTTCCTGGATGTTTCCGACCCGGAAACTCGCCGCACTGCCCTGCGGCCACCGCAGCAAGTGGGTGGTGCTCGCACTGTGGCTGGTGCTGCTGGTGGCCCTCGGCCCACTGGCCGGAAAGCTCATGGGTGCCGAGGACAACCAGGCGTCCAGCTGGCTGCCCGGCAGCGCCGAATCCACCCTGGTGCTCGACGAGCAGCGGGCCTTCCAACCGGTGGACACCGCCCAGGCCGTCGTGGTCTACCAGCGGCCCTCCGGCATCACCCCCGCCGACCAGGCCGAAGCCGCCCGAGACGCCGCCGAGTTCCGCACCGTGCCGCACGTCGCCGGGCCGGTCACCGGCCCGGTGCTCTCCGGCGACGGCCAGGCGATGCAGACCATCGTGCCGATCGACATCGGCACCAACGGCTGGAACGACCTGAAACCCGCCGTCGAGCAGCTTCGCCGGATCGCCGCCGACGGCAGCAACGGCATGACCACCCATGTGACCGGCCCCGGCGGCATCGGCGCCGACCAGGCCGCGGCCTTCGCGGGCATCGACAGCTCGCTGCTCGCCGCCACCGTCAGCGTGGTGATCATCCTGCTGCTGCTCACCTACCGCAGCCCGGTGCTGTGGATCCTGCCGCTGGTCTCGGCGGCCGGCGCGCTGACCGTCGCCGAAGCGCTCATCTACCTGCTCGCCAAGCACGCCGGACTGACCGTCAACGCGCAGAGCGCGGGCATCCTGATCGTCCTGGTGCTCGGCGCCGGCACGGACTACGCGCTGCTGCTGACCGCGCGCTACCGCGAGGAACTGCGCCGCCACCAGGACCGGCACGAAGCGATGGCCTTCGCCCTGCACCGGGCCGGGCCCGCCATCCTCGCCTCCTCGGCGACCGTGATCGCCTCCATGCTCTGCCTGCTGGTCGCCGAGATGAACTCCACCAGCGGCCTCGGCCCGGTGTGCGCGATCGGCGTGCTGGTCGCCCTCGTGGCCATGCTGACCCTGCTGCCGGCGCTGCTGGTGATCGTCGGCCGCTGGGTGTTCTGGCCGGTCCGGCCCGGGTACGGCACGCCGGAGCCGACCAGGACCGGCCGCTGGGCGCACATCGGGGCGTGGATCGGCGGGAAGCCCCGCAAGGTGTGGGTGACGACGGCGCTGGCGCTCGGCGTCTGCTGCATCGGGCTGGTCTGGCTCGACGCCAACGGCCTCAGCACGGCCGGGACATTCACCGGCAAGCCGGACTCGGTGGTCGGCCAGCAGGTGCTGGAGCAGCACTTCCCGGGCGGTACGGGCGCGCCGCTGACGATCATCTCCACCGCCGAGGGCGCCCCCGCCGTACGGGAGGCCGCCGGGACGACTCCGGGGGTGGCGGCCACCACGCCGCCGGTCGTGCACGAGGGGCAGGCCCTCTTCCAGGCGACGCTCACCGACCCGCCGGACAGTCAGGCCGCCAAGGACACCGTCGACCGGGTGCGGGACGCCGTGCACGCCGTGCCGAACGCGGACGCCAAGGTGGGGGGCAACACCGCCGTCATCCTGGACGCCGGGCGCGCCGCCGGGAACGACAACCGGGCGATCATCCCGCTGGTCCTGGGCGTGGTGCTGCTGATCCTCGCCCTGCTGCTGCGGGCCGTCACCGCGCCGCTGGTGCTGATCGCGACCGTGGTGCTGTCGTACGCGGCGGCGCTCGGGATCAGCGCGTTCTTCTTCGCGCACGTCTTCCACTTCGAGGGCCAGGACAACGCGTTCCCGCTGTTCGTCTTCGTGTTCCTGGTCGCGCTGGGGATCGACTACAACATCTTCCTGATGACGCGCGTGCGGGAGGAGTCCGCTCAAGTCGGCACCCGGCAGGGAGCGCTGAACGGGCTGTCCGCCACGGGTGGCGTGATCACCTCGGCCGGTCTGATCCTGGCCAGCACCTTCGCCGTCCTCGGGACCCTGCCGGTCGTGGGCTTCGCCGAGATCGGCTTCGCGGTGGCCCTCGGCGTGCTGCTCGACACCCTGGTGGTGCGCTCGGTGCTGGTCACCGCGCTCACCATGGACCTCGACCGGCACATGTGGTGGCCCGGGCAGCTGTCCCGGCCCGCCCCGGTGGCGGAGACCGCGCCGAGCGGGCAGCGGTGAGCGAGCGGTGCTGAGCCCGGGTGGGCAGTGAGCCCGGGTGGAGTGAGCACGTGGCAGTGAGCGGGCAGCAGTGAGCGGGCAGCAGTGAGCCCGGGTGCCGCCGTGGCGGCACCCGGGCCCGTTCACCCGTCGATCAGCAGTCGCCGATGCACTTGTCGTCGGTGTGCTCGTGCGCGTTGAGCCACTGGGCGTGCGGGCCGAACAGGCCGACACCGGCCGAACCCGTCTCCAGGCTCGCCGAGGTCGACGAGTCCGACGCGTGCCAAGCGGCCATCGCCGGCACCGGCGCCGCGAGAGCGGCAGCGCCCGTCACGGTGACGACAACGGCGAGCTTGCGGATGTTTCCACGAAGCGACATCAGATGTCCTTTGGGTGGTCTCTGGCATGAAGGAGCGCCCCGGGGCCGGCCACAAGCACACCCGGCCACCCCGCGACACCGGCACAGGTTTGCACACGAACGCGCACGAACCCGCCTTCATCGCAAGCCGACTGCGACATCCGGGTGACACAACTCCCCCTCCCGGACGAACGGGCGGCCCGGTGGGGGTGCCGGTCGAACAGGTGGGGGAGGGCGCCGATCACCGGGCCGGACGAGTGCCCGTCCGGCTGTCGCGCCACCGCAAGACTTGCGGTGAATCGCCGGGCGAACTGAACAAATCCCGTCGATTTGGTGCAAGGTGTCGCCCGGTCCGAGCATGAACGGTCGCTCCGCACGCTCCCGACGCTCCACCGAGCGCGCGTCGGAGCGCGGGCAGCACCACGAAAGGCGCACCACCCTCATGCAGACCAGTCCCGCCGCAACCCGGCAGGCGACCCGACCGAACGGCCCGGAGACCCCGGCCCCGGCCGACCCCACCCAGCCGAGGAACGGCCGCTTCGGGCTGGCGACCGCCACCGCGCTGGTGATGGGGAACATCATCGGCGGCGGTATCTTCATGATCCCGGCCGCCGTCGCGCCCTACGGCACGGTCAGCCTGCTCGCCTTCGCGGTGCTCACCGTCGGCGCCATCGCACTGGCCCTGGTCTTCGGGCAGTTGGCGCGCCGCAACCCGCGCACCGGCGGGCCGTACGTCTACGCGCGCGAGGCCTTCGGGGACTTCGCCGGCTTCCTGTCCGCCTGGTCGTACTGGATCACCACCTGGGTCAGCAACGCCGCGCTGGCCGTCGCCGCCGTCGGCTACCTCGACGTGCTGCTGCCCGTCGGGCACTCCACCGCGTTCAGCATCACCGCCGCGCTGGCCTTCCAGTGGCTGCCCGCGCTGGCCAACCTGGCCGGGACCCGCTACGTCGGGGCCGTCCAACTCGTCTCCACCGTCCTGAAGTTCGTCCCGCTGCTGCTGGTCTCGGTGGGCGGCCTGTTCTTCTTCGACCCGAAGAACCTGGGGCCCTTCGACGGGAGCGGCCAGGGCTGGGCGGGCGGCATGACCGCCGCCGCGGCGATCCTGCTGTTCAGCTACCTCGGCGTGGAGTCGGCCGCGATGAGCGCCGGCAAGGTCCGCGACCCGGAGCGCAACGTCGGGCGGGCCAGTGTGCTCGGCACCACCGGCGCGGCGGTGGTCTACCTGCTCGGTACGGTGGCGGTCTTCGGCAGCGTCGCGCACGAGCGGCTCGTCCACTCCACCGCGCCGTTCTCGGACGCCGTGAACGCCATGTTCGGCGGATCCTGGGGCGGGACGGCGATCGCCGTCGCCGCGCTGGTCTCGATGAGCGGCGCCCTCAACGGCTGGACGCTGCTGGCCGCCCAGGCCCCGTACGCGGCCGCCAGGGACGGCCTCTTCCCGGCCTCCTTCGCCAAGGAGCGGCGCGGCGTCCCGGTCTTCGGCGTGGTGGTGAGCGTCGGTCTCGCCTCGGTGCTGACCGTCCTCAACTTCGCCAGCGGCGCGAAGGGCGCCTTCGACATCCTGGTGCTGGTCACCACCTTCACCGCCACCGTCCCGTACCTGCTCTCCACCGCCGCGCAGCTGTACTGGCTGGTCCGCGGCGCCACCGAGAAGGTGGACAACGGCCGGCTCGTCCGCGACGCCGTCCTCGGGCTGGGCGCCTTCGCCTTCTCGCTCTGGCTCCTGGCCGGCGCCGGCTACGCCGCCGTCTACCAGGGGGTGCTGTTCCTGTTCGCGGGGATCCTGGTCTACGTCTGGATGGCGGGGCGGCGCCGCGGCTGAGCCGGGAGGGCGCGGCCGACCCCGGGTTGACCCGGGTCGGCTCGGCTCGGGTCGGGTCGGCTCGGGTCGGCTCGGGTCGGCTCGGGTCGGCTCGGGTCGGCTCGGGTCGGCTCGGGAGGTCGCTGCCGGTCGAGGCCGGACGCGACCTCCCGGCGACAGTGTCCTCACTGCGGCCTCCCCGTGACCTCGGTCGGCGAGGCCCGCCCGGCGGCGGCCGGAGGTCGTGAACACCCGTGCAGGATGCCGGACTTGTCCGGTAGTGGCCCGGTAACGGGCCGATGTCCACGAGGATTTCACGTCCGGGGTCTACCCGCGTAGCCCCAAGCTCGCCACACTGGCGCACGCAACTCAGCATCTTTTCCGATCTGATGATGGAGCGTTCGCCATGGCCACCGCCGCGTCCATACGCCGGTTCCTGTCCTGCATACCGGCCGCCGCCGCCCTCGCCGCCGCCACCGTGCTCACGACCGGCACCCCCGCCCAGGCCGCCCTGCCGACCCCGATCTCCGCCGCCACCGCCCGGACCTACCTCGCCGCGATGCCCGCCACCGCCGAGACCCATGGCGACACCTACGACCGGACGCTGTTCCACATCTGGATCACCATCAGCGGCACCTGCGACACCCGCGAGTGGGTCGTCAAGCGGGACGGCAGCAACGTCGCGACCGACACCTCCTGCAAGGCCACCAGCGGCAGTTGGTCCTCGCCGTACGACAACGCGACCACCACCAACGCCTCGTCCTTCGACGTCGACCACCTGGTGCCGCTCTCCGAGGCCTGGGCCTCCGGCGCCTGGTCCTGGACCGACGCCCAGCGCCAGGCCTTCGCCAACGACGTCACCCGCCCCCAGCTGCTCCTGGTCTCCGCCAGCAGCAACCGCTCCAAGGGCGACCGCGACCCCGCCGAGTGGCTCCCCCAGGCCTCCTACCGCTGCACCTACGCCCGCGCCTGGGTGCAGGTCAAGCAGTACTACGGCCTCAGCGTCGACAGCGCCGAGAAGACCGCGCTCACCGGAATCCTCAACGGCTGCTGACCGCCCCGCACGGCGGCGCCCCGGTCCGACCCCACCGGGTCCGGCGCGGGGCGCCGTCGCGTTCCATGACGCCCCGTCAGCCGGGGCCTCGGACACCCCGGCGGCCGCCCGACCCACCGGCCGCGCCGGCCAGCACGCGCCGACGACGGCGAACCCACCGGCCGGGCCGACGAGGTGCCGACCCCGCCACCCGAACGCCACTCCCCGCGCGCCCTGCGGTGCCCGCGCGCCTACGGTGCGCCCAGGGGGGTCATCCGAGCGGAAGGCTGTTACTGGCATGGCGGGTAGATTCGAACTTTACGTGGACGAGAGCGGGATGCACCGGTTCCGGCTCAAGGCCAGCAACGGGTCGGTCGTGGTGACCGGGGACCCGGAGGAGAGCAAGGACGACTGCCTGAAGAGCATCGAGTCGATCCGCAAGCTCGCGCCGTACGCGGAGCTCAAGGAGGCTGCCGGGTCGATGTGAGGCCGGGGTGGCAGCAGCTGGAAGAGGACGCGGGCCGGCGGTGCAAATCGCCGACCCGCGTTCGCTTGTACGACAGATCCCTTTGGCCCGGAGCACGCCGGACACGGACAGAACACTGGCATGCGTGTCGTCATCGTCACCGAATCCTTCCCGCCCGAGGTCAACGGGGTCGCCCACAGCGTGCTGCGGACGGCCGAGCATCTGGTCCGCCGGGGCCACCAGCCCCTTGTCGTCACTCCCGCGCCGGCGCGGGGGGCGGAGTGCCCGCCGGAGACCTTCGGGAGTGCCGAGGCGGCCGAGATCCCCGTGGTGCGCATCCCGTCGATGCCGCTGCCGGGGTACCCGCAGGTGCGGATCGCCCTGCCGAGCCGGCAGCCGGCGGCCGCGATCGCCGGACACCGGCCGGACATCGTCCACCTGGCCGGCCCGTTCGTGCTCGGAGCGCGCGGCGGGCAGGTGGCGGCGCGGCTCGGAGTGCCCACCGTCGCCGTCTACCAGACCGACCTCGCCGGGTACGCGCACGCCTACCGGGCCGGACGCGGGCTCGGGGAGGCCGCCGCGTGGCGGCGGATCCGGGCCGTGCACCGGGCCGCCGCCCGCACCCTGGCGCCGTCCACCCCGGCCGCGCAGGACCTCACGGCACACGGGGTGCCCCGGGTGCAGCTGTGGCCGCGCGGAGTGGACTCGGCGCGCTTCCACCCCCGGCACCGGGACGAGGCACTGCACCGGGCGCTCGCGCCGGGCGGGGAGGTGCTGGTCGGGTACGTCGGGCGGCTGGCGCCGGAGAAGCGGGTCGACCTGCTGGCGGCAGCCTCGGCGCTGCCCGGGGTACGGGTGGTGGTCGTCGGGGACGGGCCGTCCGCGCCCGGGCTGAAGGCGTCGATGCCCGGCGCGGTGTTCCTGGGCCGCCGGACGGGTGACGAGCTGGCGCGCTGCTTCGCGACGCTGGACGTGTTCGTGCACACCGGCCCGCTGGAGACCTTCTGTCAGACCATCCAGGAGGCGATGGCGAGCGGGGTGCCGGTGATCGGCCCGGCCGCGGGCGGTCCCCTGGACCTGGTCGCGCACCACCGCACCGGCCTGCTCGTACCACCCCGGGACGCTGCGGCGGTGGCCCGGGCGGTGGCCGAGCTGGCCGGCGACCCGGCGCGGCGGGCCGCGTACGGGCGGGCGGGACGGGCGGAGGTCACCGCACGCACCTGGGAGGCGGTCGGGGACCTGCTGCTGCGGCACTACGCCGAGGTGCTGGCGGAGCACCGGGGGGTGTCCGGGACGCCGGGACGGGTGACGGCGGGGACGGTGACGGCAGGGACGGTCGTGCCGGGGCCGGTGACGGGCGGCGCGACGGACACCGCCGCCGCGAAGGACCCGGCGGCCGCGGACAGCATGCCGGAGGAGTTGCCGGCATGATCCCCGTCCCGAACGGCGAGGCCCTGACGATCGTGCGGCTCGCCAACTTCGTCACGCCCGTCTCCGGCGGCCTGCGCACCGCGCTGCGGCACCTGGGCAGCGGGTACCGGGCCGCCGGGCACCGGCCGGTGCTGATCGTGCCCGGCAAGCGGCGCACCGAGGAGGAGACCGGGCAGGGCCTGGTGGTCACCCTGCCGGGACCGGTCCTGCCGGCCAGCGGCGGGTACCGGCTGCTCACCGACCGCCGGGCGGTGGCCGCCGAACTGACCCGGCTCTCCCCCGACCGGCTGGAGGTGTCCGACCGCACCACACTGCGCTGGACCGGTGCCTGGGCACTGCGGCACGGGGTGCGCTCGGTGATGGTGTCGCACGAGAGCGCCGCCGGCGTGCTGCGCACCCGGGGAGTGCCCGGGCCACTGGCGAACGCCGCCGCCGACCGGCTCAACGCGGCAACCGCCCGCGCGTACGACTCGGTGCTGTGCACCACCGACTGGGCCGCCGCGGAGTTCCGGCGGATCGGCACGCCGAACCTGGCCCGGGCGCCGCTCGGGGTGGACCTGGAGGCGATGCGGCCGCTGCCACCGGCCGACCGGGCGGCGGAGCGGGCCCGGTACGCCGCCCCGGCGGAAGTGCTGCTGGTGCTCTGCTCGCGGCTCTCGGCGGAGAAGCGGCCGGAGCGGGCGATCGAGGCCCTGGCCGCGCTGCGGGCCCGACGGGTGCCCGCAGTCCTGGTCGTGGCCGGGACCGGCCCGCTGCGGGGGCGGCTGGCGGACCGGGCCGCCCGGCTGGGGCTCCCGGTGCGCTTCCTCGGACACCTGAGCGGGCGCGAGGCACTCGCCCGGCTGCTGGGCTGCGCCGACGTGGTGCTCGCGCCCGGGCCGGTGGAGACCTTCGGGCTGGCCGCGATGGAGGCGCTGGCCTGCGGGACACCGGTCGTGGCGAGCCGGTCCTCCGCGCTGCCCGGCCTGATCGGTCTCGCCGGGGTCGCGGCCGCCGACACGGGAGACGGATTCGCCACCGCGGTCCGCCAGTTGCTGGACCGGCCGGAGGGCGTCCGGCGGGCGTCCGCCCGCGCACAGGCCGAGCGGTACGGCTGGCCCGCGGCGGTGGCCGCGTTCCTCGCGGCGCACGGCGTACGGAACGGCGGCACGAGGGAAGGGGATCGGGATGAGCATGCTCGGCACCGGCCCTGACCGGCTGGCAGAAGACCGGTCACCGGCCGGCGAGCTGACGCGGTTCGTCGCGCTCGGTGACTCGCTGACCGAAGGAGTCGGGGACGCGGTGGGCGAGGCGTGGCGCGGCTGGGCGGCCGTCCTGGCCCGCTCGCTGGCGCCCGGGGGGCGGGACGTCGAGTTCACCAACCTGGCGTACAGCGGCGCGCTGAGCAGCGAACTGACGACACGTCAGCTACCGGCCGCGCTGGCACTGCGGCCGCAGTTGGCGGCGGTGGTGGTCGGCGGGAACGACACCCTGCGGGCCGGCTTCGACATCCGGCGCACCACCCTCGAACTGGACGCCACACTGGGTGAACTGTCCGGCCACGGCGCCGTGTTGCTGACCGCCTGCCTGCCCGACCCGGGCACCCTGCTCCGCCTCCCGGCCCCGCTCGCCCGCCCGCTGGCACGGCGGATGCGGGCCGTCAACACGGTGGTGCACGCCCTCTCCGTACGTCACCGGGCGATCCACCTGCACCTCGCCGAGCTGCCGTGGCTGGAGGAACGGCGGCTGCTGAGCGTGGACCGCCTGCACCCCAGCGCCGAGGGCCACCATCTGATCGCCCGCCGCTTCCACGCGCTGCTCGCCGAGGCGGGGCACCCCCTCGGCGCACCACCCGCCACCGCACCGGCCGAGCCCCCGCCGAGCCCGGCCGCCGACCTGTGGTGGATGGCCACCCAGGGCACCCGCTGGGTCGTCGCCCGCAGCACCGACCTGCTGCCCGGCCTGCTGGCACTCGCCGCAGCCGAATCCGCCGCCCGCCTGCGCGGCGCGAGCAGCCGGCACGACGAGCAGATGGCGCGGGCCGCGGCACAGGCGCTGGCCTCCCTGGGGTGAGGGGGCGGCGTGGCACCCGGCCGGAGCCGCACGGAGCGGCGGGGGGCTGCCTAGACCCATCCCTCGTCGAGGTGGACCGTCCAGATGTCTCCCACCGCCCTGCGCAGCTCGACCAGGGCCGCAACGTCCGCGACGACTGCCGGAGCGTCGGACAACCGCAATGGGGAGTCCGGCACGCCCTTACGGCCTTGTGTACGAATGAGGTCGGGGCGTGTTGGCCTGGCGGGTCGTCTGATGGGTGCTCACCTCTCGGCGGCGCGGTCGGAGACCAGGGCCGCTACTGCCGCGTAGGTCTCGTCGAAGTACTCGCGGCGTCCGAGGTAGCGCTGGAGGGTTCGCCACTGCTTGTGTTCAGCGTTGGCGTGCTCGACGCAGATGCGCTCCGAGGACTGCTGATGGCGGGCTGCGTCCCAGGCGGCGATGTCTTCGGGCGCGGCGCCCTTCTTCGGTTTGAGCGGCGGGGCTTGGACCTGGTCGGGGAATTGCTTGGCAAGTCCCCGGTAGCCCGCGTCGACCTTGGCCCTGACCTGAGGGTACTGCTCGAACAGCTCGCAGATTCCCTCGGTCTTCACGGCTGTCTGGTCGTGCATTCGGCCGGGTCGGAAGGCCCCGGCCCACAGGGTGCGGCCCTGCCTGTCAGTGACGACGGTGGCCTTCTTGGTGTTCTGCCGCATCTTGCCCGAAACGTAGGCGCGACTGCCTGGCTTGTTCGCCCGGGGTCGTCGAACCCGGACCTCCGTCCCGTCCAGCCGCAGCTCGACGTCCTCAGCCGCCGCATAGGCGAAGACGTCCGCGAGAGTGCGAAGCCGCCGGTCACCCTGCCCGGGAACAGCGAAGCCACGAGCGGCCAGAAGGGGACGGACTTCGTGGACAGCCCGGGTGATCGTGGAGCGGTCCACTCCGTAGAGCAGGGCCAGAGCCCCGTGCGGGAGCTGGAATCGCAGGACGACCAGCGTGGCGATGACCCGGTCGGTGAACACCAGCTGGTGATTCGGTCCCGCGCCAGCCGCACGCAACCGGCTGCGGCCTCGACGCTCGTGCATTCGGCCCTCCTCGGCGGCCATCCACGCCTCGGCCAACTCTGCGATCAGCGAACCGAGTCGACGGCGCTGGAGGCCGCTGAAGACACGATGGGACAAGGCCGTGCGGCCAAGGTGTTGCGTCACAGCAACACCCAGCCCGCACGGCCCCGCGCATGCCATGGCAGAAGCCTGATCGTGTCAGCGCGCCACGCTGTGGTGTTCCGGCACCGGCTCAACCCGAGCTCGGGAGGCCGGAGAGCAGGGCCGCGGCAGCTCTGTCGAAAGGTGCGATGCTACCGGCAGCACGACACAGGATGTGGGCGCCTTCGAGTGTGACGATCATGAGGGTGGCCAGATCGGCGGCCTGGGACGCGCTCATTCCGGCGTGGGTGAGTTTTCCGGCGAGTTCGCCGTCCCATCCGGTGAATGCTTCGGCCGCGACAGTGCGCAGGCTGGCCCGGTCGGCAATGGCCGCACCGCCGTCGACGGTGACCGCCGCGATTGCGCAGCCGCCGCCCCTGGCGGACGTCTGCACCACGGGGCGGACGTTGTCGAGGAACGCCTCCACGACTTCGCGTGGCGTGCGGGCCGGCAGCTCGTGCAGGTGGCCGCGGACGTCGTCGGCGTTGCGGCGGGCGGCTTCGAGCGCGAGCTGCTGTTTGCCGCCTGGGAAGTGGTGATAGATCGCCCCGCGCGCGGCACCACTCTCGGCCAGGACGTCGTTGAAGGTCATCCCGGCCAGGCCGTGGCGTTGCAGCAGTCCGATTGCTGCGCTGATCATGCGGGACTTCGTGTCCGCGGCCATCGCGACCCCCTTGACTAGTACGGACATCCTAGTCCATGCTCGCCCTACTAGGACGCACGTACTAGTAGGTGGGCTGGAAAGCCCCCGAAACCGGAGGTTCGTGATGGGCAAGACCTTTCTCTACACCGAGATCCAAGCGGCAGTGCCGTTCGATCAGTTCGACTGGCACCAGGTCAACGCGGCTCTGAAGACCGCGCCGGGCCTGATCCGCAAGACGTGGCTGTCCGGCATCGGAACCCACACCATCGGTGGCTTCTACGAGTTCGACAGCGCCGAGAACGCCCTGGCCTTCGCCCAGGGCCCCTTCGCCGAAGAAGCCCGCCGGGCCGGAGCCCCGGCAACGACACGACTGTTCGACGGCGACATCGTCAAAGACGCCAGTATCGACCTGAACTCGCCCTACTACACCTGACACCGCAGGGCGCCGCGGAGTCAGCTCTGGACACCGCCTCGCCCCACTGCCGGGGCGAGGCGGTCCCAACGGAGAGGCATCTCGATGAACATCACGCGACACCCCGAGAACACCGTGAGCTGGATCGACCTCGGCACCCCCGACACGGAGACGACGACGGCCTTCTACACCTCGCTGTTCGGCTGGACCGTCGCCCAACCGGACCCCAACGGCTACCGGCTCTGCACGCTGCGCGGACATCTCGTCGCCGCCCTGGGACCGGCCGAGGACGCAGGCGCACCCTACTGGACGATCAACGTCACCGTGTCGGACATCCAAGCCACCGCCACCCGCTTCACGGACCTGGGCGCCCAGATCATCGTGGCACCCACCGAAGTCGGGACACTCGGCCACTACGCCGTCGCTCTCGACCCCGTCGGCGCACCACTGTCACTCTGGCAGCCCGGCACCCACACCGGCATGCAGCTGAACCACGAACCGGGCACCTTCGCCGGCGTCAGCCTTCTGACCGACCACTCCGCGCATGCCGCCGCCTTCTACCGACCAGCACTGCACTGGAACTCCAACCCCCAGCACACCGAGTTCCGGCTGCCGGACAACTCCATCGCCGCCACCGGCAAGCCGCCAGGGAAACCGACAGTGCAGCGATCACTCTGGCTGGTCAGCTTCGCCAGCAACAGACCCGATGCCGACGCCAAGCAGGCTCGACAGCTCGGTGCGACCGACGTTCGCCAGGACTCCAACGGAGACGTGGTCATACGCGATCCCACCGGTGCTCTGTTCGGCCTTACCCAGCACGTACGGTAGTCCCGCTCCGCCCGGGACGCGTTGCCCCAGGCAATCGCGCACCATGTTGTTACGGGTGTAGACCGGCAGCTCGCCGTTGCAGCTGAAGGCGTGAAGCGATGCGGGAGCAGAGTCGAACCATGCAGGGCGGTTCTCCTCGGCCCACGCCGCCGCGGCGTCGACACGGTCCACGTGCACCAGTAGCTGCTCGGGAGCGGGTCCGCAGCTGAACTGCACCAGGAAACCCTGAGCGTCCACTGCCCACCAATCCCACATGAATCCGGGTCGGGGGTGCCGCAGGATCGTCGTCATGCCGTCACCGTATCCAGGCCGGGCAGGACAGCGGGTGGCGATGCCCCGCCATCGCCCGAGGTGGCGGAAGCAGTGCTCGGGGACGGTGCGGGCGATGCCGCGTCGGCGTGGGCGGACGTTGAACGGGCGTGGGCGCGCACTCGTGGGTGGCGTGGTCGGGTGTCCGGCGGAGTGGCCACGGTCACCCGACGGTGGTGATCGGTGCCGCGGCCGGACGGGAACCATGGAGGTGGCCCGGACTGTCGTGACCGGGGAAGCGTGCGGCGGAGGGAGCCGGGGTGGAGGCAGTCGGGGTGGAGAGCGCGGGCGCGGACGGTCGGGGTTCCTGGCGGCGGCCGGGGTGCTGTTCCCGGACCGGGACGGGCGGCTGCTGGTGGTGCGGCTGCCGTACGACCGGAAGCACCCGGTGGCGATTCCCGGCGGCGGGTGGGAGCCGACGGACCGGTCACCGCGGGAGACCGCGCTGCGCGAGATCGCCGAGGAACTCGGGTTCACGCCCCGGCTGGGGCCGCTGGCCTGCGTCGACTGGGCGGTCGACCACGGCCGCCCGCCGATCGTGGCGTACCTCTACTGGGCCGAGCCGCTGACGGAGCGGCAGACCGCCGCCATCCGGCCGGACGCGGCCGAGGTCGGCGGGTGGACGTGGCTGACCGCCGAGCAGGCGGGCCACGCGCTGCCACCCCTGCTGTCGCGCCGGGTGACGGCCTGTCTGCGGGCGCCGCGGACGGCCGGACCGCTGGAACTGGAGGGCAGCCGGCCGGCCGGGCACACCCTGCGGGAACTGCCGGCCGACGGCCCGGTACCCGAGTACCTCGGCCTGGCCGCCGCCCCGGAGCTGAACCCGGCGACCGCGCAGCGGCCGGCTCCGCCGCTGGACCCGGACACCTTCTACGCCACCCGACCGCGGATCCGGGCCAAGGCACGGGCGCTGTTCACCGACGCCGCCGGGAGGGTGCTGCTGGTACGGCTGCGGCCGTGGGACGGGCCGCGCGGGCGGGACCCGTACTGGACGCTGCCGGGCGGCGGGGTCGAGGCGGACCGGGAGACGCCGCGCACGGCGGCCCGCCGGGAGATCCGCGAGGAACTGGGCCTGGAGGTCGAGCCCGGACCGCTGCTCGCACTGGACTGGCAGCCGGGAGCGGCAGCCGATCCGGGGGCGGACCCGGCGACCGGGCGGGACACGGCCGTGCTGGTGTACGTCTACGACGGGGGCACGGTGACGGACGCGATGCTCGACGCGATCGTGCTGCAGGAGGCGGAGCTGGTGGAGTGGCGGCTCTGCGATCCGACCGAGACGCGCTCGTTGCTGACCGGGCCGTCCTGGGACCGGACGGCCGCCGCCTTGGCGGCCCGGGAGGGAGCGGGCGGGCCGGTCGAGCTGGTGCGCGGCCGGGCAGCGGGGTAGCCCGGGCGGCGGGCTCGCGGGCGGGCGGGAGGCGGGGCCCGCGGGCCTGTGGGCTACGGGGGTGGCCGGACCGATGAGTCACCGGGGGCCGGTTGGGACAGACTGAAGGCATGCAGAACGCGATCACGGAGGTGCTGGCCGGCCGTCGGGTGGAGTCGGTCAGCGGGGGCGGGCGGCTGGACCTGCTGCTGGACGGCGGGGTGAGCGTCCGGGTGGCGCACGAATTCCGCTTCGCGGCACCGTCGTTCGCCGCACCGGAGGAGGTCGGGCACTTCTTCCCGGCGCTGACCTTCCAGCCGAGCAGCACGCTCCTGGCGCTGGTCGGGCGGACCGTCGACACCGCCCGGATCACCCTGGCCGGCGGACTGGAGCTGGGCTTCGCCGGCGGCGGCGCGTTGTCCGTCCCGCCGCACGCGCAGCTGGCCCCGTGGACCGTGCTGGCCGCCGGGGACGTGGCGTGCGCGGGGCTGCCCGGCGGCGAGGTCCGCTGGGCCGAGCCGGACGGGACGCCGGGGGAAGAGCCCGGCGGGGCCTGAGCCACCGCCGGGGACTCCTCCGGTGCCCGGTGGCCGTCAGACCTCCAGGTCGGCCTCGATCTTGAGGAGCTGGTGGCGGGCCATGGCCAGGTTGGCGCGGCCCTTGTCCAGCGCGAGGTAGAGGAACAGGCCCTTGCCGGTGCGGCTGGTGAGCGGGCGGATCAGGTGGTACTGGCTGGACAGGGTGATCAGGATGTCCTCGATCCCGTCCCCCAGTCCGAGCATGTCCATGGTGCGCATCTTGGCGCGGACCACGTCGGTGTTCCCGGCCGCGGCCACGTTGAGGTCCAGGCCGCCGGGGCCGTCGAGGGTGGCGAGCGCCATCCCGCTGTTGTAGTCGACCAGGGCGGCGCCGATGGCCCCCTCGATGCTGGTCATGGCCTGCTTGAGTGCGCCGGGTGCGTCGGTCATCTCGGTAACTCCCGTTCGGTGGTTGGGTTGTGGCTGGTGTTGTGGTGTGTCGTGTGTGCTGTTGTGGTGCTGTTGTGGTGCTGTTGTGGCGTGTGGTGTCGTGGCCTGTGGTGTCGTGGCGTGTGGTGTCGTGGTGGTGGATGGTGTGGTGCGGCAGTGAGGTAGGGGGCGGGCGGGCCCGGGTCAGCCCACGTCGCGCGGATCCTTCGGCAGGAGGGCGTCGTTGAGCAGCCCGGAGATGCGTTGGGCGCTGCGACGGGCCTCCAGGTGCAGGCGGCCGACGTTGACGTCCGGATGTGCCAGCAGGGTCAGCACACAGCTGCCGCCGGCCGCGTAGGTGGCGACGTAGCCGTGCTCGCCGCGCACCAGCGACTCCCGGAACTCACCCTGGCCGGTGGTGTCGGCGAGCCGTTGGGCCAGCGAGAGCGAGGCCGCCGTCATCGCGGCCAGGCCGGAGGGCTCCGTCCCGTGGGTGTCGTGGGCGACCAGCAGGCCGTCCACACTGGCCACCAGGCCGCCTGCGAGGTGCGGGACGCGGTGCTTGCAGGCACGCAGTTCGGCGAGCAGCTCGGTCTCCAAGGCGATCAGTTGTCTCCTTCCGACACGCTGCTTGAGCGCCCGCCTCATGGCCGGAACGGCGGGGTCGCGGGCGGGGAGTGGGTCAAAGTCGGGCCTCCAGAAGGTCTCGGACCCGGGTCAGCAGCGCGATGTCCGGGTCGGGGACGGTCAGCGGGTGGGCCGCTGCCGGGGTGGGCTGGCAGTCGGGGCGGGCGGGGGTTCCGGCGTCGGCCTGCGCGGTGTACTGCGCCGGGGGCCGGGCGGCCGCGGCGGAGTACGCCGCGCCCGGGGTGCCGACCTGTACGGCACCGACGACGACGGCACCGCTCCTCGTGACCCCGCGCAGGGTGGCGCCGGGGATCCGGCGGTGCAGGCCGCCGGACGTTCTCCCGCTCGCGGCGGGAGCGACGGCCGGCGGCGCGGTCGCCGACCGGGCGGCACCCGGCACCGTGGTGTGTGGTGCGGTCGGATGCGGCGCACCACCGTGCGGTGCACCGGGGTGGGACGCACCGCCGTACAGCGCACCGGGGTGCGGTGCGGGGGGCGGCGGGCCCGGCGCTGGGGGCGGGGGCCCCGGCGCAACGGGCCCCGGCGCGTCGAGCAGTCCGGCGGCCGCCAGACGGCGGACGTCGGCCGTGACGCCGAAGCCGGAGCGGCCGAGCAGGCGGGCCAGGTCCGCCGGGGTTCTTCGGCCGTCGGCGTGGTCGATCAGCTCCCGGCGCCGCCGACCGGGCGGACGGTGGGACGGCAGGCGGTTGTGCTCCACCGGCCGGACCGGGGCGGTGTCGAGCTGCGCCCAGGGCCAGATCCGGTCGAGCAGCCGGCCTCGGCGCTCCACCTCACGGCGGAGCCGGTCCGGCTCGACCGTCGCGACCGGTCCGAGCCAGTGCCGGACGTCCGACTCGAACCGCCAGAGGCCGCCGCCCGGATCGGCGAGGACGAAGAAGGCGGCGTCGAACAGCGTTCCCAGGTGGCCGAGTTCGAGCTCTCCCCTGGTCAGCAACCGCCGTTCGACCAGGACGTCGCCGACCCGGGCCTGCGGGCCGTGGACGCGGACGAGGTCCGCCCAGTCCTCGGGAGTGATCCGGCCGCAGCCGGTGAGCAGGTCGGCCAGGCCGGGTGCGCGCGGGGACTCGGCGCCGGCCACCGCGCCGTCGACGAGGTGGAGGGTGCCGAGCGGACCGTGCAGGGCGCCGGTGGCGCGACGGCCGGCGAGCAGGGCGAGCGCCTCGCCCGGGGTCTTCGGTGCGGCGTGCTCCGTCGGGGGCGGGACGGTGCCGATGGCGGCGGTCACGCGGGCCACCGCCGGGAGGCGGCTTCAGGGGAGGATGCGGGTGCGGAGGTGGATCCGGATCCGGGTGTGGATCCGGGTGCGGGTGCGGGTGCTGATCCGGAGGCTGCGACAGGACGCGTCGGCGGCCGAAATGCGACGGGCAGCCGGAGGGGTTCGGGTGTCATGGACGTCGGGTTCACCCCAGCACCAGCTCCTCGGCCAGCGCCTGGAGGCGGAAGCGGGCGACGGCGAGGTTGCCCGCCGTACGGTCCAGCCAGAGATGGAGGACGAGCCGGCTGTCGAAGACCGTGTCGATGAAGCGGATCAGGTGGTAACTCCGGCCGGCAGTGACGATGATGTCCTCCAGCGGGGACCGCCGGTTCTCCGCCGCCGTGAAGGTCTGGCTCTCGACGGCCGCTCGGACCAGGTCCGTTGCCTCGGCGGCGGACGTCTCGTGCTCGCCCGTCGGGCTTTCTCCGACGCTGCCGAGGGCGAGCCCGCTACTCCAGTCGACCAGGCTCGCGGCGCGGGCTCCGGCGATTTCCATCGCTCCGGAGAGGCATTCGTCGATACCCGGCACACCGGCTCCTTCGCGGGGTCTGGGCGGCCGGGCGCTCTGCGGCACCGACCGGATCGCCACCAGCAGTGGCAGGTTCGACACGGAAGGCTACTGCCGGGGTTCAGTCTGACGAACGTTCCAATGGCATATTCACATCATTAGCGGCTGGTTCCAGCCAAGGTATGACGATTCATCAGACCGGCCAGGGTGGGCAAACCCGCTGGCCCGCCCACCGTTCGGGAACGGTGCTCATCGGCCACCTGGCACGGGACCTTGGCCGATACCGGGCCGACGGGGAGGGTTTCGAGCCCTGGAATGCGATAAAGGGACGAACGCGCGAGAGGCGAACACCTGAGCTCTGGCCATGAGCGGCGCTCATGTCGAACGCGATGAGGCGCGCTCATGGGCGGCGCCATGAGGCGCGCTCATGGGCGGCGCCATGAGGGGCGCTCATGGCGGCCCTCATGAGGAACCGCGGTGAGGCGGGCTCATGGGCAGCGGCCATGAACAACATGCATGACGAAGGGGCTCGTTCCGCTGGACGGAACGAGCCCCTTCGAGTGGAGCGCCAGGCCCGGATCGCACGGACTCTTCCTACTGAAAGTAGGACGTGCTCTGGTAGCACCGCTGACGCATGTTCGAGAGATTCGCTCTCCGGAAGATCACTTCCTCTCGACGGACAGAACAGTAGCAGGTCATCGGGCCTGCTCAGAAATCGAGCCGGACGGATCGTGGCTGGTCGGCCCGGTACCGCCCGAGGGGGTGCCACCCGCTCAGGCCTGGCCGACCGCCTCGGCGAGCAGGCGGTAGGAGTCGAGCAGCGCAGCACGGTCGTAGGTGCTGGTGGTGACCAGGAACTCGTCAGCCCCGCTGCGCTCGACCAGCGCGGCCAGCTCGGCGGCGGCATCGTCCGGGGTGCCCGCGATGTGGCCCTTGAGCGACTGCTCGTAGGCGGCCCGCTCCCGCACCGTCATCGTCCGCGCACGGATCTCCGCGGCCGGGGCCAGCGGCGGGAACTCGCCGTGGGTGCGGGAGTACGCGCCGGACCAGGCCTCCGGGACGAGGAGCTCGTGGGCCCGCTCGGCGGTCCCGGCGACCGCGATCGTGCCCGAGACCACCACGTACGGCTCGGCGGCCTGCGCGGAGGGGCGGAACCGGTTGCGGTAGCGGTCGATCGCCGCGAGCATCCGCTCCTCCCCGCGCGCGGCGGCGATGACCAGCGGCAGCCCGGCGTCGGCGGCCAGGTCGGCACCGGCCCCGGTGGCCAGCACGAAGGCCGGAACGTGCAGTCCCTCCGCGGGCCGGGCATGGACACCGCGGTGCGCCTGCTGCGACCCGTCGAAGTAGCCGAGCAGCTCGGCCAGCTGGGCGCCGAAGTCGTCCGCCGCGTCCTTCTCCCGCCCGAGCGCCCGGCGGACACCGTCGGTGAAACCGACCGAGCGGCCGAGGCCCATGTCGATCCGGCCGGGGAACAGGGCCGCGAGCACCCCGAACTGCTCGGCCACCACCATGGGTTGGTGGTTGGGCAGCATCACCCCTCCGGTGCCGACCCTGATCCGCGAGGTGGCCGCCGCCACCGCGGCGGCGAGCACGGTGGGTGCCGAGCCGGCCACCCCCGGCACCCCGTGGTGCTCGGAGACCCAGAAGCGGTGGTACCCGAGCCGCTCGGCCTCGCGGGCGAAGTCCACCGTGTCCCGCAGCGCCCGGGCCGGCTCCTCACCCTGGCGGGTGCGGGAACGGTCGAGCACGGAGAGCCTGGTGGTGGGCACGGTGCTGGTCACGTGGGTGGACAACACCTGCCTGTCGGGTGGGCATTCCCCCTTCCCCCGGCCTCAGGGGCCGGCCGGCGGTATTCGCGGACGCGTGCTCCCGGCCGTGCGGCGGCGGCCCCAGGGCTTGTACACCGACAGCACTACCGCGAACAGGTAGAGCGACAGGGCGACCGCCGGAACGATCACCGTGGTGTAGCGGACGACGCCGAGCTCCGACGCCCGGATCGGGCCGGTCGGATGCGCGTCCGCCGCGCGCACCGCGTCGTGCAGTCGGGCGGTGAGGGCGAAGACCGAGGCCGTCATCGCCGCCAGTGTCAGCCAGAACTTGGTGCTCACCCAGTAGTACCGGAACAGGCCCCAGGAGGTGCCGAGCCCGAGCACCACCCCGCTCAGGAAGGTGAGCAGGCTGAGCGGCAGCACCAGGGCGTCGCCGAGCAGACCCATCGCCCGGTAGGCGGTGCGCATCCGGTCGGCGTCCCCCGTCGTCAGCGCCGTCACCGCCAGGGTGAGCAGGCAGAGCATCAACGCCAGCCAACTCACCGAGGCGACGATGTGCAGGACGACCAGGGCCTTGCGCACCCTCGGCGGCAGGATGCGATCCGCCGATCGCCGCCTGCCGCCGAGGGCCGTTCCGGACGCCGCGACGGCTCCGACCGCCGCGGTGGAAGCGCCGGCCGCAGCGGAAGCGGTCGCACCGACGGCCCTGCCGGCCCCACCGGCTCCGGTGGACGAGCGCACGGGGTACCTCCTTCGAGTCGTGGCCACGGACACGACCCCGAGACTGTCCCGCTCGCCCCTCATCGGGCATCTGCCGACGGAAGTAACATCGGCTACTCCCGGGCGAGTAGGCGCCCCTACTCCGGACGCGCCGACACACCTCCCCCAGGAGTACCCGAGCCACTCCCCCGGAGCTCCGCGCCGATCAGTCGGTCACCGAGAAGCCCTGCGCCGCGCCGAGCCGTTGCAGCGAGGCCTTTCCGGGGATGCCGTCCGCCGCGCCCGCCTGGTACCCGCAGCGCCGCTGCCAGGCCGCGTACGCGGCGACCGTGCGGGTGCCGAACGAGCCGTCCGCCCAGCGCTGTTCGAGCAGCCCCTCGTCCACCAGCGCCTGCTCCACGATCGCCACCTCGGCCCCGTACGTGCGGTGGCCCTGCTCGGCGCCCGGGTCGGTGCGCGCGGCGGAGACCACGTGGGCGACCGACACCGTCCGCTGCCCGGGGACGTAGCCGAGCAGCCGGTTCAGCGAACCCTCGCCGGGCACGCCGTCCGCCGCCTGCCCGGAGTAGCCCAGACTCCCCTGGTAGTCCGCGTAGTTCTCGGTGTCCGCGTCCGTCCAGGTCGGCCCGGGGCCGGAGTGGTAGTGGGCGCCGAAGCCGCGTGAGACGAGCGCCCGTCCGACCGCCGTGACCTGGTAGCCCTGGGCGCCGTAGCCGTACGACAGGCCGTTGATGGAGACCTGGTAGCGGGCGGGCGCCGGGGCCTGCGGGGGCACCGGGTGCTGCTGCGAGGGCGGGGGGTCCGGGGTTCCGGAGCCGGCCGTGAGGTCGGGCCAGGAGCCGGGGTCGGTGTGGTCGTTGAACGGCACGTGGGCGTGCGCGTACCAGCCGCCGCGGGTCTCCCACACCTGTTCGTCGCGGTGGCCGGAGAAGTCGACGGGCCGGCCCATCGGCCACACGTCGGGGACGCCCCAGGAGGCGATCCAGGCGTGGATCCGGCCCCAGCCGGCGCACGGGGTGTCGACCAGCCGCGGGTAGACCCGGCCCTGGTAGCGGCAGTACGGGAAGAACACCGCCTCGATCTGGATCACCACCCGCCCGGCCCGGTTGGTGCGGGTCGGGCTCCCGGTCGGGCTGAGCAGGCTCTTCGAGCGGGAGTCGGCCGGGAACAGCTGTGCCGTGCGGCCGCTGAACGGGTCCCAGACCAGGTGCGGCGCGTCACCGGCGCCGCTGCCGGTGAAGTAGCTCACCAGGTCCTCGTAGGGGCACCAGTCCTGCGGTGCGGCGGCGGTCGCGTTGCGGTCCCAGGTGATGTGGGCGATGGCCTTCGGCGGGTACTGCTGATCGGTCGGTGCGTGGTCGCCGAGGTCGTGGACCTCGGCACCGGGAAGCCACAGGTCGGGCATTGCGGTCTCCTCCGAACGACGTGAGGGCGTCGCATCCGGTATCGGCAGGTCCGCGGTCCGGATTGACCCTTACGGCGCAATGTTCGGCACTGAACCCCTCCCGCTCGCCCGGACGTTCGACCACACGGGGAGTGCTCGTCCTCACGTGCGAAAAGAGCGCCGGGGGCATCCGGGTCGGGCCGCGCCGGGGCGGGCGGCCGCCGGAGGAGGGTGCGTGCGAGCCCCACCGGAGCCCCGCTGTCAATCGTTGACATCACAAATGGTCTAGTCCACGGTAGTCCAGCGGACCGGCCGAACCCCTTTCCCGGGCATCCGTTTGCGTCCAACTCGCCACTTTCGCACTACATCTGACGACTCGACGGAGAACCCCAGCCATGCGGAGAATCTGCCTCGCCCTGCCCACCATGCGGCCCTGCGCCAGCACTATCGCGGACCTGGCCGAGGAGGCGGCCCACGCCGTAGCGACCTTCGAGGTCGAGGTGCACCTGCTCGTCCTCGACACCAACGACGCCGCCGGATTCGCGGAGAACGCGGGCGCCGTGGCCGCACTGGCCCCCGCCCCCGGCGTGGTCGTCCACCACCTCGGCGAGGCGCAGCAGCGGACGTTCCTGCGGCGGGTGACCGAGCGCTCCGGCGCCCCCGACCCCGACCTGCTGCTCGACCTGATGCTCCCGTCGGCCGTCGCGTACGGCGCCTGCACGAACCGGCTCTTCCTGGCCGCGGCCGCCCTCGGCTGCACCTCCGTGCACCAGCGCAACGACGACGCCGACTTCCAGACCGTCGACGGCCGCAAGGTCTTCCCGATCCACCACGAGCTGCTCTCGCTGGGCCGGCCCGCGGGCGAGGCGGCGGCCGTGGTGACCCGGTCCGAGCTCGACCCGGCCGACGCCGACAAGCCGGTGGTGCTGGTCGGCGGCTCCTTCATCGGCGAACTGTCCGTGGACGTGGGCGAGATCCGCGAACTGGACCCTGCCGTCTACCACGACGTGGTGGGCCTGTGGGCCCCGCCGCTGTGGTCGGAGGAGGAGAGGAACGCGGTGGTGGAGGCCTCGTTCAGCGGTGCCGGCGCCGCCCCGTTCACCGCAGACGACTCCGTGCTCGGCGTGCCCGACATCTGGCACGTCGACATGTGCAACATCGCCCTGGACCGCCGGGTCTACGAACTGCTGCCGCTGCTGCCGTCGACCGAGACCATCGGCAGCGACTACTTCCTGTCGCACGTCGTGCTCGACGCCGGCCTGCCCGGCGTCGTCCACAACCGCCACATCGTCAACTACTACACGCCCGAGCGCCGCACCGGCCCCGGCTTCGTCGCCTACCAGCTGCGGTTCGTCAAGTTCCTGCTCTCGATGCTGTACCTCTACCCGGTCTACGGCGAGATGATGGACCTCGGCGGCGCGCTGCTGGACGACCGCCACGGGCTGCGGGTCGAGCCGATCCTCGACTCGGTGCGGCGCAGCGCCCACTGGGACCGGTCCCGGAACGAGCACTGCCTGGACGTCCTGGACCGCTCCTACCGCAAGCTGGGCGGCAAGTACGCCGAGCTCGCGGACGTGGTTGCCGGGCGGCGGCAGCGGCTCCTGGACGAGGCGCAGCAGGACGTCGAGCGGTGGGCGGTGCTGATCGAGGCCTGGGCGGCGCTGGTGGCCGCCGCCCGCGCGGAGGGGTTGCCCCCGGCTGGGGAGGAGCCGGCCGCGGGTACGGAGACGGCGCGGTGAGCGGCGGCGCGGTGGGCGGTCCGGTGAGCGGCCCGGTGAACGGCCCGGTGAGCGACGGCCTCCGGATCCGGCAGCTGGTCGACGACGACTGGGACGCCGTGGCCGAGCTGGAGCACGCCGCCTACGCCGCCGACGGCCTGTCCGAGGGCCGGGAGGCGCTGCAGTCCCGCGCCCGCAGCTCGCCCGCCACCTGCTTCGTGCTGGAGGAACGCGGCCTCGTGCGCGGCTACCTGCTGAGCCTGCCGTACCCGCCGCTGCGCTGCCCGGACCTCGGCCGGCCGGAGGTGACGGCCTACGAGTCGCGCAACCTGCACGTGCACGACCTGGTGATCGCCGAGGAGCTGCGCGGGCGGGAGGTCGCGCTGGGCTTCATGCGGCACTTCCGGGAGCAGGCGGTCGGGCAGGGGTACGAGCGGATCTCGATGGTCGCGGTGCGCGGGGCGGACATCCTGCTGCGGCTGCTCGGCTACCGGGCGCACCGGGAGGTCGCGGTGCCGGAGTGCTACGGGCGGCGGGCGGTGTACATGTCGATGCCGGTGGACTGAGGGCCGCCTTCCGGCCCGACTGCACGGCCCGGTCCAGTCCGGCGCCGCCCGGTCCTGCCCGGTCCTGCCCGGCCCTGCCCGGCCCGCCCGGTCCTGCCCGGTCCTGCCCGGTCCTGCCCGGTCCGCCGCGATAATCGGCGGCGGGCCCGGCCGGTGGGCGGGCACAATGCCCGGATGCCGGAGCTCCTGTACGCCGTCGCCCTCAACCCCGCGCTGCCGAGCGGCCTCCTCGGCCGGCTGATCGACGCAGCCGACGCCGACGAGGAGCTGGCCCTGGCCCTCGCGGACCGGCCGGACCTCGGGCCGGAGCAGGTCCGGCGGCTCGCCGCACGCGACCGGGAGACCGCCGCCCGGCTCGCCTGGGGTGGTCTGCTGCGCGCGGAGGACGTCGACCCGGTCGCCCGGCCCCTCGTCGCGCTCGCCCTGCTGGACGAGGGACGCGGCGATCCGGCCTGGGCAACGGCGCTGGCCCGGCACCCGGACCCGTACGTCCGGATGCGGCTCGGGGCGTGCCCGGGGCTGCCGGACGAGGCCGCCGACCTCCTCGCGGAGGACGAGGACACCGACGTGGTGGGCGAACTCGGCCTGCACACCGACCGGACGGACCTGCTGGCCCGGCTCGCCGGACACCCGGAGTCCGAGGTGCGGCGGTGGGTCGCGGCGAACCAGGCCGCGCCGCCGGAGCTACTGACGGCGCTGCTGGCCGACGAGGTCCAGGTCCGCCGCCAGGCGGCGGGCAACCCCGCGACCCCGGGCGCGGCGGCCGCCCGGCACGTCGACGACCACCCGCTGGTCCGGCAGCAGCTCTCCGAGCACCCCGGACTGCCCGCCGGGACCTACCACCGGCTCGCGGAGGACCCCACCCCCTGGGTCCGGGGCAACCTCGCCGAGAACCCCGGGATCGACCTGGCGCTGATGCACCGGCTCGCCGAGGACGACGGGTACGACGTCCGACGCCGGCTCGCGCACCACCCGACCGTCCCGCTCGACCTGCTCGAACACCTGGCCGTCGCCGTCCGGATCGGGGCGACCCTGCTGCCCCGGATCGCCGGCGCGGAGCCGGCCGAACTCTCCCGGCTGGCCGGATCGGCGGAGCCCCGGGTGCGCATGCTCGTCGCCCGGCACCGCAACCTGCCCGCCCCCGTACGGGACGCGCTCGCCGCCGACGTGGACGCCGCGGTGGCGACGTCGGTCGCCCCGCACCCCGGCCTCACGACCGGGCAACTCACCGCGCTGCTCGACCGGTTCGGCACCAAGCTCGCCACCGCGGTGGCCGCCAACCCGGACGCCCCGACCGCACTGCTCGACCGCATCGCCACCACCGAGCCGGTGCCCGCCAAGGCCCTGCGCGCCATCGCGGCGCACCCCCACGCCGGCCCGGAGGCGCTGGCCCGCGGCCTCGCCTCCACGGACCGGCGCACCGCCGAGGCCGCGGCGGGCAATCCGGCGCTGCCGCCGGAGGTCATCGCCGCGCTGGCCGGGGAGGCCTGGTCGGCCGGCACCGAGGAGAGCGGGAGCAACCGGTAAGCGGAGCCCGGGAGGAACCGGTAGCCGGAGCGCCGATGAGGGCTCCCCGAGCGCCGATGGGGGCTCCCCGAGCGGCTCGAACGCGGTTCCGGTCCTGCGGACGCCCGATCGGCCCGCAGCCCCGCCTTCCCCTTCCGTACCGGCTACGTCCGGGAGTGGTTGCAGTTGCGTCTCCGTTCCGTCTCGGCGGGGGTACGAAGTACCGGCCGGTCCGGGATCGTGGAAGCAACGACTGGTCCGGCAAGGGGAGTTGCCATGGGGGACGGCCGCGCGATGGTACCCGGCGTCGTGGAGGCGCTGCTGGTCGACGGGCCGCACCGGGCGGTGGCGGACGTGGTGCGGGCGCGGCTGCGGCTGGTGCCGGAAGGTGCGCGGGCGCTGGACGCGGCCGAGGCGGACCCGGAGGACGGGCCAGCGCGCACGCAGCTGACCGCCGCGGTCGCCCATCTGCTCGCCTCCGACGAGGCGTTCGCGCAGTACCTGGCGACGACCGGGCTGGGGCGGCCCGCCGATCCGCCGACCGTCCAGCTGCGGAACGAACCCGGCACCGTGCAGCTGCGGACCGGCCCCACACCGCCCCCGGCGAGCCCGACCACCGTGCAGCTGCGGACCGGCGCCACCCCGCCGCCGGCCGGCCCGACCACCGTCCAGCTGCGGGTCGATCCGGTGGACGCCCGGGCCGCGTCCCTCGCCGCACGGCGCAGCAACACCGGGATCGTGCTGGCGCTCGTGGTGGTCCTGATCGCCGCCCTGGTCGCGATCGGCATCCACCTGGGTTCGCGCCCGCTGCTGAAGCCGGGCGGGCCCGGTCTGGCGCACGCCGCACAGCCGTTGCGCGACCCGGCGCTGGTGCAGGGCGTGCTGCCGGACGCGCGGGCGGTGCCCGGCGGCTGGCAGGTGCGCAGCGGACCGCAGTCGGGCAAGGGGACGGGCGGCGACGTGCCGTGCCTGCTGCCGGACTCCTGCGACCGGCAACTCGCCTACGCCACCGTGACCTTCGCCGCAGCCGTCCAGAGCGTGGAACTCAGCGTCGTCACCTTCGACTCCCCCGAGACGGCCGCCCGGGCCTTCGACACCACGCTCGACCGCACGGCCGGCGAGGCCTCGGGGGCGGTGGACCTGCCCCGGATCGGCGACCAGAGCGCGACCCGCACCCGCGGCTCCTCGTCGGCGGTGGCGCTGGTCCGGGTCGGCAACGTGGTGCTCCTCGTGCACGACACCGGGATCGGCGCCGCGGCCACCGCGCCCGTGCTCACCGTGTTCGCCCGGCTGCTCGCCGACCGTGCGCGGCAGGCCCAGGACGGCCGCACCCCGGACGCCGCCGCCCGGGACACGGCCGACTGACGGTCAGGGCTTGTTGAGGTAGGCGAGGACCGCGAGCACCCGGCGGTTGCCGTTCTCGTCGTCGGTGAGGCCGAGCTTGCCGAACATCGAGGTGGTGTACTTGCCGATCGCGCTGTCGCTGAGGAACAGCCGTTGCGCGATGGCCTGGTTGGACAGCCCTTCGGCCATCAGGGCGAGCACCTCCGACTCGCGCGCGGTGAGCCGGTCGAGCCGCCGGTTCGAGGGGGCGGAGGAGACCAGCGCCGCGATCACCGCCGGGTCCATGGCCGTCCCGCCCCCGGCCACCCGCTCCAGGGCGTCGACGAACTGCTCGCCGTCGAACACGCTCTCCTTGAGGAAGTAGCCGATGCCGCCCGCGCCGTCGGCCAGCAACTCGCGGGCGTACAGCTGCTCCACGTGCTGGGAGAGGATCAGCACCGGCAGCCCGGGCACCTCGCGGCGGGCGGCGAGGGCCGCCTGCAGGCCCTCGTCCGACTGGGTCGGCGGCATCCGGACGTCGACGACGGCGGCGTCCGGACGGTGGGTCAGCAGGGCGTCCAGGGTCTCGGGTCCGGTGGCGGCCGTGGCGACCACCTGGTGCCCGTAGGCCTCCAGCAGGTGGACCATGCCGTCCCGGAGCAGGTAGAGGTCCTCGGCTACAACGATTCGCATGGCACCATCATCGTCGCACGGGTCGGCCCGCCCTCGGGGCTGGTGATCTCCAGGGTGCCGTCGAACACCGCGAGCCGGCGGCGCAGGCCCGCGAGTCCGCCGTCCTCGCGCACCACCACGCCGCCGCGGCCGTCGTCCTCGACGTCCACGACGATGCCGGTCTCGCTGTGGGCGACGGCGATCCGTACGGCCGTCGCCCGGGCGTGCTTGGTGGCGTTGGTGAGCAGTTCGGCGACCCCGAAGTACACGGCGGACTCGATCGGCGGCTCCAGCCGGAACCGCCGCTCCGCGCTGACGGTCACCTCCAGCGGGCTGTTCAGGGCGAGCGCGTGGACGGCGTCCACCAGGCCGCGCTCGGTCAGCACCGGCGGGTTGATCCCCCGCACCAGGTCCCGCAGTTCGGCCAGCGAGCTCGCCGCGCCGGCCCGGGCCGACCGCATCAGCGCCCTGGCCCGCTCCGGGTTCGTCTCCATCAGCTTCTCGGCGGTGGCCAGCGAGAGCCCGAGAGCGACCAGGCCGGCCTGCGCGCCGTCGTGCAGGTCGCGTTCGATCCGGCGGATCTCGGCGGCCTGGGCGACCGTCACGTCCGCCCGCTGGGAGGTCAGTTCGTCGACCCGCTCGGCCAGCAGCATCGCGGCGGAGGGGCCGAGGAAGCGGACCGCGACCGGCTCGACCAGCCGCCAGGCGTACGGGGCGCAGGCCACGGCCGCGACCGCGGCGAGCACCCCCACCAGCCTGGCGACCGGCTCCGGCCGGACCAGTCCGAGGACCGCCGTGGCCGCGGCGGCCGGCGGGACGGCCGCCGCCAGGCCCGCCGTGAACGGCGCGATCCCGGTGAACCGCAGGTCGCGCCAGGTGGCCGGGTCGCCCCACCAGGTCCGCCACGACTGGTCCAGCACGGCGTCCCGGCGGCTGCGCTCGTAGGAGTGGCCGTTCCACCAGTAGCCGGTGGACATCCGGGTGACCGGCCCGGGCTCGCGGTACCCGGCGGGGACGACCGTGCCGGCCCACCGCTCGACCAGGAAGCGCACGGCCCGGCAGACGGGCCGGGCCAGGGCCGGCGAGCCGGTGCACACCAGCACCACCGGAAGCAGCCACGACCACGGGTTCGCCGGGCCCCACCCGATGCCCAGCGCCACGGCGGCGGCCCACACCGCCGGGATCAGCAGGGTGACGACCGCCACCGCGCACGCCCGGGCGAAGCCCACTCCGGCGCGCACCCCCCACGAAGCCAGTTGTCCGATCATCCCCGCTCCTCGACCTCCGTTCGATGCCCCCACTCTGCACCAAGCGGAGCCCGCCGCGGCGCTGGTCAGCGCAGAAGTGGGGCCGGCCCCACCCCTCGGTGCGTCCACGCCCACCCCCTGCCTGCACCCGGGGTGCACCCGCCCGTCCGTCCCGGGGCCCACTCGACCGTCCGCCCGGGGCCCGCACCGCCGCCGGGGACGGGGTGGATCGGGGCCGTCGCCCGAATGCATGTATCGCTCTCTTGACTGGCGTCACCGACGCGCCATACTGGCCTCACTCCCGCTCGCACGACGAGGTGCCCGCCCATGGAGCTCTCCCCCTCAGCGCACGTGGACACATACTGCCGAGACCACCTCCCGCCCTTCGAGCAGTGGCCCGAACTCCTCTTCGAACTACCGGAGTTGGCCTACCCCGACCGTCTGAACTGCGCCACCGCCCTGCTCGACGACACCATCGACCGCCTCGGACCCGAACGCCGCTGCCTGCTCACCCCCACCGAGCAGTGGTCCTACGGCGAACTGCGCGACCGCGCCGACCGGATCGCCCGCCTGCTGACCGAGGACCTCGGCCTCGCCACCGGCAACCGGGTGCTGCTGCGCGGCCCCAACACCCCCTGGCTCGCGGCCTGTTGGCTCGGCGTGCTGAAGGCCGGCGGGGTGGTCGTCACCACCATGCCGCTGCTGCGCGCCACCGAGCTCACCGAGCTCACCGGCATCGCCAAGCCCGTGCTCGCCCTCTGCGACCACCGCTTCCTCGCCGAACTGCGGCAGGCACGGACCCCTGGCCTGCGGATCCTCGCCTACGGCGGCAACGATCCGCAGGACCTCACCGCCCGCTGCGCCGCCAAGCCGCCCGGCTTCACCGCCGTCCCGACCGCCGCCGACGACGTCGCCCTGATCGCCTTCACCTCCGGCACCACCGGCCGCCCCAAGGCCACCCTGCACTTCCACCGCGACGTGCTCGCCAACGCCGACACCTTCTCCCGCCACCTGCTGCGCCCCACCCCCGACGACCTCTTCGCCGGCACCCCGCCACTCGGCTTCACCTTCGGCCTCGGCGGCCTGCTGGTCTTCCCGCTGCGGGCCGGCGCCGCCAGCCTGCTGCTGGAGCAGGCCACGCCCGAGCAGCTGGCAGAGCAGGTCCGGCAGCACCGGGTCAGCGTGCTGTTCACCGCGCCGACCGCCTACCGGGCGATCCTGGCCGCCGGGCTGGCCGACCGGCTGGCCGGGGTGCGGCGCTGCGTCTCGGCGGGCGAACCGCTGCCCGCCGCGGTCTGGCAGGCCTTCCACGCGGCCACCGGGCAGCGGCTGATCGACGGCATCGGCGCCACCGAGCTGCTGCACGTGTTCATCTCGGCCGCCGACGAGGCCGTCCGCCCCGGTTCCACCGGCCTGCCCGTCCCCGGCTACCGCGCCGCCATACTCGACGACCAGGGCCGCCCGGTGCCGGACGGCGAACCCGGGCTGCTCGCCGTCAAGGGCCCGACCGGCTGCCGCTACCTGGACGACGACCGCCAGCTGTGCTACGTCCGGGACGGCTGGAACCTCACCGGCGACACCTACGTCCGCGACCGGGACGGCTACTTCTGGTACCAGGCCCGCAACGACGACATGATCGTCTCGGCCGGCTACAACATCGCCGGCCCCGAGGTCGAACAGGCTCTCGCCACCCACCCCGACGTGGCCGACTGCGCGGTGGTCGGCACACCGGACGAGCGGCGCGGCAGCGTCGTCACGGCGTACGTGGTGCTGCGCCCGGGGGTCCCGGCCGGGCCGGACACGGTGCGCGACCTACAGGAGCACGTCAAGCGCACCATCGCCCCCTACAAGTACCCGCGCACGGTCGAGTTCGTCACCGAGCTGCCGCGCACCGCGACCGGCAAGCTGCACCGCGCCGAACTGCGGCGTCGGGCCTCGCGCACCCCGGCCAGCGTCGCCATCGAGCGCCGGGTCGAGTGGTCCGACACCGACGCGGCCGGGCACTACCACTTCTCCGCCGTGCAGCGCTGGGCCGAGGCGGCGGAGGCCGCGCTGCTGCGCCGCCTCGGCCTGGCGGAACTGTTCGGACGGATCCCCCGGGTGCACTTCGAGGCCGACTACCGCGAGCGGCTCTGGTTCGGAGACCTGGTGCGCACCGAACTGCGGGTCGTCCGGGTCGGCGGCTCCTCGCTGCACTACGCCTTCGAGGTGCACGGCCCGCAGGGCCTGGCCGCGAGCGGGCGGATGTCGGTGGTGCACGCCGCACCGCACACCGAGGGCGCCGAGCCGTGGCCCGCGCCGGTGCGCCGGGCGCTGACCGAGGCCGGTCCGCAGCAGCCGGAGGTGGTCGCATGAGCGGCACCCCGCACCCGGCGCCCGCCGGTGCCCACCGCATCGCGGTGATCGGCGCCGGGCCCGGCGGGCTGTACTTCGCCGCCCTGGCCAAGCAGCTGGCGCCCGACCGGGAGATCACCGTCTTCGAACGGGACGGCCGGGAGGACGAGTTCGGCTTCGGCGTGGTCTTCTCCGACGAGACCCTGGACGGCATCGCCCGGGCCGACCCGCGGGTGTTCGCCGCGATCAGCGCCGAGTTCGCCCGCTGGAGCGACATCGACATCCGCTACGCCGGAGAGGTCCGCACCAGCGGCGGGCACGGCTTCGCCGCCCTGGACCGCAACCGGCTGCGCGCCGTCCTGCAGCAGCGCTGCGCCGAGCTGGCGGTGGACGTCCGCTACCGCACGCCGGCACCGCCCGTCGAAGAACTCGCGGCCGAGTACGACCTGGTGGTGGCGGCCGACGGCATCCACTCCGGCACCCGGGCGGCGTACCCGCAGGCCTTCCGCCCCGAACTCGACGAACGGCACTGCCGCTACATCTGGCTCGCCACCGACAAGGTGTTCGAGGCCTTCACCTTCATCGTCGAGCGCCAGGACTTCGGCGTGCTGCAGGTGCACGCCTACCCGTACAGCGCCACCCGCTCCACCTTCATCGTCGAGATCGCCGAGGACGCCTGGCGCCGCGCCGGTTTCGAGGCCCTCGCCGCACGGGAGTTCGCGCGCGGCGAGAGCGACGAGCGGAGCGTGCGGCGCTGCGCGGAGCTGCTCGCCGACCACCTCGACGGCCACCGGCTGATCCCCAACGCCTCCCGCTGGATCCGCTTCACCACGGTGCGGAACGCGAGGTGGCGCCACCGCAACGTGGTGCTGCTCGGCGACGCCGCGCACTCCGCGCACTTCTCGATCGGCTCGGGCACCAAGCTGGCCCTGGAGGACGCCCTCGCCCTGGCCGCGGCACTCAGCGAACAGCCCACCCCGGACGAGGCGTCGGCCGCCTACGAGGCCGAGCGGCGCCCGGTGGTGGAATCCACCCAGCGCGCCGCGCAGGCCAGCCTGGAGTGGTTCGAGACCGTCGAGCGGCGCACCGGGCAGGACGTCGACCGGTTCGCCTTCAACCTGCTCACCCGCAGCCGCCGGGTCACCTACGGCAACCTCCGGGCCCGCGACCCCGCCTTCGTGGACGCCGTGGACACCGCCTTCGGCGGCTCGCCCGGGGTGCCGCCGATGTTCCGGCCGCTGAAGCTCGGCGCGCTGGAGCTGCACAACCGCGTCGTGGTCCCGCCGCTCGCGACCTTCACCTCCCCGGACGCGCTGCCCAGCGCCTTCGACCGGGCCCAGCTGACCGGGCACGCGCTCGGCGGCGCGGGGCTGGTCCTCGCCGGGATGACCGCGGTGGCTCCCGAGGGCCGGGCCACCGACCGCTGCCCGGGCCTGTGGAGCGACCGCCAGGAGGCCGCCTGGCGCGAACTCGTCGAGGCCGTGCGGGCGGTGAGCGACACCCCGCTCGGCATCCAGCTGACCCACGCCGGCCGGCGGGGCGCCACCGCCGTGCCCGGGCCGGACGGCATCGGGCGCCCGCTCGCCGAGGGCTGGCCGCTGCTGTCCGCCTCGCCGATCCCCTGGGACGCCGACAGCCAGGTGCCGCACGAGGCCAACGAGGTCCACCTGGCCGCCGTCACGGCGGACTTCGCCGCGGCCGCCGAGCGCACGGCACGTGCCGGTTTCGACGTGCTGGAGCTGCAGTTCGGCCACGGGCACCTGGTCTCCTCCTTCCTGTCCCCGCTCACCAACCACCGCACCGACCACTACGGCGGCCCGCTCGCCGGGCGGCTCCGGCTGCCGCTGGAGGTGCTCGGCGCGGTGCGCGCCGCCTGGCCGGCCGACCGACCGCTGCTGGTGCGGATCTCGGCGAGCGACTGGGCGCCCGGCGGCACCACCGAGGCCGAGGCCGCGGCGATCTGCCGCGCGCTGGCCGAGGCCGGGGCGGACGCGCTGGACGTCTCCACCGGCGAGGTCGTGGCGCACCAGCGCCCCCCGTACGGGCGCGGCTACCAGACGCCGTTCGCCGAGCTGGTCCGCGCCGCCACCGGCCTGCCGACCATCGCGGTCGGTGCGATCTCCGGGCCCGACGACGCCGACTCCGTCCTGCTGGCCGGGCGGGCCGATCTGGTCGCGGTCGGCCGGGCCCAGCTGTACGACCCGCTCTGGACGCTGCACGCCGCCGCGGACCAGGACTACACCGGGCCGGGCGCCCGCTGGCCCGAGCCCTGGCGGGCGGGCAGCCGCAAGCCGCCCGGCCCGGGCGCCGACCGGGTCGCCCCGCGGCTGCACCTGCTGCGCGAGCCGCCCGCCCCCGTCCACCGCCGTTGGCGGCCGACCCCGCCCGAGGAGTGAGGAGGACCCGTGCTCCGTCTGCCCCGCTTCACCGCCGCCGCCGTCCAGGCCGCCCCCGTCTACCTGGACCCGGCCGCCACCGTCGACAAGGCCGTCGCACTGATCCAGGAGGCGGCCGGCCGCGGCGCCGAACTGGTGGTGTTCCCCGAGGTCTTCGTGGCCGGCTACCCGTACTGGAACTGGACGATGACCCCGGTGCAGGGATCGCCCTGGTACGAGCGCCTGTACCGCGCCGCCGTGGACGTCCCCGGCCCGTACGTCGACACCTTGCGCGCCGCCGCCCGACAGGCCGGCGTGGTGCTGGTGATCGGAGTCAACGAGCGCGGCCGGCACAGCCTCGGCGTGCTGTACAACACCCTGCTGATCATCGACTCGGACGGCGAACTGCTCAGCGCCCACCGCAAGTTGGTGCCTACCTGGGCCGAGAAGCTGACCTGGACCCAGGGCGACGGCAGCACCCTGAAGGTGCACCGCACCGCCGTCGGCCCGCTCGGCGCGCTCGCCTGCGGCGAGAACACCAACACCCTGGCCCGCTTCACCCTGCTGGCCCAGGGCGAACTCGTCCACGCCGCGAGCTACATCGCCCTGCCGGTCGGCCCCGAGGACTACGACATGGCGGAGGCGATCGCGGTGCGCGCTGCGGCGCACTGCTTCGAGGGCAAGCTGTTCACCGTGGTCTCCTGCTCCACCATCTCGCCCGAGATCGTGGACCTGATCGCCGGCGAGGACCAGCAGATCCGCAAGCAGCTCGCCCGCCCGCGCAGCGCGCTGTCCGGGATCTTCGGCCCCGACGGGCGCGCCGTCACCGAACCGCTGGTCGACGAGGAGGGCATCGTCCACGCCGAGATCGACCTCGGCCGCTGCATCCAGCCCAAGCAGATGCACGACATCGTCGGCCACTACAACCGCTTCGACGTCTTCCGGCTGCACGTGAACGACCGACCGCTGCGGCCCCTGGTGTTCCCCGAGGAGGAGGAGTCATGACCGGTCAGGACGATCGTGCCCGCGGCAACGGCCACGAGGACGGCGACGACCTCGGCACCACCCTTGGCAATGACCTCGACAATGACCTCGGCGACGACCGGATCGGCCGGGCCCGCGTCACCGACAGCCCGGAACTCCTCGCCTACTACGAGGAGTTGGCCAAGCACGAGGCCGGTGCGCTGTGGACGGTGGCCAACGAGATCGAGCCCTGGTACCCGCAGCCGAAGTCCGTCCCGGCGCTCTGGCGCTACGCGGACCTGCGCCCACTGGTCCACAAGGCGCTCCCGTTGGTCAAGGCCGACGACGCCGGCCGCCGGGTGGTGATGCTGGTGAACCCCGGCCGCCGCGAACTGAGCGCCGCGGTGGGCCTGTTGTACACCGGGCTGCAGATCATGGGCCCCGGCGAGGCGATGACCGCGCACCGCCACCAGGCCTCCGCACTGCGCTTCGTCCACGAGGGCACCGGCGCCTGGACCATCGTGGACGGCCAGAAGCTCAAGGTCGGCCCGCGCGACTTCGCGATCACCCCCAACAACACCTGGCACGAGCACGGCAACGAGTCCGACGACGCCCCGGTGATCTGGCAGGACGGCCTGGACATCCCGCTGGTCAACACCCTCGACGCCAACTTCTACGAGGTCCACCCGGAGCTGTACCAGCGCCCCGGCCCGGTGGTGAACTCCTCGCTGCTCAGCCACGGCGGCAACCTGCTGCCGTACGGCGTCGAGAAGTGGACCCGGCCGTACTCGCCGCTGCTCGGCTGGCCCTGGGAGCCCAGCTACCACGCGCTGTGCCAACTCGCCCGCGCCGCCGAGGGATCGCCGTACGACGGCGTCATCATGGAGTACACCAACCCCGCCACCGGCGGCCCGGTGATGCCGACCATGGCCGCCCACCTGCAGCTGTTGCGCCCGGGCCAGGCCACCCGCGCCCACCGCCACACCGGCTCGGTCGTCTACACGGCCGCCAAGGGGCGCGGCGTCTCGGTGATCGCAGGGCAGCGCTTCGCGTGGCAGCAGGGGGACGTCTTCGTCGTCCCGTCCTGGGCCTGGCACGAACACGCGAACCTCGACCAGGGCGAGGACGCCTGCCTGTTCTCCTTCAACGACTTCCCGGTGATGCACTCGCTCGGCCTGTACCGCGAGGAGGCCTACCCGGAGCACGACGGGCACCAGCCCACCACGACCCCCGCCTGACCAGGAGACCCGCCACCATGCACCTGTTGACCTACCTCGCGGACGGCGACGACACCCCGCGCCTCGGCGCGCTGCTCGCCGGGGAGCGGGTCGCCGACCTCACCGCCCTCGCCGGCGCCGCCGGGGAACGACTGCCGGACGGCCTCCTCGGGTTGATCCGCGCCGGGGAGCCGGCGCTCGCCACCGCACGCCGGCTGGTCGCCGGGTCGCCGGACACCCGGCCGCTCGCCGGGGTGTCGCTGCGGGCACCGCTGCGCCCCGGCAAGATCGTCGGGGTCGGCCTCAACTACGTGGAGCACGTGGCCGAGTCCCACCGCACCCTGGACACCGACCGCGAACTGCCCGACCGCCCGGTGCTGTTCGGCAAGCCGTCGACCGCCGTCACCGGGCCCGGCCAGCCGATCCGGCACAACGCGAACCTCACCAAGCAGCTCGACTGGGAGTGCGAACTCGCCGTGGTGATCGGCGAACCCGCCTTCCAGGTCGACGAACGGGACGCCCTGCGGCACGTGTTCGGCTACAGCATCGTCAACGACGTCAGCGCCCGCGACCAACGCCGCTCCGGCCAGTGGTTCTTCTCCAAGGGCCAGGACAGCTACGCGCCCTTCGGACCGGTCGTGGTGACCGCCGACGAGATCCCCGACCCGCAGCGGCTCGACCTCTCGCTGAGGGTCAACGGCGAGCTGCGGCAGGACTCCAACACCCGCCACATGCTGTTCGGCATCGCCCGGCTGATCGCCGACATCTCCTCCGGCGTCACCCTGGAACCGGGCGACGTGATCGCCACCGGCTCCCCGTCGGGCGTCGGCGCCGGCATGGTCCCGCCGCAGTTCCTGCAGCCCGGCGACCTGGTCGAGGCGACCATCGAGCGGATCGGCACGCTCGCCAACCCCGTGATCGACGCCCGCTGAGCCCACCCGCTGCGCGGCCCGGCCCGGCCCACCGAGCCCGCGCGCCGGGCCGCCCGGTCCGCCGAGCCCGCGCCCCCGCACCGCTCCGTCGCCCGAAAGGACCCTTCCCGCGATGTCGACGTACCGGATCGGCCAGATCGTCCCGAGCTCCAACGTCACCATGGAGACCGAGGTCCCCGCCCTGCTGCGGGCTCGCGAGGCGGTCGCCCCCGAACGGTTCACCTTCCACTCCAGCCGGATGCGGATGACCAGGGTCACCCCCGAGCAACTGCGCGCCATGGACGGCGAGTCCGACCGCTGCGCCGCCGAGCTCTCGGACGCCCGGGTGGACGTGATCGGCTACGCCTGCCTGGTCGCCGTGATGGCCACCGGCCCCGGCTACCACCGCGAGGCCGAACGGCGACTGCACCGGCGCACCGTGGAGAACGGTGCGCCGGCCCCCGTGGTCACCAGCGCCGGGGCCCTGGTCACCGGGCTGCGGACGCTAGGCGCGGCGAAGGTCGCGATGGTCACCCCGTACCTGCGGCCGCTGGCCCGGACGGTGGTCGACTACCTCGCCGAGGAGGGCATCGAGGTGCTCGACCACGCCGCCCTGGAGATCGCCGACAACCTCGACGTGGCCGCCCACGACCCGGCCCGGCTGCCCGCGATCGCCCGCGGCCTCGCACACTCCGGGGCGGACGCCGTGGTGCTCTCCGCGTGCGTGCAGATGCCCTCGCTGTCCGCCGTCGAGGAGGCCGAGCAGCAGCTGGGCAAACCGGTGGTGTCGGCCGCGATCTGCACCGCCCACCAACTGCTCCGCGCCCTCGGCCTGCCCGCCTTCGCCCCGGGGGCCGGGCAGCTGCTCTCCGGCGCCTACGCGGAGGTCTGAACCGGCGGGGACCGACGCTATGATCACAACCGGTCACCGGGTCGCCACCCGGTGGCCCGGTCACCGCCGATCGCCGGGGAGGAGCGCCCACGCATGTCGGAGACCACGCCCCGGCCGAGTTCCCTGATCCACACCGTCTACGGCGAGTTCGTCCGCCGCCTCGGCGGCTGGATATCCATCGCCGACCTGATCGCGCTGATGGCCGAGCTGGACGTCGACGGCCCGGCGGTCCGCTCGGCGATGTCCCGGCTGAAGAAGGCCGGCACCCTCCACCAGGAACGCCGCGCGGGCACCGGCTACCGGCTCGCCCCCGCGATGGAGCCGGTGTTCGAGGAGGGCGACCGCCGGATCTTCCACAGCCTGGAACCGGCCGAGCTCGCCGACGGGTGGGTGGTGGCGGTCTTCTCGGTGCCCGAGTCCGAGCGCGCCCACCGCCACCAACTGCGCTCCCGGCTGAGCTGGCTCGGCTTCGGCAACGCCGCCCCCGGCGTCTGGCTGGCCCCCGCCCGGCTGCTGCCGGACGCCCGCCGCCTGCTGGAGCGCCTCGGGCTGAGCGCCTACGTCCACCTCTTCCTGTCCGCCGAGTACGCCGGCTTCGCCGATCTCCGGACGGCGGTGGCGGGTTGGTGGGACCTCCCGGCGATCGAGGCGCAGTACGCGGCGTTCACCGACGCCTGGCGCCCGGTGGCCGAGGACCTGCGCGAGCCGGGCCCGCCCCGGGCAGTGGGAGCAGACGGCCCGCCGATGACACCGGACCCGGACGGCCCGCCGCGGACAGCGGGAGCAGGCGACCGGCATGGGATCGACCCGGCCGAGGCGTTCCGCGCCTACGTCCCGATGCTCACCCAGTGGCGACGCCTGCCCTACCTCGACCCCGGGCTGCCCGCCCCACTGCTGCCCGCCGACTGGAACGCCGTCCCGGCCCGGGCGGTCTTCGCCGAGTTGCACGGACTGCTCGCCGAGCCCAGCCTGCGGTACGTCGAGAAGGTCACCGGTCTGTCCCACCCCCAGGAGCCGTCATGACCCCCCAGCCCCCCGCCGACCTGCTGATCCGGGCCGCCGCCGTGCACACCCTCGTCCCCGGCGAGCCGCCGCGGCGCGCGATCGCCGTGACCGACGGACGGATCACCGCGCTGTCCCCCGCCCCCGACGGCCTGGACGCCCTGATCGGGCCGGCCACCGAGGTCGTGGACGCCCCGGGCTCGACCGTGCTGCCCGCCTTCGACGACACCCACACCCATCTGATCCTGGCCGCCAGGAGCGTCCACGGGGTGCCCGTGCACCGGGCCCGTGACCTGGCCGGATTCCTGGACCTGATCCGCGAGCGCGCCGCCCGCACCCCTGCCGGGCAGTGGATCCACACCACGGTGAACTGGCAGGAGGTGCTGCTGGCCGAGCAACGGATGCCCACCACCGGCGAGTTGGACGGCGCCACCGCCGAGCACCCGGTGCTGGTGCGCCGCGGCGCCTACAACATGGTGCTCAACTCGGCGGCGCTGCGGCTGGCCGGGATCACCGAGGCCACCGAGGCCCCGCCCGGCGGCGTGATCGAGCGCGACGGGCAGGGGCGGCTCACCGGTCGGCTGATCAACCGGGCGATCGAGCTGGTCGAGCCGGTGCTGCCGAGCCCCACCCTCGCCGAGCGGATCGAAGGCCTGCGTGCGGCCTCCGCGGACTACGCCGCCACCGGGATCGGCACCGTCCGCGACTGCCTCGTCCCGGTCGAGGACCTCGACGTGCTGGACGCGGCCCGGGCCGAGGGCGCCCTCGCCGTCCGGATGCGGGCGCTGGTCTCCGGCTTCGCCGCCCGGACGCCCGAGCAGGTCGACGCCCTGCTGAAGCGGATGGACGCCTGGCGCGCGGACGGCCGTGACGACGACCGACTCCGGCTCTGGGGCGTCAAGTTCGGCATCGACGGCGGCTTCGAGGCGGGCGCGATGGAGGAGCCGTACCAGGGGCAGCCGTGCTACCACGGCCGACTGCTCTGGGAACCGGACGAGCTGCTCGCGGCGGTGGACCGGGTGGTCGAGCGCGGCTGGCGGGTCGGCGTGCACGCCTGGGGCGACCGCGGTCTGCGCGTTCTGCTGGACGTCTTCGAGCGGGTGCTCAAGCGCCACCCCGGCCTGGCGCCCGGCACGCTGGTGGTCGAGCACGGCGGCCTGGCCCGCCCCGACCAGCGGGCCAGGGCGATCGCGCTCGGCATTCCGGTGACCGTCCAGCACCCGCTGCTGCACGACGGCGCGCTCACCCAGCAGCGGGCCTGGGGCGAGGAGCGCACGGCCGCGCTCTTCCCGCTGCGCGAGTGGCTGGACGAGGGCGCGCTGCTCACCGGCGGCTCGGACTTCCCGGTCGGCCCGTACGGCGCGACGGTCTCGGTGTGGGGCATGACGACCCGGGGCACCACAGCCGGGATCGTCGGCCCGGAGCACGCGATCGACCGGTCCGAGGCGGTCGCGCTGCACACCGTGAACGCCGCCCGGCTGACCGGCGAGAGCGCCGTGCGCGGCAGCCTGCGACCGGGGGCGTTCGCCGACCTCACGGTGTGGCCGCTCGACCCGCTGGACTGCCCGGTGGAGGCGCTGCGCGACCTGCGGCCGACCCGTACGGTGGTCAACGGCCTTTCGGTTCATCTGTCCTGACTGTTCGTCAGGCTGAGACCAGCTCCCGCAGGTCAATGCCGCGGTGCAGCGCACGCAGGTCCTCGTGCAGCGTGGACGGCGGGACGACGAGCACGCCGCAGCGCGCCTGCTCCAGGCAGTGGCGGGCGACCGAGCGCCCGGTCATACGGCGCAGCCGGGCCCGCAGGCCGTCCTGCTCGCCGGTGCTGATCACCAGGAGGTCGCCCGGGCGGTCGGCCAGCTCGGTCAGTACCGCTCCGGCCTCGCCGCGCACGACCAGCGGGCGCACCGGCACCCCGATCGGGAGACCGCCGAAGGCCTGTTCCAGCACGGCGTCCATCCGGGCGTCGGCGAGGTCCTGCCAGGCGCGCAGCAGCGGCGGGCACGGCCGCGCGCGGTAGTTGCGCTCGCCGCCGACCGGCGTCCAGGCGAGCACCGGGACCAGCACGGCCTGCCGGATCCGGGCCTCCTCCGCCGCCCGGTGCAGGGCGGTCAGGCTGTGCAGCGAGCCGTTGACTCCGACGATGACGCGGGCGCCGTCCGACATGATCCTTCACTTTCCGATGTCAAGCCTCAACAGTGTCTGCGATTATGCTGCCATGCTTCCGGGCCAGCCTGCAAATCGAAGGCATTAACTGAATGTTGCCTTGCATCATTCGGAAGGATCGGCAAACTCCGCGGGCCCGCCGTCCTCCCGCCGGACCTCCTGGAGCAGCCCCCAGGTGAAGTCCGCCGTCCACGCCCGCAGCCGCCCGGCGGCGTCCGGAGCCTCGAAGTCCAGGCGGAACCTGGTCGGCGCACTCCCCTCCCGCGGTACGGCCGTCGGGAACGCGACTCCGACGTCCCCCACCACACAGCCCCACGGCACCAGGTCGGCCACCGTACGCAGCTCGGGCGCCGGGACGCCGGGCGCCCGCACCAGCCACTCGTTCAGCACCGGTGAGCCGATCTCCGCCGGCCCGAGCAGGACCTCGAAGCGCAGCTCCGGCCAGAGCGGCAGCGTCCACTGCCGCGCGGTGCACGCGAGGTCCCCGATCCGGCGCGGCACGCTCGCCTCCGCCGGCCCGAGCACGGCGGCGTGGCGGGCCGCGCCGCACGGGAACCGGGGCGCCCGGACCATCGCCTGCCACCGCTTGTTCGCCTCCCGCATCGAGGCCCGGTCGGCACCCAGCCGCCGCACCGCGTCCTCGACCGGGCCCGGCCGGAAGTCCGCCATCCGGCGCAGCAGGACCAGCTGGAACTCGGTCACCCCGAAGCCGTTGATCGCCATACCCGCAGGCTACGACCCGGGGCGACGGCCCGAGGCGATCGCCGGAACCACCTGTTCGAGCATTTGTTCGAATGAAGGCGTACGCTGGCCCCATGCACGGCACCGTCCCCCTCCAGCCCTCACTGTTCGACGACGCGGACCGCGAGGGCGTCCGCCTCGGCCCGCCCGACGGCCTGCGGCGGCAGGTGCTCGGCGACGGCGCCTGGCTGGACGTGCTGCCGGGCTGGCTGCACGGGGCGGACGAGTTGTTCGAACAGCTGGCCGCCACCGTGCCCTGGCGGGCCGAGCGCCGCGAGATGTACGAGCGGATGGTGGACGTCCCCCGCCTGCTGGCCTCGTACCCGGCGGACGCCGAGCCGCCGCACCCGGTGCTCGGACAGGCCCGGGCAGCGCTGAGCCGGCACTACGCCGAAGAACTGGGCGAGCCGTTCCGCACCCTCGGGCTCTGCTACTACCGGGACGGCCGGGACAGCGTGGCCTGGCACGGCGACCGGATCGGGCGCGGCGCCCGCGAGGACACCATGGTGGCGATCCTGTCCGTCGGCGAGCCGCGCGTCCTGGCACTGCGGCCCCGGTACGGCGGCTCGACGGTCGTCCGGCGCCCGCTCGGCCACGGCGACCTGGTGGTGATGGGCGGCTCCTGCCAGCGCACCTGGGAGCACGCGATCCCCAAGACCGCCCGCCCGGTGGGCCCGCGGATCAGCATTCAGTTCCGGCCGCACGGCGTCGCCTGAGCCCCCGGTCGACCCGGCCCACCGTCCGTCCGCCCGCGACGCGGGCGCCGTCCGCCTCCGGTTGCCGCGCACCTGCCCGGCGCGGACGCTGACCAGTGGGACCGGTGGCACCAGGAGGGCGGCATGCCGAAGGCGGGCAGGTACCGCGAGGGCGTCCCGTGCTGGGTCGTCCTGACGACCCCGGACGCCGCGAGCGCGCAGCGCTTCTACGGCGCGCTGTTCGACTGGGAGTTCGTCCCGACCGGCCCCGCCGAGTCGGTCGCCACCCGGTACGGTGCCCAGGTCGCGGCCGTCGGACAGGCCCCTGACCGGGCCCGGAACGCCGCCTGGACCACCCACCTCGCCTGCGCCGACCTGCACCGCACCACCGCGCTCGTCCGCGCCGCCGACGGCCGGATCGTCCGCGAGCCGTACGAGGTGCCCGACCAGGGCCGGGCCGCACTCGCCGTCGACCCGCTCGGCGCCGCCTTCGGCCTCTGGCGGGCGGGCACCATCGAGGGCGCCGGCCTGGTGGACGAGCCCGGCGCCCTCGCCTGGAACGAGCACCTCTCCCCCGACCCCGACACCGCACGCGCCTTCTACCGCCGCGTCTTCGGCTACACCTACGACCGGCCGACGGCGGGCCACACCCTCGCCCGGGCCGCCGGCCACCCGGCCTGCAGCATCGGCCCGTCCGCCGCCGACGCGGACCCGACCGACCCGACCGGCCTGACCGGCCTGACCGGCCCGACCGGCTCGACCGCCACCGGGGCACGCTGGCTGGCCCACTTCGGCACCGCCGACACCGACCGCGCGGCCGACCGGCTGCGCGACCTCGGCGGAACCGTCCTCACCGGGCCCGAGCCGACGCCGTACGGCCGCGCCGCGCTGGTCCGGGACGACGCCGACGCGGTGTTCGTCCTGGTCTCCGTCCCTTCCCACGAGTCCGCGGAGGCGGCCTGAGATGACCGGTGACCAGCTCGACCCCGAGCACCGCTTCGCCGCCCTGGTCCGGGAGACGGCCGGCCTCCCCGGTGTCACCACGCCGGGTCCGGGCCGCCGCTTCGGCTCCGACGCCCTGAAGGCGGACGGTCACATCTTCGCGATGCTGTCCGCCGGCCGCCTGGTCCTCAAGCTGCCGCGGGCCCGGGTGGACGAGCTGGTCGCGGCGGGCGAGGGCACGAACTTCGACGCGGGCAAGGGCCGCCCGATGCGCGAGTGGCTCGCCCTCGACCCGGCCTCCCCGCTGTCCTGGTCCCGACTCGCCCACGAGGCGTACGCGTTCGTCCACCGGGAGGGCTGAGCCCGCCGCCCGCCGGCGGCCCCTCACCGCGCGGATCAGTCCTTCACCGCCCCCGCCAGCCCCGACACCAGCCTCCGCTGCACCGCGACGAAGAAGACCAGCACCGGCACGGTCATCAGCGTGGACGCCGCCATGATGCCGCCCCAGTCGTTCTCGTCCGGCTTGAAGAAGACCAGCAGCGCCGACGGCAGCGTCTGGTTCCGCGTGGCGCTGATGATGAACGTCTTGGCGAAGACGAAGTCGTTCCACGCCGTGATGAAGGAGAACACGCTGGTCGCGGCGAGGCCCGGGGCCACCAGCGGCAGCAGGATCCGCCACAGGATGCGGGCGCGGCCGGCGCCGTCGATCTGCGCGGCCTCCTCGATCGAGACCGGGACGGCGGCGACGAACCCGCGCATCATCCAGATCCCGAACGGCAGGGAGAACGCCAACTGCACCAGGACCAGCGAGGCCAGGGTGTTCAGCCCGATGCCTGGGACGAACCGCCCGGCGTCCCGGAACATGAAGAACAGTGGGATGGTCAGCGCCTCGACCGGAATCATCTGGGCGATCAGGAACATCACCATGACGGTGGTGCGGAACCTGAACCTGAAGCGGGTCACGGCCACCGCAGCCAGGAACACCACGACCGCCGAGAGCACCACCACCGACAGCGCCACCACCAGGCTGTTCGCGAAGTACCGGCCGAAGCCGTCCACGCCGAGCACCTGGCGGAAGCTCTGCAGCGTGGGGTGGGCGGTCCACGGCCTCGGGTCCAGCGACTGCACCTCGCCCTCGGGCTTGAAGGCCGAAAGCACCATCCAGAAGATCGGGAAGCCGGTGACGACGGCCAGCAGGACCGCGGCCGCGTCAGCGCCGAGCCGCCACCGACTGCGGGCGTTACGAAGGGAGTTCACAGCTCGTTCCCCGTCCGTCGCAGGCTGCGGATGTAGAGGACAGTCGGGATCACCAGGATCAGCAGCATGATCACGCCGATCGCCGCGCCCAGCCCGTACTGCGAGGAGGCGAACGCCTTCTGGTACGCGTACACGTTGAGCACCAGGTTCTGGCCGGCGATCCCGCCGCCCTCCGTCATGACGTAGATCTGGGTGAAGACCTTGAAGTCCCAGATCACCGACTGGATCACCACGATCGTCAGGATCGGCCGCAGCATCGGCACGGTGACCCGGCGGAAGGTGGTCCAGGTGTTGGCGCCGTCCAGCGCGGCCGCCTCCAGGACCTCCTCCGGGATGGCGCGGATGCCCGCGTAGAGGGTGACCATCACGAACGGGAAGGAGTGCCACACCACCACGGCGCCGACGACCAGGAACGCCGTCCACTTGTCGTAGAACCAGTTGAACTCGTGGAAGCCCGAGAGCCCGATCCGTTCCAGGGTGTGGTTGACCAGGCCCAGGTTGGTGTCGAACAGGAAGCTCCACACCGTCGAGCCGGTCATCGCCGGCGCCGCCCAGGCGGCCATCGCCGCGGTGGTCAGCACCAACCGCGGCCACCGGCCGACCTTGGTGAGCAGCACCGCGAGAGCGGCGCCGACGGCCAGGGTCGCGAGCACGCAGAACGCGGCGAAGCCGACCGTCTGCAGCAGCACCGACCAGAACTGGTCGTCCTCCAGGATCTTCGTGTAGTTGCCGAGGCCGACGAAGGAGGTCGGTGCGCCGCCGGACGCCTGGGGCTGCCCGAAGTCCAGGACGGACAGCAGCCCGAGCTGGTAGATCGGGTAGCCGACCAGCGGGATCAGGATGACCGCGGCCGGCAGGAGCAGCAGCAACGGGGGCCTGCGGCGCCGGCCACCCGGGGGTGCGGCCGACGCTCTGCTCCCACGCCGCCGCTGCGGGGAGGGCGGCACCGGCGGCGCGGTCGTGGTGGATGCGGACACGTGCGGACCTGCTCTCTGTGACGAACCGGTAGGGGGACCGTCAAGGCGCGGCTGCCGGCGGGCGGCTGTCAGTGCGCGGGTGCCATGGCTCGGCTGTCGGCGCGGCTGTCAGTGCGCGGCGAAGGCCGAGTCGATCTGCGCCGCGGCGTCGGCGGACGCCCTGGCCACGTCCGCCTTGCCGGTGACGACCTGCTGGAGCAGCGTCGGGATCACCGACTGGGCGTCGATCTGGGCCCACGCCCGGTCCAGCGGCACGAACCTGGTGCCGGCCGCGATGGTGTCGGTGAACGGCTTCAGGAACGCGTCCTTGGCCGCGACCCTGCCGCTGACGGACGTCAGCGTCGGCAGGTTGCCCATCGCGTCGTACATCTGCTCCTGGTAGGCCGGACTCGCCAGCAGTTCGGCGAACTCGACGGCGAGCGTGCGGTGCCTGGCCGCCCTCATGACGCCCAGGTTGTTGCCGCCGGCGAAGGCGGGGGCGATGGAGCCGGCCTTCTCGCCGGGCAGCGGCACCACGCCGTACCTCCCCTTGGCCGCGCCCGCGTCCACCTTGCCGCGGTTGGAGTTGAGCAGGATCGCCATCGCCGACTTCCCGGCCGCGAACAGGTCGACGGTCTTGCCGCCGGTCAGGTCCGCGCACTGCTGCGCGGGGCAGCCGTCGGCGCCGAACAGGTCGGTGTAGCGCTTGATCCCGGCCTGCGAGGCGGGCGAGCCGATGGCCGCCTTGAAGGCGGTGCCGTCCTTGGCGGCGATGTCGCCGCCCGCGTCCCAGACGAAGGGCAGCGCGCCGAAGGTGTACTTGCCGCCGACCGCGATGCCGAAGGTGTCCGGGTGCGCGGCGTGGATCTTCCGGGCGGCGGCGACCAGTTCGGCGTACGAGGTCGGCGGGGTGAGCCCGGCCTCGGTGAACAGGTCGGTGCGGTAGTACAGCGCCCGGACGCCGACCCACCACGGCAGGCCGTAGGTCCTGCCGTCCACCACGGCGGTCCTGGCGATGGCCGGGTCGAGGTCGCCCCGGTCCTTCCAGCGGTCCAGCTCGGCGCCGATCTCGGCGAGCCCGCCGGCGGCGACGTAGCCGGGCAGGTCGGTGTTGCCGAACTCGACCAGGTCGGGGGCGCTGCCGGGGTCGTTGAAGGCGCCCTTCATCTTGGCGGCGCGGGCCGAGGCGTCGGTGTCGATGTAGCTGACGTTCACGGTGACGCCCTGGTGGGAGGACTGGAACTCGCCGACCGCCTTGGCGATCACGGCCTCCTTGGCCGCGTTGCCCGCCTCGTTGTACAGCCAGACCTGCAGCGTGCCCGTCCGGTCGTCGCCGGCCCGGTCGCCCGCCGACGAGGCGGTGCCCGGCGCGCAGGCGGTGGCGGCCAGGCAACCGGCGGCGAGCACGGCGGCCACTGCGGTCCGTCCGGTGAGTCGCATGGTGGAGACCTCCCCTCCCGACAGCTGCCGCCGGGACGCGCGCCGCCGCGGGCCGCTGACCGCGGGACGGGCACGTCGAAGCAGGCCCTGACCGGGGCCGATGGTGGGTGAAGTGGTGGGGGTGGGGCAGGCCGCAGCGCTCGGGTGGGGCGACGTCGCCTGCTCGATGGCAGGGACGTTAGGCGCGGGCGATCGGCGCCAACAAGAGGGGGTCGGCGAAAGTTTTGCACTGCACAACGTTGTGTCGAGGATGCGGCGTTCCGACCGCGAACGGGTACGTTCTGACCACCGCCACGGCCGGCGCCGCCGACGGCCGCGGGGCAACGACGCCAACGACGCCAACGACGCCGCCGACGACGGAAGGCGGAGGAGCGGCGGAAGAACCCGTAGGGAACACACCCGGGAACACACCAGCAGGGAAACGACCCATGACGGAGACGGCACCCAGGAAGCCGGCGACCGAACGCAACCAGTCCTCCTCGCTGCGCCGCGCGCTCGCCGTCCTCGGCCACGTCCGCGACCACGGCGACGGGCGCGGCGTGCCGCTGGCCCAACTCGCCGAAGCCCTCGGCCTCAACAAGAGCACCGTCCTGCGACTGGCCGGTCCGCTGCTGGACGAGCACCTGCTCGACCGCGACCGCGAGACCGGCTGGTTCCGGCTCGGCCACGGCTCCCTGCGGCTCGGCCAGGCCTACCTGACCACCCTCGACCTGCGCAGCGTCGCCGCCGAACACCTGCGCCGGCTCCAGCGCGAGGCCGGCGAGACCGTCCACCTGACGGTCTGGCAGGCCCCCGGGATCGTCTACCTGGACAAGGTCGAGGACGAGACCAACGTCCGGATGGCCTCCCGGGTCGGCAGCCGGGCCCCGGCCTACTGCACCGCCACCGGAAAGGCGATCCTCGCCTGGCTGCCGGAGGAGGCCGTCACCGAGGTGGTCACGGCCGGCCTGCGCCCGGTGACCGCCTGGACCATCTCGGACGAGAGCCGGCTGCGCGCCGACCTCGCCCGGATCCGCGCCCGCGGCTACTCCATCGACGACCGGGAGAACGAGCCCGAGGTGCGGTGCGTCGCCGCGCCGATCTTCGACCACACCGGGGAGGTGACGGCGGCGCTCTCCGTCTCCGGGCTCACCTCCCGGATGACGGCCGCCCGGGTGCGGGCGCTCGGGCCGGCCGTGGCGCAGGTCGGCCTGCGGATCTCGCGCGAGCTGGGCTCCGACCGGCAGCCGTCGTGAACGCGTCCACGCGTGCGTTCCCGTGTTCGTTCCCGCGTGTGTTCCGGAGCGCGTTCCCGGGTACGTCCCCGCGCGTGTTCCCGCGTGTTCCCGCGTGTTCCCGCGTGTTCCCGCATGTTCCCGCGCGTTCCCGCGCGTTCCCGCGTGCCCTCCGGCGCTCCGTCAGTCCGAAGGCAGCAGCGCCCGCTGGTCCACCGGCGACGACAGGATCACCGAGGTGGTCGTCCGGCCGAGCACCGAGATCGCCTCGATCAGCTCCTCCAGGTGGGCGGTGTCCCGGGCGGCGACCTTGAACACCCAGCAGTCCTCGCCGATCACGTGGTGCACCTCCAGCACCTCCGGCCGGTTCAGCAGGTCCTGACTGCGCAGGTACTTCACCGTCATCCGGGCGTGCGGCGAGACCCGCACGAAGGCGCGGATGCCGTAGCCCAGCCGCTCCGGCGCGACCAGGGCCGCGTAGCCGGTGATCGTGCCGCTCGCCTCCAGCCGGCGCACCCGCTCGCCGACCGCGGCCGGGCTGAGGTTGACCCGCCGGCCCAGCTCGCTGAGCGTGATCCGCCCGTCGGACTGGAGCAGCTCCAGCAGCCCCAGGTCGACCGCGTCCAGACCCCCGCCGACGCCGCTCCGGGAGCCCACCGACGAATCGTCGGCCGAACCCCGGGACTGCCGTCGGTCTTTCGGTCGCAGCGCCTGAACTCCCATGATCACCCCTTCATCGAACCGCGCCGCACCATAACACTTGTGGGCATGGAAAACGTGCTCGTCATCGGGGGAAACCGCTACTTCGGACGGCAGTTGGTCACCCGGCTGCGCGACTCCGGAGTCCGGGTCAGCGTGCTCAACCGGGGCTCGACACCGCCGCCTCCCGGTGTCACCCGGCTCGTCGCCGACCGCACGGACGAGGCGGCGCTGACCAGCGCACTCGCCGGGCAGGACTTCGACACGGTGATCGACCAGGTCTGCTACACCCCGCAACAGGCCGAACTCGCCGTCCGCGCCTTCGCCGGACGGACCGGCCGCTACCTGATGACCTCCACGATCGAGGTCTACGACACCGGCGAGCCCCGCCCGGCGGACCGCCCGCTCGCCGAGTCCGCCGTCGACCCGGCCGAGTGGCCGATCCGACTCGAACTCCCTTGGACGGAAGCCGAGTTCGTCGAGTCCTCGTACGGCGAGGGCAAGCGCCAGGCGGAGGCCGTGTTCACCTGCGGCGCGCCCTTCCCGTTCGTCACCGTCCGGCTCGGGCACGTCCTCGGCACCGCCGACTTCACCGGGAGGCTGGCCCACTACACCGAACGGATCGAGGCCGGCCTGCCCGTACTGGTGCACTCGGAGAACCTGCCCTCCTCCTACACCCACGAGGACGAGGCCGCCGCCTTCCTCGCCTGGGCGGCGGGCGAACGGTTCACCGGCCCCGTCAACCTCGCCTCGGACGGCGAACTGACCGCCACCGACCTCTGCGACCTGCTCGCCGCCGGCCGCCCGTACCGCACCGCCGCACCCGAACCCGGGCAGCAGGCCTCGCCGTTCTCCTTCGACCGCTACTACGGCATGGACAACTCCCGGGCCCGCCGGCTCGGCCACCCCCTCTCGCACACCCGCGACTGGCTGCCCGGCCTGATCGCCGCCACCCGTGGACAGGAGCTCCCCGCATGACCACCACCACGACGACCCGCCTCCTCGGCACCGTCCGGACCAGTGCCATCGGCCTCGGCGCGATGCCGCTCTCCGTCGAGAACCGCCCCGACGAGGCCCGCGCCATCGCCACCGTCCACGCCGCGCTGGACGCCGGCGTCACCCTCATCGACACCGCCGACTCGTACCACTGGCACGCCGACGAGTACGGCCACAACGAGGAACTGATCGCCCGGGCCCTCGCCGCCTACGGCCCGGACGCCGACCGGGTCCTGGTCGCCACCAAGGGCGGCCGCGGCCGCCCCGGCGACGGCACCTGGACCGTCAACGGCGACCCGGCCCACCTCAAGCGCGCCTGCGAGGGCTCACTGCGCCGCCTCGGCGTCGAGGCGATCGACCTCTACCAGCAGCACCACCCGGACCGGAACGTCCCGTACGCCGACTCGCTCGGCGCCGTCCGGGAGCTCTACGAGGAGGGCAAGATCCGCGCGGCCGGCATCTCCAACGTCGACGTGGCGCAGGTCCGGCTCGCCCGGGAGATCCTCGGCGACGCCCTGGTCTCCGTCCAGAACGAGTACTCCCCCGCCGTCCGCAAGCACCAGCCCGTGCTGGACCTGTGCACCGAACTGGGCCTGGCCTTCCTCCCCTGGAGCCCCCTCGGCGGCATCGGCCGCTCCGCCGAACTCGGCGGGGCCGGCCGGGAATTCGCCGCGGTCGCCGCCGACCGCGGAGTCAGCCCGCAACGCGTCGCCCTCGCCTGGCTGCTGGCCACCTCCCCGGTCACCATCCCGATACCCGGCGCCAGCCGCCCCGAGACGATCCGCGACTCGGCCACCGCAGGGGAGTTGGTACTCAGCAACGAGGAACTGGCCCGCCTGGAAAACGCGGATGGGGCCCGGCACCTCTGAAAGGCACCGAACCCCATCCGAATGCAGAGCGCCAGGCCCGGGTCGCACGGACTCTTCCTACTGAAAGTAGGACGTGCTCTGGTAGCACCACTGACGCCTGACGAGGAATCATCTCCCTCGCGACAGGAGGAACATTAGCACCCCAACGAGCGAATACGGAATCCCGGGAAACACCCACCCGTAAACCCCACCTCCGGGAAACACGAATGGGGCCCGGTACCCCTGAAAGGCACCGAACCCCATCCGAATGTAGAGCGCCAGGCCCGGGTCGCACGGACTCTTCCTACTGAAAGTAGGACGTGCTCTGGTAGCACCACTGACGCCTGACGAGGAATCATCTCCCTCGCGACAGGAAGTACAGTACCAGCTCAGTGATCAGTCACCGAATCGGAGGCGAACCCTTCATGGACAGCGCACCATTCGAGGTCGTTCCGTACGCGGACGGGCGGTTGTCGGACGTGCACCGGCCGACCACGGGTGCCGCCGGGCCGGCTCCCGTCGTCCTGCTCTGGCACGGCAGCGGCCCGAACTAGCGGGATGTGCTGCGCCCGTTGGCCCGGGAGGCCGCCGCCCGCGGGCTGCTGGTGCTCGTCCCGGACTGGAGTTGCCGGCAGGCGGACGGCGGCGCCGCCGAGCTCCGCGCCTCCCTCGCCCATGCCCGCCGGACCGCGGCCGCCTTCGGCGGGGATCCGGCGCGCCTCGTGCTGGCCGGCTGGTCGCTCGGCGGCCGGGAGGCGATCGCGGTCGCCACCCACCCGGACACCCCGGCCGAACTCCGCCCCAGCGCCGCCGTCGGCATCGCCTCGCAGTACACCGACCCGGCCGTCACCACCGGCGACGCTCCGCTCGACCACCTGGCCTCGGGCCCCTCGCCGGTCCCGATCTGGCTGGTGCACGGCACGGCGGACGAGATCGTGGACGTCGAGCACACCCGCAAGCTGGCCGCTGCCGTCCCGACCGCCGCGCTGCTCGAACTCCCCACCGACCACGCCGGCGTGGTGATGACCGTCTACAGCCCCGAGGCCCGACGCTGCCTCCCCGCCACTGACGCCGACACCCTGGAGGCCGGCCGCCGCACCGCCGCCGTCCTCGCCGAGGCTGCCGGTCTGTCGTGACACGGGGGGCTGTCGTGGCCGGACGGGACGATCGGCTGGTCCGCCGCCACCGCGAGGTGGGCGACGGCGGGTACGGCACGGACGGCTGCCCGCTCCGGCCGTTGCGGCGGATCGCGGGTCACCGGCTGTGATCCACCGGCCGTGATCCACCCGCCGTCACCCGCCGGTCAGTTCCGCGCCGCCGACGCCCACCGACGGTACCCGTGCTCCAGCGTCCGCAGGTCCCGGAGCAACGGAGGGTGCGGGACCGCCAGCACCGGGCAGGTCGCGTGCCGGACGCAGTAGGCGGTGACCGAGGGGTGCACCAGCCGGGCGAGGCGGCCGCGTTCGCGCCCGGCGCCGAGGACGAGCAGGTCGCCGGGGCGGTCGGCGCACCGCACCAGGGTGTGGCCGGTGTCACCCCGGACGGCCTGGCAGCGGAGTCGGACACCCGCGTACCCGCCGGCGAAGGCCTCGTCGAGGGCCTGCCGCAGCCGGGCCACGGCGTCGTCGCGACCGGCGGTGATGACCGGCGGGCAAGGGGTGCGGCGGTAGCCGAGTTCGTCGCCCGGCGGGGTCCAGCAGAGCACCGCGAGCACCTCGGAGTCCGTGCGCCGGGCCTCGGCGACGGCGTGGTGGAGGGCGGCGAGGCTGCCGAGCGAGCCGCTGAGGCCGACCACGATCCGGCCCTCGTCCGCACCGCCGGCCTCGCCGGCCACGCCCGCCGTGCCCGCCATGTTGTCGACGCCGTCCGCGCTGTCCGCCATGCCCCGCCCCTGCCTCTCCTGCCGCACCCTCACCGCGGCCGAACCGGTCGAAGCGGCCCGACCGGCGGACCATCCGCGTGCGAGCGCTCCGTCGCACCTCAGCAAAACGCCCCGCGACCGCGCGACCGCCGCCCGTTGACGAGGCCCTGACGCGGAGCTTGCCGTTCCGTACGCGTCCCTGATGCCGAGGAACCCCGCATCCCTGGAAGCCGCGCCGAAGAACCCCGTGCCGAGGGAACCGCGCCCGGAGGCCGCCCGCTCAGGCCTGCGGGGGCTCCGCCTCCCAGAGGTCCGCGAACATCCGGTCGAGGTGTTCCTCGCCGATCGGCGGGACCGGCAGCGGGTGGGTGGCCTGGGTGCGGAAGCCGTCGAGGAGGAGGGCGAGGTAGCGGCGCCAGAGGTCGGGGCGCAGCTCGGTGGTGGCGGGCAGGGCGCGGCAGAGCGGGCCCAGCAGGAACAGCAGGTCCATGGTGCCCACGTCGCGGCGCATGGTGCCCTGTTCCTGGGCGCGGGCGATGAGGCCGCCGACGGTGGTGGCGTGCTGCCGACTGATCTCGATCATGCCGGGGATGACCGGAATGGCCTGGGTGACCAGGTCGTTGATGCCCTGGTCGGCGGCGACGAGTGCGAAGATCCGCTCGAAGTACCGTTCGAGGCCGGTCCAGGCGTCCTCGGCGGAGAGCGCTTCCTCCCCGGCGGCGGCCAGGCCGGCGCCGACGTCCGCGAACACCTCGCCGATCAGTTCCTCGCGGGTCGGGAAGTGCCGGTAGAGGGTGGCGTTGCCGACGCCGGCCTCCTTGGCGATCTGGTCCAGCGGCACGTCCAGGCCGTGCCGGGAGAACATGTCGCGGGCGGCGGCGAGCAACAGGTCGCGGTTGCGCTGCGCGTCTCGCCGGAGCCGTCCCGGAGGGTTCGCGCTGCTCGGTGCCATGCACCCGACCCTAGCAAGCGCGTGGTCGGGGGACGGCGTGCCGTCCGGCGGCTCCGCCCCGTTCGGCAGCAAGTTCGCCGTGCTGCGGCCGGGCACGCTGCGGGTCGGGGACGAGCTGGTGGTGGAGGCCTGGGGGCCGTCGGAGCTCTGACCGGGGCTGCGCCCGCGACGGCCGGGCACCTCCGGGGTGCGCCAGGGCACGGCGGGCACGGCGGTGATCCGGCGGGTCATGAGGGGTACGGCGGTGATCCGGCAGCGGCGCCGCGGCGGCACCACGGTGACCCCGGCGGGGAAGTGCGCCGGGGCCACCGCCGTACCGGGAGGGTCAGCAGCTCTGGTCGACCAGGTAGAACGTGGCGTAGTGGTCGCCGGTGTAGTAGTCCTCCTGGTAGTTCTGGCCGGTCACGATCCGGCGGGCGCCGCGGGTCGGCGAGCCCGGGGTGACGACGGTGTACTCGTGGTAGTACCCGTAGTACTCGCCGGGCAGGACGTGCTCTCTGTTCTGGAAGACCACGCCGTCCTGGGAGTAGGGGAACGGCCCGTCGGAGGCGATCAGGTCGAGGGTGTCGGCGGCCTCGGACGGGAGTGCGGAGAGGCACACCGAACCACTGACGGCGTGCGCGTCGGTGGCGACGGCGACCGGCGCGAGGGTCATCAGGGCGACGGCGGTGACGGCGGCAGCGCGGGACTTCCACGCGCGTAGAGTGCGAGTCATGCCCCCAGTGTGGCGATACACCGTCAACTCCGGAAGCCCTCCTTCCAAATGTTAACCAGCGGGTAACTCCCCTTTACCTGAGGCGACTTGGACCGTATCCCGACCGCATCGACTCTCCTCCGGCGCCGTCCACGAACCATCCCGACGGTTCAAGGGTCGACCGCCATCGAACTGGCGTCGAGACCGTCCCGCCCCGTTCCGCGGGCTCTCGCCGCGCCCGGACCGCGCCGCATAGAGTGACGGATCACGACGGACCGGAACGATCTCTGACGGGGTGGGCATGGCGGCGAACGAGGACGACGACAAGGCGCGGACCACCCCTCCGGCGCCCGCCGCTGCGGCGCAGGCCGCATCGGCCGGACACACCACGCCGACCGCTCCCACCGCACACCAGCTGATCGGCCTGCTGGTCGACCCCGGCAGCTTCCGCTCCTGGGACGAACCTCCGCCCGGCCCGCCCGCCGACCCCGACTACCGCGCCTCGCTCGACCGGGCCCGCGGACGCACCGGCCTGGACGAGGCCGTCCTCACCGGCCGCGGCCTCATCGACGGACGGCCGCTCGCCCTGGTCGCCTCCGAGTTCGGCTTCCTCGGCGGCTCGATCGGCGTCGCGACCGCCGAGCGGATCACCCGGGCCGTCGAACGCGCCACCGCCGAGCGCCTGCCGCTGCTCGCCCTGCCGGTCTCCGGCGGCACCCGCATGCAGGAGGGCTCCGCGGCGTTCCTCTGCATGCTGCGGATCACCGCCGCCGTCCAGGCCCACCGCGCGGCGGGACTGCCCTACCTCACCTATCTGCGCAACCCCACCATGGGCGGGGTCTTCGCCTCCTGGGGCACCCTCGGCCAGCTGGTGTTCGCCGAACCGGGCGCCCGCCTGGGCTTCCTCGGCCCGCGGGTGTACGAGGAGCTGCGCGGCGTGGAGCTGCCGCCGGATGTCCAGCGGGCCGAGACGCTGGCCGCGCGGGGACTGGTGGACGCCGTCGTCCCGCCGCAGGAGCTGCGCGAGCTGGTGCGCCGCACGCTCGCCGTCCTCACCGCGACGCCGCCGCCTCCCCCGGGCGCCCCGTCCATCGACACCCCTTGTTCGGACACCCCTTATACGGACACGGACGCGGACACCGGCACGGGCACCCCTCCGGCGGAGGCCCCCGACGCCGCACCCGGGCGCCCGGACGCCTGGGACTCCGTCCGCCGCACCCGCCGCCCCGACCGCCCGGGCACCCGCGAGCTGCTGCGGCGCACCGCCGAGGAGCTGGTGCTGCTGGATTCCCCGGGTGGCCGCGGCGGCGCCCTGGTCCGCGCGCTCGCCGTCCTGGGCGGCCGGCCCGTCCTGGTGGTCGGCCAGCAACGGCAGTCCGCGGAGCACGAGCGCCCGTTCACCGCGGACGATCTTCGGGCCGTCCGCCGTACCGCGCGCTTGGCCGAGCAGCTCGGGCTCCCCCTGGTGACCGTGGTGGACACAGCGGGGGCCGAGCTGTCCGCCGAGGCCGAGCGAGACGGCATCGCGGTGGAGATCGCGCACTGCCTGACCACCCTGCTCGCACTGCGCACCCCCGTCCTCGCGGTGCTGCTCGGCCAGGGCTCGGGCGGCGGAGCGCTCGCACTGCTCCCGGCCGACCGGGTGCTCGCCGCCGGCCACGCCTGGCTGGCGCCGCTGCCACCGGAGGGCGCCTCGGCGATCGTCCACCGGGACGGCGAGCATGCCGCCGAGCTGGCCCGGGCGCAGGGGATCGGGGCGCACCACCTCGCGGAGGTCGGGCTCGTGGACGAGGTGATCCCGGAGCTGCCGGACGCGGCCGACGAGCCGGAGGCCTTCTGCGCCCGCCTCGGACACGCGGTCGGTACGGCGCTCGGCACCCTCGCGGCGCCCACCGAGACGGACCGGCTCGCGGCCCGGGCGGTACGGCACCGGCGGCTGGGCGACCTGCGCTGACCGGGCCCGCTCGGAAGTGGGCGTGACCTGCGGCGATCGCGCGCTCCGGGGTGTGGCGCCGGTCTCAGCACCGGGTTGATCGTCTGTACCCAAAGTGCTCCCGCAGGACCCGCGGGTGACGGCTCCCCGGGCTCAAACGGTGAGTGCGCTCACACGGAATCAACGTCCACGACGGACCGTAGTAGGCCTGCCCGCACCATCGGTCCGATCGGCCCATCCCCCGAGCCCCCGCGTCGGCACACGTCAGGGCCGGTCCGCGCGCTCCGCGCGACCGGCCCTTCGAATCCACGGCGGCCGCTCGCCTACGACTGTCGGTCGTAACGAGAGGGTCTTGGCGGTGGCCGATCCGGTCTGCCAACAATGGCTCTCGTCGCCAGCCACACCGGCTCCTGTCCCGCCGGTGAATGGCTTGTCGCTGAGTCACGCCCCGCAACCGTTTCGGCCCCTGTCCGGCCGTGGTCCTGGGCGGGGCGTGACTCGGCCCAACCTGATTGAGGTCTTCTTCTTCATGCCCGCTTTCAAGCTCCGTATGCGTACTTCGGCCGCGATTCTTGCCGGCGCCGCCGGTCTGACCGCCCTGGGCGCCGGTGTCCTGCCCGCCACCGCGAACGCCGCCACCGTGTCCCCGAAGACCATCGCCGCCCAGATCGTCCCGGCGAGCCAGCTGGCTTCGTTCAACCAGATCATCTCCCACGAGTCCGGTTGGAACGTGACCGCGACCAACCCGAGCTCGGGCGCCTACGGCCTGGGCCAGGCACTGCCGGGCTCCAAGATGGCCTCGGCCGGCGCCGACTGGAAGACCAACCCCAAGACCCAGATCAAGTGGGCCTACGACTACATGAACTCCCGCTACGGCAGCCCGAACGCCGCCTGGTCCTTCTGGCAGAACCACCACTGGTATTAAGCCGGACCCCATCGGCTCACTGATTCCCTCCTGCCCCTGACCACTCCCCTCACCCCGGGGGTCGGACAGGGACCACCGGGGTGCCCGAGAGGGCCCGGACCCGCGCGATCCGCGGGCCCGGGCCCTCTCGTGGTTCCCCGGGCACCCCCGGCCTGCCGCTACGACCCTTGCGCTACGGCCCGCCCCGCGTTGAGGCTGCAAGCCGGAAGCCGGAAGCCCGCCGGGTGTCACAGCTCCTCCGTCAGCCCCAGCAGCTCGCGCATCCGCGTGTACTTGGCGGCCAGCCGCTCGGCGGTCGTCCGGTCCAGTGAGGCCAGCCGGGCCGGGTCGGAGTTGTGGGCCAGATCGGCACGCTTGACCAACAGCGCGCCCGGCGTGGCCAGGATCCGCGCGGTGTACTCCTCCAGCGGCTCCTCCGGGCGCCGGGTGAGCGCGTCCACGATCGTCTTGGTCTCCTCGGACAACGCGGCCGCCGCCAGCCATTCCCGGCTCAACCGGTGGTCCTCGACAGTGTCGTGCAGCCAGCCCGCGGCGATCTGCGCCTCACTGCCCCCGCGGGCGGCCGTCCCGTGCGCGACCGCCGCGATGTGCTCGCCGTACGGGTGGCCGTTCTTGTCCACCTGCCCCCGGTGGGCGCGGCGTGCGATCGCCTCCACCTCGGACAGGCTCAGGTACTGGTCCTCCACGGTTCACCCCTCGCGTCGCCCCTCGGCTGCTCGCCCATCGTAGGCCCGTGATCGCCGGGCCGGCGGCCACTGGTTTACTGCCCCGGGGGTTCAGCGGCTCAGGGGGTCCACCGGCTCGCGGGTCGAAGCCTCCGGCGGGCGACCCCCGCCGCACCCGGCAGACACGTCCGAGCGATCCGAGGAACCATGCCATCCCTGCATCCGCTGCTGTCCGGCTTCGCCCCGATCTGGGCGCTCACCGCGGTCGGTTACCTCGTCGGCCGCACCGGCCTGCTCGGACCGCACGCCGAGGCGGTGCTCAACCGGTTCGTCTTCCACGTGGCGATGCCGGCCGCGCTCTTCCTGATGATCGCCCGCACCCCGCTGGGGCGCTTCGCGAACCCGTCGATGCTGGCCTTCGCCGCCGGCACCGCCGTCGCGACCGGCCTCGGACTGCTCGCCGGGCACTTTCTCTTCCGGCGCAAGCCCGGCGAACTGGCGATCGGCGCGATGGCCTCGGGGTACGTCAACTCCGCCAACCTGGGCATCCCGGTGGCCGTGCAGGTCGTCGGTGACGCCTCCTTCGTGGCGCCCGTGGTGCTGTTCCAGATCCTGCTGGTCACCCCCGCCGTCCTCGCCGTGCTGGACGGTGGCGCGGCCGGCCGCCGGGCCCTGTTGACCCTGCCGGTGCGCAACCCGATCCTGCTCGCCACCGCGCTCGGCGCCGTCGTCTCGGCGACCGGGGTGCACCTGCCCGCCGAGCTGAATCGTTCCTGCGAACTGCTGGGCGGCGCCGGCGTGCCGACCGCCCTGATAGCCCTCGGCATCTCGCTCCACAACCGACCGCCGACGGACGGCCGTTCCCGGCGGGCCGAGGTCGGACTGACCGTCGCGATCAAGACCCTGCTCCAACCGCTCGTCGCACTCGCCGTGGCCGGCCCGGTGCTCCACCTGCCCGCCCACCAACTCCTCACCGTCGTCCTGTTCTCCGCACTGCCGACCGCGCAGAACGTGTACACCTACGCCCGCGAGTACGGGCAGGGCACGGTGCTCGCCCGGGACGCGGTGCTCTGGTCGACGCTGGCGTCGATGGCGACGCTGTCGGTGATCAGCTGGACCCTCGGGCCGGCGTAGGCCCCGCCTCCCCCTGGCGGTCCTACGCTCACCTGGCTCAGATGGCCGCCAAGACGCTCTTCAGCGGTTCTGGCGGGCGGCGGAGACCACCCCGGTCATGGCCTCCAGGAAGCGCCGGGCCGTGGCCAGTTCCGACGGGTCGAACCGCCGCATCTCGGCGAGCAGATCGCCGATCAACCCGCCGAAGAAGCCCTGCCCCAGCTCCACCGCCCGCTCCTCCACCAGCAGCCGCACCCTGCGCCGGTCCTGCGGGTCGCGCTCGCGACGGATCAGCCCGAGCCGCTCCAGCCGGTCCACCAGAGCGGTCGTGCCGGCCGAGTTCAGGTGCAGCGCCTCACCGAGCCTGCCCGGGGTGACCACCTCCCCGGCCCGGGAGACGTCCAGCAGGTGGATCAGCGCGCGCAGGTCGGTCGGATGCAGACCGTTGCGGGACGCGAACTCGGCCCCGAACAGGTCGAGTTCGACCGTCAGACCGCGCAGCAGGTGGACCAGCCGCATCGGTTCCTCAGCTTCGGACACCCTGTCGTCCTCCCTCGGGCAGGCCCGTGTCATGATTCTCTCGATCAGCGAGATAGTTGTTGAGCGAGACACTCACTGAGCGAGATACTTGCCGAGCGAGTGGTTCCGCACGCCATCACACCACATCCGCGGAGGCCCGACATTGTCCGCCCGCACCGCCACCTTCCTCGCCGCATACGACTCCCTGCTGGCCCGCTGGCCCGCCCCGGTCGAGGCCCTCACCGTCCGCACCGACCACGGCACCACGCGGATCAACGCCTGCGGCCCCCGGGACGGTCGGCCGCTCGTCCTCCTCCACGGCGGCGGCGCCACCTCCACCATGTGGTTCGCCAACGCGGCCGCCCTGGCCCACGCCGGGCACCGCGTCCTCGCCGTCGACCTCATCGGCGACCCCGGGCGCAGCGTCCACGACGGCGCCGCACTCGACGGCGTCCCCGGACTCCTCGGCTGGCTGGACGCCGTGCTCGACCGACTCGACGTCCCCGAGGCCGACCTCTGCGGCCACTCGTACGGCGGCTGGATCGCCCTGGAGTACGCCCTGCACGCCCCCGCGCGGGTCGGCCGGCTCGCCCTGCTCGACCCCAACCTGTGCTTCGCCGGCTTCCGCCCCGGCTACCTGCTGCACGCCGTCCCCCTCTTCCTCCCCGGCCGCACCCCGGACCGCGCCCGTTCCTTCCTCGACTGGGAGACCGGCGGCGGTGCCCACCTCGACCCCGACTGGCGCGAGGTCTACGCCCTCGGCTACGCCGACTTCCCGGTCTCCCGTGTCGTCACCGGCCCCCGCCCCACCCCCGCCCGCCTCGGCGCCCTCACCGCCCCGGTCCTCACCCTCCTCGCCGCCCGGAGCCGCACCCACCCACTCGGCCCGCGTCGCCGAGACGGCCCGCCGCGCCCTCCCGTCGGCGGAGGTCGCCGTCCTCCCGGACGCCACCCACCACAACCTGCCGATGGCCGCCGCCACCGAGGTCAACCGACGCCTCGTCGACTTCCTCTCCAGGGGCTGACGACCGGCTGCTGCCGGCGGCACCCACCGCACCCTCCCGTCGGCCGCCGCAGCAGCAGCGGGAGCGCCGACCGTGCGCTGCCCGGCACCGGACGCCCGGATGCGCTGCCGGCTCCGGACCGGAGCCTCCGGTCGGCTGCCCCCGGTCGACGGCGCACCGTCGGCCTGCCCCTCACCGAGCGGGCACCGGCGCGGGCCGGTTGAAGGTGCTGAAAGTGCGTCACGACCGCCTCGGGCTCGCCTGGGGCGGTCGGGGCGTGGAGGCCGGGGCCGGCGCTTCGCCGGTTCCGCGCCACCCGGCTGGGACACCATCGAGCGCTGCGTGCTGCGCCACCAGCCGGACCGGCCGGTGGCCGGTGGCCGGTGGCCGGTGCGACGACGCTGGGGGATGTGACGGCGGGGGTCTGGCGTCGCTGCCACCCGGGCCGTACCGCGGCCGAACGCACGACGCCGTGGGCGCCGTGGACGCCGTGGACGCCGTGGACGCCGTGGACGCCGTGGACGCCGTGGACGCCGTCGGCAGCGCGTACCGCGTCAGCATGCACGGCTGCCGAGCGGCCCGAGGCCTACCGGGCCGGGGAGGAGACGCTGCGCTCGGCGGCGGACCGGCGCTGCCGCACCCCGTTCCCTACCTGGTGGGCAGCCCCCGGTGGCCGAGCCCGGGAGGAGAGCCCCCACCACGCACGCCGGAGCGGGCCGCTCCGGGCGGGGACGGCCGTGGACCGTACGACCGCGCCGCCCGGACCGTGCCCGCCGTCGCCGCCAGTAGCTGCCGGCAGTGGCCACCGTCAGTAGATCAGGTACCCCGGACGGTGTCCTTCGTCGTCGATCTCCCCGGTGGCCTGCGCCCGCAGCTTGCGGGACAGTTCCTCCAGGGCGCGGGAGGCCGCGACCTCCTCGCCGATCCTGGCGAGCGGACGGTCGTCGGCGCTCTTCACGGCCTCGCCGTGCGCGCTCAGACCCGGCGCCCTCGCGCCCGTCAGCCTGGCGTCGCACGCCGTGTGCACGCCGTCCTCGTCGAATGTCAGCTCCACGTCCCACTGGTTGTGCATGCCACACCTCCTGGCGCCGGCCCCCGTCGCGCCTGTCCTGACCGGCACGGACGGTGACCCGTGGCGGCCGCTCACACCAGCGTGCGCCTGCCCCGCCCGTAGCGGCAAGCGCGGCGGACGGCACCGGGCACGGCAGTACCGGCCGAGCCGTGGCACCGCCCGGGCCGGCAGCCCGGCCGCCCGCAGCGGCTCGGCTGCCGGCCCGGCGGGCGTTCGGCGCGGCGCCCGCGCGTCGTGTCCGATCGGCCCGGCCGACGCCCCGGCGGTACGCTGACGGAAGCGGGCCGCGACCGCGTATCCACCTCGAACCCGTCGGCGCGGCGCGGGCAGCGACAACCTGGTGGTCCCCCTGTGGCGGTCTTCCTTCTCGCCCTCAGCGCGGCCTGTTGTCTGGGTCTCGGTTTCGTCCTCCAGCAGCACGCGGCGCAGCGGGCCCCCCGTGCCGACCTCCTGCGGTGGCGGCTGCTGCTCGACCTGATGCGGATGCCCCAATGGCTGCTCGGCACCGGATTCATGGTCAGCGGGCTGATCCTCTCCGCGCTCGCACTCAACCAGGGCGAGGTCTCCCTGGTCGAACCGCTGCTGGCCACCAATCTGCTGTTCGCCATGGCGCTCGCCCGGGTGCTGACCCGTCAGACCCTGGGCCGCTCGGGCTGGGCCGGGGTGTTGCTGCTCGGGCTCGGGGTGACGGCCTTCATCGTGGCCGGGAAGCCGACGGGCGGTGGGGCTCCCGCCGGGGAGCTGCGGCACTGGCTGGTGGTCGGCACGGTGGTCGGACTGGTCGTGCTGTTGGTGTCGATGGCCCGGCGGCTGCCGCTGTTCGAGGAGGCGACGCTGCTGGCACTCGCGGCCGGACTGCTCTACGGCCTCCAGGACGCGCTCACCCGGACCACCACCCAACGCCTCGACCACGAGGGGCTGTCGGCCGTGCTGCGCAGCTGGCAGCCGTACGCGGTGGTCGTGGCGGGCGTGGTCGGTCTGCTGCTGGTGCAGAGCGCCTTCGAGGCCGCGCCGCTGCGGATGTCGCTGCCGGCGCTGACCGCCGCCCAGCCTCTGGCCGGGATCGCCTGCGCGGTCGGCTTCCTCGGCGACCGGCTGCGGGTCACTCCGAGCGCCCTGGCCTGGCAGTCGGCCGGGATGCTCGCGATCGTCGTCGGGGTGATCGTGATCGGCCGACACCCGGCGATGCCCGGTACCGTCCGCGACACCTTGGAGAGCATCGGGGCGGCCCCGGAGACCGGTGCGGAGGCCGCGGGGAACGGCGCGGAGGGCGGTTCGGCGAACGGTACGGGCGGGCCTTCCGAGGGCCGGTCGGCGGACGGACCCGACGGCCGGTCCGAGGGCGGCACCGGATCCCACGGCGACCCCGACGACGGACCCGACGACACATCCGGCGCCCCCGACGACGGACACGGGAAGTCCGGCTAGAGGCCTCGATGTGCTGGAGCGCGCAGGCGGACGCCGTGGCCGGTGGGGTGGTCGCGGCGGCCGGGGTGGCGTGTCTGGTCCGCGCCCGTCGGGCGGGCCACCCGGAGCGGTTACTGCTCGCCGCGCTTCCTCTGGTGCTGGGTCTGCACCAGCTGATCGAGGCGCTGGTCTGGCTGGGTACGGACGGTGAGCTGTCGCCGGCCCTCGCCGGAGCGGCCCGGACCGCCTGGGCGGTGATCGCCCTTCCGCTGTTGCCCGTGCTCGTCCCGGCCGGGGTGTGGTGCGCGACCACCGGACCGCGTCGGCGCGTGCTCGCGGCGCTCACCCTGCTGGGCGCGGCCGTCGCCGTACCGCTCGCCGTTGCTGTCGCCTCCCACCCGGTGGCGGCCACCGCGCACGGCCACACCCTCGTCTACGCCGTCGGCATCCCGCGCCCGGCCGTCCTCCTGACCGGCTATCTCCTGGCCACGGTCGGTTCCCTCCTCGCGAGCGGCGACCGGCTGCTGCGGCGCCTCGGCCTCGTCACCGCTGTGGGGGCCCTGGTCTGTGCCCTGTTCTGGCGGCTCGCCTTCATCTCCACCTGGTGCGCCCTCGCCGCCCTGGCGGGTGTCCTGCTGTTCCAGTGGGCGGGCCACTCGCCGGTCGCGGAGGGCGCCGAGCGGATCGCCCGGCCGGTCCGGTGAACACCGCCCGAACGGCTCCCCGAATCGGCCCCGCGCATCCGCCCCGCCGACGGCCCGGTGAACGGCGCCTACGAGTGCGTCGGGACCGGCTCCCGCGTGTCGTCCGCCATCTGCGTGCTCCCGGTGGCTTCGCCGCACGAGCCTGCCGAGTGGCCCCGGAGCTTGTCCATCTCTCGCCACTCGGGCCGCAGTCCGGCCAGGGTCGTGGTGGCGAGGTAGAGGGCGCCGGCTCCGAGCAGGCTGGGTATCAGGCCGACCAGGGCGACCGCCGCACCGGCGACGAGGCCGCCGAGGGGGATCCCGGCCCAGGCGAGGGAGTCACCGAGGGCGTGGACACGGCCCAGCAGGTGGCGGGGCACCCGCTCAAAGAGCACCGCGCCGAGTATCGGGTTGAGGAAGCCGGAGCCGAAACCACCGATCGCGAAGACGGTGAGCACCACCCACATGGGCGCGCCCAGGGCGAGCACCACGAACCGGGGCGCGCCGCACAGCAGGAAGCCGACGAAGAAGACCGTCCGACGGGGCAGGCGGGAGGCGACGGCCGCCGCGATCAGGCTGCCGACGACGGCCGTGGCGCCCATGGCTCCGGTGGTCAGACCGATGGCGGCCGGTCCGTTTCCGGACTCCTGCGCCCAGACCGGGACGAGGACGGTGATGAAGCCCGCGTCGAGGAGGTTGGTGATGCCGACCATCACGGTCACGGCGAGCAACAGCGGCTCGGACCGCAGGAAGGCGAAGCCCTCGCGGAACATCCGCCAGTAGCCGGTGCCCTGCTCGCCCTCCCCCGCCGACCCGGACGGCCCCGCGGCCGCGCCCGGGAGGGCCGGGCGCCCCATGCCGCGCGGCAGCGCGAGGGCGATGATCAGCGACCCGAGGGCGAAGGTGGCCGCGTTGACCGCCAGCCCGGCCAGCGGGCCCATCAGCGCGACCAGCCCGCCGCCCGCCGCCGGACCGATCGTGGAGGCCAACCGCTCGGTGACGCCGGACAGCCCGGTGGCGCGCTCCATGGGCACCCGGGCGCGGTCGGCCGCCTCCGGGACCATGACCGACTTGGCCAAGTCCCCCGGGCCGCGCATCGCGCCGATCACCGCGACCATCACCAGCAGCACCCAGAACGGCAGCAACCCCTGCGCGTGGAGCAGCGGGACCAGCCCGGCCGCGGTGGCGCTCAGCGCGTCCGTCGTCCAGGACACCACCCGCGGCCCGAGCCGGTCGATCACCGGCCCGGTCAGTGCCTTGACCAGCACGTACGGCGCCATCTCGGCGAAGGCGACCAGGCCCGTCATGGTGGCGCTGCCGGTGGTGGCCAGGACGAACCAGGGCAGGGCGATGGCCGAGACGCGCGTGCCCGTCACGGAGACGGCCGTGGCGGTCAGCACCCCGGCCAGCGGCCGGAAGCTGCGCGCGGGCGGGTCGGCGGTGCCGGCGGTGCTGGCGGTGCCGACGTCGACGGTGGTGGTGGTCATGCGGATTCCCCCTCGGTGGTGGTGCCGCTCGGATCCGGCAGGACGTGGACGATCACGGAGACCTGCTCGCTGCCCTCCGGGAAGGGCCCGTCGGCGTCGATCCGGCGGTAGCGCCCGATCACCTCGGACAGCTCGCCGGTCAGCTGTTCCGCCTCGACGGGAGTGAGCTGCAGGATCAGGTCACTGAGATCCGTCACCCGGCGCCACTCGCGCGGCATGGTCTCGAAGGCGTCCAGGGCGCGCTGGCCGGTCAGGCTGTGCACCGCCAAGACGGACCGCAGGAAGGCGACGGCCGTGTCGGGCTCCTCGTCCGCCATGTCGTCCCCCGTCCAGAGCGTGAGCCGGTGGGCCGAACGCCACCAGCGCTCACGGGCGTTGCCGCGCTCACGGTCCTCCTCGACGAAGCCCGCGGCGGCGAGCTGGCGCAGGTGGTAACTGGTGGCCCCGGAGTTGAGCCCCAGCTGTGCGGCGAGCCTCGTCGCCGTGGACGGGCCCTGCTTGCGCAGCAGCCCGACCAGCTGCATGCGCACCGGGTGCGCCATCGCCTTCATGCCCCTGGCGGTGATGGCGATGTGCGGGTCGTCGCTGTGCTTCCAGCCGCTGTCCTCGGTCATGGCAGGAGCCTAGAACCACAAAGGATCCTTTGCAAAGGATTTTCTGCGAAGAGTTCTTTGCGAAGAGTTCTTTGCTGGAGGCCCGGGCCTCCCGCGGATCCCGGAAGGGCCTGGTCACCGGGGGCCGCCCCGCCGCTCGGCGGGTGCCCCACCGGCCGCTCGGCGGGGGCGCGGACCGGGTTCGCGTCCCGGGGCGGGATTGTCACCCGGGCGGGCGGGGCGCAGGCTGGCAGGAGGGCCGGGGAAGCGGCCCGCCCCGGTCGGCCGCGGAACCCATGACGGCCGCCGGTGAGGCACGAGGGGCAGGGCGATGGCACACGGGAGGCTGTGGGGCTACGTCGCGTCGGGAGCCCGGGCGCTCGCCGCGTTCGGCGGCGCGTCCGGTGCGGGCGGCGCCGGACGCAGGAGCGCCGTCGGACGCGCGGGCGGCCCGGTCGCCGTCGAGGCCGAGGAGGGCCCCGGGCCGTTCCAGTCCGGCACCATGGCCGCGCCCAGGGCGCTCACCCGCGTGGAGCTGGAGCGGCTGCGGTGGACCGGCCGGCAGGCCGGCTGCGAGCCGACGGCCCGGCACGTCCAGGTGACCGACGTGGTCCGCCGGGTGGTGCGCGGCGGCGGCCGCTCCGCGACCGTCACGGTCCGCATCGCACCCGGGCTGCCGGTGGTGGCCGGGGACGCCCGGCGCCTGGAGGCGGCCCTCGCAGGGCTGGTCGACCACGCGATCCGGCGCAGCCCCATGGGCGGCCGGGTGCTGGTCCGCGCCGAGGTGGCGGGCGGCGGGCGGCGTCCCGGCCCGACGGCCTCGACCCGCGACCGGGACCGGGAGCACGACCCGGACCGCGAGCGCGGCCGGGGCCGGAACCGCGCTCGGGACGGCGCCCGCGACCGCGCCCGGGACGGCGGCCCGTACGGCGGCGGGGGACGCGGCCGGGTGGAGATCCGGATCTCGGACCGGGGCACCCACGAGCCGCCCGGCGCCCGCGAGGGGCTGCTCGGGGGCGTGCGGCCCGGCGGCCCGGTGGGCCCGGCCCTGCACAGCCTGGTGCTTGCGGCGGGCGGCCGGCTCGCGGTCGAGTCCACCCCGGGCGGCGGACTGACCGTGGTCCTGCTGCTGACCGTCGCGCACGACTGACGGCGCGCCCCGCGCACCCGGCGCACCCGCCCCGACGGCCCCCGCGACGCCCTCCCCCGGGCGACGCCCCACACCCGGCGAACCCGCCCCGCCGAACCTAGACTTGCCCCATGCCCCGGCTCAACGACCAGGTCAGGGAGCTGCTCCAGGAGTACGCCGACCTGATCAACATCACCGGCGGGGACGCCTTCCGGGCCCGCGCCTACGAGAAGGCCGCCCGAGCGGTCGGCGGCCACCCGGAGGACCTCGCGGGCCTGGACGTCAAGGGTCTGCAGCAGATCCCGGGCGTCGGCAAGTCCACCGCCGAGAAGATCGCCGAGTACCTCGACTCGGGCAGGATCGCCGCCCTGGAGAACCTGCGCGCCGAGATCCCGGCCGGCGTGCGGGAGATGATGGCCGTCCCCAGCGTCGGCCCGAAGCGCGCGCTGGCCCTCTACCGCGACCTCGGCATCTCCTCGGTGGACGAACTCGCCGAGGCGGTCCGCGCCGACAAGCTGTCCGACCTGGCCGGCTTCGGCGAACGCAGCGGCGAGAAGATCCTGCACGGCATCGAGCTGATGCGGCAGTCCGGCGGCCGGACCCTGCTCGACACCGCCACCGAGCTGGCCGAACAGCTGGTCGCCGCACTCTCCGCCGTCCCCGGCTGCACCCGCTGCGCGTACGCGGGCTCGCTGCGCCGGATGCGCGAGACGGTGGGCGACATCGACGTGCTCGCGACCGCCGAGGACTCCGCCCCGCTGATGGCCGCGCTCACCGAACTCCCGTACGTGGCCGAGGTGATCGGGAGCGGGACGACCAAGACCTCGGTGCGCACCACCCAGGGCGTCCAGGTGGACCTGCGGGTCGTGCCGGAGGAGGACTGGGGCGCGGCGCTGGTCTACTTCACCGGCTCGAAGGCGCACAACATCAAGCTGCGCACGATGGCCGTGCGGGCCGGCCTGAAGCTCTCCGAGTACGGGCTGTTCGAGGTGGACGGCGGCGCCAAGGTGGTCTCGGAGACCGAGGACGAGGTGTACGCGGCGCTCGGCCTGCCGTGGATCGCCCCGACGCTGCGCGAGGACCGGGGCGAGATCGAGGCCGCCCTGAACGGTGAACTCCCCGACCTGGTCCAGGAGTCCGACCTGCGCGGCGACCTGCACACGCACACCGACCTGACCGACGGGCTGGCCACCCTGGAGGAGATGGTCGACACCGCCGCCGCCCGCGGCTACTCCTACTTCGCCGTCACCGACCACGCGCCGAACCTGGTCATGCAGCGGATGACCGACGAGAAGATGCTCGCCCAGCGCGAGCAGGTGCGCCGACTGTCCGACCGGCACAAGAAGTTGAGGCTGCTGCACGGCACCGAGCTGAACATCGACCCGGACGGCGGGGTGGACTGGCCGCCGGAGTTCCTGGCCGGCTTCGACGTCTGCGTGGCCTCCGTGCACTCGCACTTCACCCTCGACCGCGCCGCCCAGACCCGTCGGCTGATCCGGGCCTGCGAGAACCCGTACGTGCACGTCATCGGCCACCTCACCACCCGGCGGATCGGCAGCCGCGGCCCGATCGACGTCGACCTGGACGCGGTGTTCGAGGCCGCCGCGCGCACCGGCACCGCGATAGAGATCAACAGCTCCCCGCAGCGGCTCGACCTCCGGGACGAGGACATCCTGCGGGCCAGGCGGCACGGCGTCCGGTTCAGCATCGACAGCGACGCCCACGCCACCCCGCACCTGGCCTACCCGCGGTTCGGCATCGGCACGGCGCAGCGCGGCTGGCTCACCGCCGAGGACGTGGTCAACACCTGGACGTGGCAACGGTTGAAGCACTTCCTCCGCAAGGACGCGCTGCGCTGACACCGTCGACGACGCCCACCCGGCCGGCACCCGCCCGGCCTCGAACGCCCCGCCGTCGAACGCCCCCGGGGGAACCCCGGGCGGCCCCGGAACGCCGGAGCCGCCCGGAGGCCCGCCCGCCGTCACCCCTCGCCGCAGGAGGCCCCCGGTGACGCCAGCACCCGGGCCGCGCTGCGGTGCCCGAGCCCGGCCGCGTGCCGCAGGTCCCCGGTCTCCAGGAACCCGGCCAGGAACCCGGCCGCGAAGGCGTCCCCGGCGCCGGTGAGGTCGCGCACCACCGCCACCGGCGGTACCGGCACCGTGAACAGCCCCTCGCCCGGCACGTCGACGGTGGTCGGTGCGGGGCCCGCCTTGGTGATGACCGTGGTCTCCGCCAACCGGGACCGGTCGGGCCCGGGCAGTCCCTCCACCAGCAGGCCGAGGAAGGCGGACTCCGAGCGGTCGGCGAACACGAAGGTGGGCGCCGACTCGGCCAGCAGGGTGAGGAACCGCTCCCGTCCGAACCGCTCCAGCATGCCGGTCGAGGAGGCGTCCACCGAGGTGGTGCCGCCCGCCTGCCGGACTCGTGCGAGAGCGTCCACCGCCGTGGCGCCGACCGGCTCGCCGTCGAAGGAGTAGGCCGGCACGTGCAGGTGGGTCAGACCGGCCAGCCACTCGTCCGGGACGCGTTCCAGCAGCGTGGCGGCGCCCCGGTCGGGCAGCATGGTCCGCTCGCCGTCCCGGTCGATCAGCACCACGACGGTGCCGGTCCGGCCGCGCCGGGACACCCGTACGTCGACGCCGTGGCCGCGCAGTTCGGCGACCACGGCGTCGCCGACCGCGTCCTCGCCGACGCAGCCGAGGAAGCGCGCCGGGCACTGCCCGACGGCGAAGCGGGCGACGTTGGCCGCGCTGCCTCCGCGCCGCCGGAAGACCCGGGCGCCGGAGTCGGTGCCGTGCCGCAGCGGGCCGTCGACCCACACCACGACGTCCTCGACGAGGTCGCCGAGCACCCCCAGCACGGCTCAGGCCCCGGTCTGCGCGGCCGGAGCGGTCGGGGCGCCCGGCGTCTCCGACTCCCCCGAAGCAGCCAGGGTGGCAGAGAGGGCGGAGGCGGCCAGGGCGGTGGCGATCTCGCCGCCCAGCCTGACGTTGCCCCGGTACACCTCGACGTTGACCTCCAGGCTGCGGCCGCCGGTGTCGCGCCGGATCTGGTCCAGCAGGAAGGGGGTGGAGGCGTTGCCGGTGATGCCCAGGCGGTCGGCCTCGGCCCGGGCGCGGGCCAGGATGCCGTCCAGCTCCTCCGGCGGCAACTGCTTGGCCGGGTCGACCGGGTTGGCGATCAGGACGGCCTGCGGCAGGCCGAGCCGGTCGCGGGCGTCGATGACCTTCGCGGCCTCCTCGGGCGATCCGACGCTGAAGTTGACCTCGTGGCCGGAGTCGGTGACGTAGAAGCCGGGGTACTTGCGGGTGCGGTAGCCGATGACCGGGATGTTGAGGGTCTCGAAGCGCTCCAGGGTGGCACGGATGTCGAGGATCGACTTCACTCCGGCGCTGACCACGGTGACCGGGGTGGCGGCCAGGGTGGTGAGGTCGGCCGACTCGTCGAAGCTCTCGGAGGCGCCGAAGTGGACGCCGCCGAGACCGCCGGTGGAGAAGACCCGGATGCCCGCGCGGTGGGCGAGGAAGGCGGTGGCGGCGACGGTGGTGCCGCCGTGCCGACCGAGCGCGGCGACCACCGGGAGGTCGCGCAGGCTGACCTTGTCCAGGCCGTCGGCGGCGGAGAGTTCGGTGATCTGATCGGTGCTCAGACCGACCGTCGGAACCCCGGCGTGCACCCCGACGGTCGCCGGGACGACTCCCGCCTCCCGCAGCTGCCGTTCCGCCTCCAGGGCGACGGCCAGGTTGCGGGGGCGCGGCAGGCCGTGCGTGAAGATGGTCGACTCCAGGGCGACCACGGGCCGGCCGTCGGCGAGGGCCCTCGCCACCTCCCCGGCGACGTGGACGGCGGGGGTGCTGGGCGGAAGTCCGGTCATGATGCGCACTCTCTGTGAGATGCCGCCGCGGTGGGGCGGCACGGTTTTCGGCGTACGGACGGGCACCACCCCGTCCACCACCCTTGGCCCTACCCCGTCCGCCGCCCTTGACGCTGGCATGCCACCGCCGGAAGGATGCCGGATCATCCCTCCGGCCCGCGGCAGCGCCACGGGCCGCCCGACCCCGGGGATCCGCCTTGGCCCTGCGCCCGCTGCTCCGCCGCGCCGCCGGCTTACTCGGTGCCGCCGTGCTCACCCTCGCCGGCACCCTCACCGCCGCCGGCCCCGCCCACGCCGACTTCGGCACCGACTACCACGACCCGGTCACCGCCACCAAGCCCCTCACCCGGCCCGGCACCCGCTCCTGCACCGTCGAGGCGATGCACCGGCGCGAGTTCCGCAACGGCTACGGCAACCCGCCCGACACCCCGTACACCGCCACCCTCACCCCGCCCGCCGACTGCGCGGGCCCGTGGTCGGCGGTGGTGCTGGACCTCCACGGGCAGGTCGCGGGGCGGCAGTTCGACCGGATCTTCAGCGTCCGCGTCGGCGGCGTCCAGGTGATGCTCTCCTCCACCCCGGAGCCGTCCAAGGACGGCATCGAGTGGGACGTCGAACACGACGTCACCCGCTACGCCCCGCTGCTCGCCGCCGGTCCGCAGGAGTTCGACTTCGACCTCGCCAACGTCACCGACGCCACCTACACCGGTGTCTTCACGATCAGCGCGAGCCTGACCTTCTACACCGCGGACAACCACTGGCCGGCCGCCCGCAGCGCCGACCGGCTGCTCACCACCGGCCCCTTCGCGCTCACCCAGGCCGCCCCCGCCGCCGGGCGCGAACTCGCCTTCCCGCAGAACCTGGAGCGCCTCACCGCCGAGGTCTACACCCGGGGCGGCGGTGCCTGCGAGGAGTTCGCGTACGCCGCCGCGCCCGACGCCTTCGTCGCCGCCAACCCGGGCCTCGGCCTCTGCGGCAAGGGCCCGTTCCGCGAACTGCGGCTCACCGTGGACGGCCGGGTGGCCGGCGCGGTCTGGCCGTACCCGGTGATCTACACCGGCGGCTGGGACCCGCTGCTCTGGCGGCCCGTCCCCGGCGTCTTCGCCTTCGACCTGCCCGCCTACCGGCTCGACCTGACGCCGTACGTGGGGCTGCTGCTCGACGGCCGCCCGCACACCGTCGGCGTCGCGGTGAACGCGGCCGAGGCGCAGAGCAACGACGTCTGGACCGGCCAGGTCAACCTCTTCGCCGAGGTCGACCACGGCGCCGCCCGCACCAGCGGGCAGCTCACCGACTACCGGGTCGCCCCGGAGGCCGGCGCCGGCACCGCGCTCGCCGACCACGGCGGCGGCAGCGGCGACTGGACGGTCACCGCCGCCCGGCACGACGTCGCCCGGGGCTGGGTGCAGACCTCGCACGGCCGGATCACCACCGAGGTCCGCGACGACCTGACCTTCTGCTCCGGCCAGCAACTGCGCGACAGCGGCAACGACGTGACCCTGCACAACGGCACCGACCTCACCCGCACCACCTCGACCTGGGGCGGCGGGCCGCACCGCACCACCACCGTCCACGAGGGCGAACCGCTGGACGTCACCTACAAGGTGAGCCACGACGCGGCGGGCAACACCGACCAGACCACCGCGATGGACCTCGGCTACCACCGCGAGGCCACCACGGCGACCGGCGGCCACGTCACCGAGCGCGCCACCGTCGACCACACCCTGCGCCCGACCGCCCGGCGTCACGACGGCGACCGCACCGTGCGCACCGGCAGCAGCACGGAGGACTACCGCAGCACCGGGCCCGAGGGGCCGTACCACCGGACGCTGAGCTTCGTGGACGGGTGGCCGCGGCCCTGAGCCCACCCCGGTGACGGGCCTGAGCCGCCCCGGTGATCGATTTGCGGAAATTGCCCGGATTCATGCCGTTCACCCCTGGTGCACGCGGCGTGCGAGGCGCATGATGAGAGGTGGACCTGCGAGGTAGCTGAAGGAAGTTCGACCGCAGGAGGCAGTGGCGACAGATCGAGACGGATCAGGGTCTGCCGTTGTTCTACCTCGGTCGACGATCGAACTACCGGCCGGAGGACGTGACGTCCGGAGGCCACCCCCACCTCGTGGGTTCCGCGCGTCCACGGGACAATCCCCTCGGTCCCGTGGACGCGCTGTCCATGTCGCCCCTCGGCACTGTCCGGGCGGGCCACCGGGGTCGGAACCGGGACCCGCACCCGCACCGGCGCCCGGGTCCGCTACGGCCGGTCCGTTACGGCCGGTCCGGTACGGCGTAGCCCATCTCCCAGGCGTGGACGGCGATCCCGACCCGGTTCGCCACCCCGAGCTTGCGCTGGATGCTCGCGACGTGGGTCTTCACCGTGCCCGGCGAGATGAACAGTTCCGCGGCGATGTCCGCGTTGGTGCGGCCCGCCGCGACCTGCCCGGCGATCTCCACCTCCCGCTCGGTCAACGGCACCACGGCCGCGGGCCCCCGGCCCTTCGCCCGACGCTCCGGCCGGCGCGGCGCCGTCACGTGCTGCAGCAGCCGGACCGTGACCGACGGGCTGATCAGGCTCTCCCCGTCGGCCGCCGCCCGCACCGCCTCGGCCAGCAGCGACGGGCCGGAACGCTTCAGCAGGAACCCCGAAGCACCGTGCTGCAGCGCCGGGTAGACGTACTCGTCCAGGTCGAAGGTGGTCAGCACCACCACCCGCACCGGCTCGGCCACCCCCGGACCGGCCAGCCGGCGGGTCAGCTCCAGCCCGTCCATCCGCGGCATCCGGATGTCCACCAGCGCGACGTCCGGCCGCAGTTCGGCCGCCAGCTCCAGCGCGGCCAGCCCGTCCGCGGCCTCCCCCACCACCTCGATGTCCGGCTGGGCGTCCAGGAGGCGCCGCACACCGCGCCGCACGGCCTCCTGGTCGTCCGCGATCAGGGTGCGGATCACCCGCGGGCTCTCACCGTTCGCACGCGTCACGCCCAGCAGTCTGCCACGAGCCGTACCCCGCACCGGCCGACGGGAAAGTTCACGTGTCGGCCCCGGCGCGGTTCACCTCCGTGCGGTGAGCTGACCGCCATGATGAACGCTTCCAGTGGACGTCTCCCCGTCAGCCGGCGCGGACTCCTGGCCGGCGCCTCCGGTCTCGGCCTCGGCGGCGCCGTGTCCCTCTCCGGCCTCACCGCCACCCCCGCCGCCGCTGCCCCGGCCGCCTCCGCCGACTCGCCGCTGCTGTGGCAGCGGCCCGGGCGCTCCGGTGCCCCGCGGGTGGCCGGTCTGCACCTCCAGTTCGGCTCGGACGCCTCGCGCGAGGTGGTGGTGTCCTGGCACACCACCAGGTCCGTCGCCAATCCCCGGGTGATGTACGGGACTTCGAACGGAGGCTTCGGCCGCACCGTGCAGGCCGCGACCCGCACCTACCGGGACGCCGCCTCCGGCACCGAGGTCCAGGCGCACCACGCCCGGCTGACCGGCCTGCACCCCGACACCGACTACGTCTACGCCGCCGTCCACGACGGCACCACCCCCGAGCTCGGCACCGTCCGAACCGCCCCGCGCGGCCGCTCCGCCTTCACCTTCACCAGCTTCGGCGACCAGGGCACCCCCTCCCTCGGCCGGAAGACCGCCAACGGCTACGTCAACGACAACCTCGGCAGCCCCGCCGCCGGCGACACCACCGCCGGGGTCGAGCGGATCGCCCCGCTGTTCCACCTGCTCAACGGCGACCTCTGCTACGCGAACATCGCCACCGACCGGATCCGCACCTGGTCCGACTGGTTCGAGAACAACACCCGCTCCGCCCGGCACCGACCCTGGATGCCCGCGGCCGGCAACCACGAGAACGAGAAGGGCAACGGCCCGATCGGCTACGGCGCCTACCAGGCCTACTTCGACCTTCCCGGCTCCGGCTCGGACGAGGAACTGCGCGGCCTGTGGTACTCGTTCACCGCCGGCTCGGTGCGCGTCATCAGTCTCAACAACGACGACGTGGCCTACCAGGACGGCGGCAACTCCTACGTCCACGGCTACTCCGGCGGCGCCCAGCAGCGCTGGCTGGAGCGGGAGTTGGCGGCGGCGAACGCGGACCCGGGGATCGACTGGATCGTGGTCTGCATGCACCAGGTGGTGATCTCCACCGCCGACAAGTTCAACGGCGCCGACCTCGGCATCCGCGAGGCCTGGGTACCGCTGTTCGACAGGTACGGTGTGGACCTGGTGGTCTGCGGCCACGAGCACCACTACGAGCGCTCGCACCCGATCCGCGGCCAGCAGCCGACCGACACCCGCACCCCGGTCCCGGTCGCCACCGGCACCCGGACCATCGACACCACCAAGGGCACCGTCCACATGGTGATCGGCGGCGGCGGCACCTCGGCCCCGTCCAACCAGCTCTTCTTCGACCCGCCGAAGGCCCGGGTCATCACCGGCGTCGGCGCCGTCGACCCGGCCACCGGCAAGCGCCCGCCGGTGTACGTGATCGAGGACGCCCCGTGGTCCGCCTTCCGCGACGCCGACAACCCGTACGGCTTCGCGGCCTTCGACGTCGACCCGGGTGAGCGCGGCGGGCAGACCACCATCGACGTCACCTACTACTCCGTCAGCGGCCCGTACGGCGACCTCGTCCCCGTCGACCGCTTCACCCTGACCCGCCCGCGCGGGGCCCGCGGCGGCGGCCGGGATCGCTGACCCGCCGGTCTGCCGACACGCCGACACGCCGACCCTCCAGTACGGCACCCGGAGGGTCGGCACGCACCGCGGCGGCGCCGGCCCGCGTCACCGCCCCGGCAGGGTGCAGGTGACCCGCCAGCCCGCGGGCTCGACCGGGCCCGCGCTGAGCGAGCCGCCGTGCGCGGCAGCGCGGGCCGTGAGGCCGGCCAGTCCGGTCCCGCCGGAGCCGGGGCGGCGGCGCAGCAGCGGCCTACGGGCGGGGCCCCCGTTGTCGGTGACGGTCACCCGGACGGCGCCGTCCGGCGCGGGGGCCGCCCGGACGGCGACCTCGGTGGCCTGCGGCGCGTGGCGGCGGATGTTGGTGAGGGCCTCCAGGACGACGGCGTAGGCGGTGGCCTGGGTCTCGGCGGGGAGCAGGTCGGCGGCGCCGGGGGCGAGGTCGGTGTCGGCGTGCAGGCCGCCGGTCGCGCCGAAGCGGGTGACCAGTTCGGGGAGGTCGGCCAGGCCCAGGCGGCGCGTGGTCGCCCCGGCGGCCTGCTCGCTCCGCCCGTCCCGCCGGGCCGCCCCGTCCGCTTCGCTCCGGCCGCCCTGCCCGCCCGGCGCGTCCGGGCCGCCGCCCTGCGGATCGCGCAGGGCCCCCACCATCTCGTCCATCGAGTCCAACGCCCGCAGTCCGGCCTCCTCCAGCCGGCGCAGCAGCGCGGCGGTCTCCGCCGGCTCCTGGCCCGGGAGTTGGCCGGCCTGGGCCTCCAGCACGATGCCGGTGATCTCGTGGGCGACGAAGTCGTGCAGTCCGCGGGCCACTTCGAGCCGCTGCTCGCGCCGGGCCCCTACGACGGCCCGCTCCCGGCGGGCGTCCAGGACGCGCAGGTAGAGCGCCGCGCCCGCGACCGCGAGCGTCGGCAGCAGGGAGAACAGCACGCCGATCACCGGGCCGGCCGCACCGCCCTGGGGAGTCCGGAGGGCGAACCGCAGTGGCAGCAGGACGGCCGCGAGCCCGACCAGGCCGCCGACCGGCCCCGCCCACCGGTCGGGCAGCCGGCGAACGGCCCGGAACAGCAGCCCGAGCAGCGCCGTCCACTCGAAGGGCAGCCAGAACGCGGGCAGCCGGTACGGCCCCGAGTAGAGCAGGTCGAGCAGCAGCGAGGCACCGGCCACCGCCGCGGCAGCCGGTGCGGGCGCGATCGGCCCGGCGGGCCACGGCAGCAGCGCCACCACCGTGGCGAGCGCGGCCGTCAGGGCGAGCAGCGCGGCCGCGCCGTGCTCGCCCCCGTGGGCGAGCACGACGGGCACCGTCAGGGCCAGGACGGCGACGACGGCGAGCCGGCGCCGCAGCCGGGCCGAGCGCGGCCGGGCGGGGCGGGGCCGGGCGGGGCGGGGCGGGGATTCGGTGCGCACCCGGCCGAGCCTACGGGCAGCTCTCCCGGGGGAGACGGGCCTCCTCCGCGGGAGGGAGGGGCGCATCGTCGAACTCCCCTCCGCAGCGTGAGGTGTGGCCGGGCCTGCTGCAGCAGACTCGTTGTCGCCGGAGTACCCGTCCCGAAGGAGAACGAACCGTCATGAACCGTCGACTCGCGACCGCTGCGACCTCGGTCCTCCTGCTGGTCGCGGCGGTGACCGCCACCGTGCCGGCCTCCGCCGCGGAACCGGCCTCGGCCGCGGACGACGCCCGGGCCGGGGCGGTGAGCGTGCGCGGCACCGGGGACACCGTCCTCACCTCCGCGTTCGGCGGCTTCGCGGGCGACCCGGTCCGGATCTCGGTCGACGCCCGCGCCACCGGCAACACGGACCCCGGTGCCACCCGCGGCCACTTCCACGTCCGTCACGTGCACAACGACGGCCGGCTGGTCGCCGACTTCGAGGGGGACATCGCCTGCCTGGGCGTCGGCGGACGGGAGGCGATCGCCACCGGCGTGATCACCAAGGGCGAGGCTCCGTGGTTCCCGGGCCTGGAGGTGGTCGGCCGGAAGGTCTCGATCTCGGTGGAGGACAACGGCCGTCACGGGGACCGGCTCGGCTGGGTCTGGGGCGCGCTGGGCCAGCCGGTGGCGGACTGCCAGGGCACGGTACCGTTCATCCGCACGACCGCCGGCGACCTCACCGTGCGCGGCTGACACCCGCCCGGCCAGGGCCTTCCGGGCCTCCCGGGACCTCCGGGCCCACCGTCCGTCCGTACGGGCCGCACGCCGCCGACCGGTCGCTGCCGCCCCGCGCACCCGGACACCCTGGAGGCCCCGATGTCGCCCGACCGCCCGACCATTCCCGGGCCGCCCGAAGCCGGCGCGGGGTTCAACGACCCCACAGGGGAGGGCCGTTGAACCCCGCGCCCGGGCCGACCGGCCTGCTCGGTCCGGTGCCCGGATCGCCGGTCCCCGCGCCCGGCCCAGCGGTCCCCGACTACGGCCGACTCGCCGCCGTCGGCCCGTACTTCGCACTGGACACCTCCTCCGGACCGCCGCCCGGGGGCTTCCGCCCGCTGCCCGAGCTGTACGGCACCGGCCCGGACGCACCGCTGGCCGACCGCCTGCGGGTGGTGGCCCGGCGGCTCGGCACCGACGAACCCCGGGTCGCCGCCTCGATCCTGCACCTGGGGCTGGCCGCCCGGTTCTGGTCGGTCGGCCTCGGTTCGGCCGTCCTGCTCGGGACGGTCCCGACGCTGGAGCACGCCTGGGTGCGGATCCCGGACCAGGGCCCGCTCGACCTCTGGACGCCGCCGGAGCCCGCCCGGCCGGAGGCCGGAACGCTCGCCGACCGGCTCCACGCCGCCGTGCTGACGGGCCAGTTGGATCCGTTGGCGGCGGCCGTCCGGGCCGCGGCGCCGCTCTCGCCGCGCCTGCTGCTCGGCAACGCCGCCTCCGCCCTGGCCGGCACGTTGCGGGTGCTGGACCCCCATGCGCCGGGAGCCGCACGGGCGTTGGTCGCGGAGCTGCTGGACCGTCCGCCGCTGGCGGGAACGGGCACGCTGCGCTCGGGCCCGCGCGGCACGGCGTTCCGACGGAACAGCTGCTGCCTCTACTACCGGGTCGGGCCGGGTGCCGGGCTCTGCGGGGACTGCTGCTTCACCGCGCCGCCCACGCGACGGAAAGACGGCCGGAACGGGTAGTGGATGCGGGAGCGGGAGCAGGAGCGCAGCACCAGATACCTTTACAAATGAATGTCATACTCGACGCCGCACCGGTACCGCCCCGCGCCGGCCGTCACAACTGCACCACCACCCAGTCCACCGCCTCCGACGGCACCCGCACCCGCTCGACCGTCGGACCACCTACCGGCTCACCCGCCGGACCGCCGAGGAGCGCCCGCGCCAGCGAACCGACCGGCAGCACCGGGGTGGTGGCGGCCAGCACCCGCCCCTCGCCGTCGAGCAGTGCGGCCCCGCCGGGCAGCGCCCGCAGCGGCTGCACCAGCAGCCGCTCCAGCGCGGCCAGCGGGACGTCCCCGGCGACCACCCCGACGAAGCCCACGCCCGGAACCGCCACCGGCCGGGCGCAGCACAGGACGTAGCGGTCCGCGCAGAGCAGGTCGACCTGCGGCCCGGCGACCGCCGCGCGCCCCTCGTCCCGGGGCCGGGCGAACCAGGGCAGCGTCCGGTAGTCGTAGAACTCGGCGTCCCCCGGGTCCAGCGGGAGCCGCAACCGCCGCTCCCCGGCGCCCCGCCCGCCGCGGTACCACCACTCCGCGTGCAGCTCGGCATCGGCGAGCGCGCCGGGCGCCACGACGGCGCCGCAGCCGAACCAGCGCGCGCCCGGCCGGGCCAGCAGCTCGCGCACCGGCCCCTGCAGCACGGCGAGTTCGGCCACGACGGGCCGTCGCCCCGCGGCGGCCGTCCGGTCCCAGCACTCGGCGGTGGCCGCGCGCAGGCCGTCCAGGTCGGCGAGCACCGCGTCGATGGCGGCGGCGACCTGCCGGGCACAGGCCTCGGCGGTGGCGGGCAGGGTGAACGTGCTGGTCATGACGGCTCCGGCGGGCGGGTGGGGTTCCGGGTGCGACGGCACGACGCCCGGTCAGCCGTCGTCCGCCAACTCCAGGTGCCCCCGGACCAGGTGGTGCACGCATCCGATGACGTGCGCCTCGGCTGCGGAACGGGCGCCGGCCGCGTCGCCGGCCAGGACGGCGACCAGGATCTCCCGGTGCTGCTCGGCCAGGCGCTCCTGGTCGGGGCCGTACGGGGCGGGCAGCCAGAGCAGCGGGCCGAGTTCGGCCTGCAGCCGGACGGCGAGCTGGGTGAGGCGCACCGACTGGGCGGCGACGGCGAGTTCGATGTGGAAGCGGGCGTCGGCACGGCGCTGCTCGGCGGGCCCGGCGGCGTCGCGCAGCTCGTGCACCAGGCGGGTGAGCCGGGGGCCGAGGTCGGCGGGGGCGCGTTCGGCGGCGAGCCGGGCGGCGGTGCCGAACACGGCCAGCTCCTCGTCCCCCAGGTCGCGCAGGTCCACCGTGGCGGTGTCCCGCAGCCGGGCGAGCTGGAGGGGCTCGGAGCCCTCGACGGGTGTGCGGACGAAGCTGCCGCCGTTGCGGCCGCGCCGGGTCTCGATCAGCCCGGCCTCGCGGAGCAGCGCGAGCGCTTCCCGGACGGTGCCGTTGGCGACGCCGAGCTGGTCGGACAGGTCGTTCTCGCTGGGCAGTTGGTCCCCGTCGGCGACCAGGCCGAGGGCGATCGCCTCGGTGATCCGGCGGGCCACGGCGTCGGCGCGCCCGAGGTCGGTGAGCGGCGCGAGCACGGCGCTGAGCAGCGGGGTCGCACTGCCGATGGTCGTCATGCCGTACCCCCTCCTCGATCGCCGCCGCCGGTACACCGCCCGGCCGGTGCTTCCGGCAGGGTACCGCCGGTCGGCGCGCACCCTTGCTGCTAGAAACCCAATCTCGTATGTTTTCCCGCAGCCTCGGCCCGAGCGCCGACCCCGCTCGGCCCTGCTGCAGAACACCGCACCGCCGCACGACACCGCACCGCACCGCACCGCACCGCACCGCACCGCCGAACAGCATTCCCCCGACGCACGCCCGCAACGCACTCCCCCGACGCATCACGACACGTTCCCAGGAGCAGGTCATGACCGATGCCAGTGCACGTGCCACCGCTGCCGGTCCACCCGGCGGCGCCCCCGACGCGGACGCCGAACGGCTGGCCGCCCTCGGGTACACCTCCGAGTTCAAACGCGACATGAGCCTCTGGGCGAACTTCTCCCTCGGCTTCACCTATCTCTCCCCCGTCGTCGGCGTGTACACGCTCTTCGCCTCCTCCCTCAGGACCGCCGGCCCGCCGATGGTCTGGAGCTTCCTGATCGCGGGTGTCGGCCAGCTGCTGGTCGCGCTGGTGTTCAGCGAGGTGGTCGCCCAGTTCCCGGTCGCCGGCGGGGTGTACCCGTGGGCGCGCCGGCTCTGGGGCCGGACCTGGGGCTGGCTGACCGGCTGGGTCTACCTGCTGGCGCTGATGTCCACCATCGCGGCCGTCGCCTACGGTGCCGGCCCGTACGTGGCCGCGCTGCTCGGTGTGGCGCCGAGCACGGCGACGACCGTCTGGTGCGCGCTCGGCCTGCTGGCGCTGGCCACCGTGATCAACCTCGGCGGCACCCGGGTGCTGTCGGCGGCGGCGGTGTTCGGCTTCGCCGCCGAGCTGCTCGGTGCGCTCGCCGTGGGTGCCTGGCTGCTGCTGACGCACCGCTACCACGGCCTCGGCGTGGTCTTCGACAGCTTCGGCGCGGGCGCCGGCGGCTCGTACACCGACGCGTTCCTGGCCGCCGGTCTGATCGCGGTCTTCCTCTTCTTCGGCTTCGAGGCCTGCGGCGACGTCGCCGAGGAGGTGCCCGACCCGGGTCGACAGATCCCCAAGTCGATGCGGCGCACCATCTACGTGGGCGGCGCGGCCGCGATCGGGGTCAGCCTGGCCCTGGTGATGTCGATCAAGGACATCGGCGCGGTGGTCTCCGGCAGTGACGAGGATCCGGTGGCCGCGGTGCTGCACGACGCGTTCGGCGCGACCGGCGCGCGGGTGGTGATCGGCGTGGTGCTGATCTCCTTCCTGTCCTGCGTGCTGAGCCTGCAGGCGGCGGCGAGCCGGCTGACGTACTCCTTCGCCCGGGACCGGATGATCGCGGGCAGCCGCCTGCTGGCCACCGTCTCGGTGCGGCTGCGGGTGCCGCCGTACGCGCTGCTGCTCGCGGCGGCGCTGCCGGGCGTGATCATCGTGGGGGCCTCGGCGCTCTCCGGGGGAGCCCTGACGAAGATCATCTCCTTCTCCAGCATCGGCATCTACCTGGCCTTCCAGATGGTGGTGCTCGCCTCCCTGCGAGCCCGACTGCGCGGCTGGCGCCCGAGCGGGGACTTCCGGCTCGGGCGCTGGGGGCTCGCGGTGAACGTCGGCGCGCTGGTCTACGGCGTCGCCGCGATCGTCAACATCTGCTGGGGCCGCACACCGGACGCCGCCTGGTACGACGACTACCTCGTGCTGCTCTCGGCGGTGATCGTGCTCGCGGCCGGCGGGCTCTACCTCCTCCTGGCCCGCCCCCACCTGCGCGGCGACGCCCCCTCCGGCGACGCGACGGGCCTCGCAATGGGCCCCGCGACGGACTCCGCGACAGGCTCCGCGGCGGCCGCCAACAGCCCCGTCGCCAATAGCCCCGCCGCCAACAGCCCCGCCGCCAACAGCCCCGCCGCCGACCGGGGACCGGTCACATGACCGGGCTCCCCCTCGACGGCGTCCTGGTCGCCGACTTCGGCCGCGTCCTCGCCGCGCCCTACCTCACCATGCTGCTGGCCGACCTCGGCGCCGACGTGATCAAGGTCGAGAAACCCGGCACCGGCGACGACACCCGCGCCTGGGGCCCGCCCCACGCCCAGGGCGAGGCCACCTACTTCCTCTCCGTCAACCGCAACAAGCGCTCCCTCACCCTCGATCTGCACGACCCGGCCGATCTCGCCCGCGCCGTCGAACTCGTGCGCCGCGCCGACGTGTTGGTGGAGAACTTCCGCCCCGGCACGATGGCGCGGCACGGCCTCGGCCCCGCCCGGGCGCAGGCCCTCAACCCCCGGCTCGTCTACTGCTCGATCACCGGCTTCGGCTCCGGCAAGGGCGCCGAACTCCCCGGCTACGACCTGCTGGTGCAGGCGGTCGGCGGTCTGATGTCGGTGACCGGCCCGGCGCCCGGCGAGCCGGTGAAGGCCGGGGTCGCACTGGTGGACGTGCTCACCGGGCTGCACGCGGCGGTCGGCGTGCTGGCGGCGCTGCGCGAGCGCGAGAGGACCGGGCGGGGCCAGCTGGTGGAGCTGAACCTGCTGTCCACCCTGCTCTCCGGTCTGGTCAACCAGTCCGCCGGCTACACCCTGGCCGGCGCCGTGCCCGGCATCCTCGGCAACCGCCACCCCTCGATCGCCCCGTACGAGGTGTTCACTGCCGCCGACCGCCCGCTGGTCGTCGCGGTCGGCAACGACCGCCAGTTCGCCGCCCTCTGCCGGGGTGTCGGTGCGCCCGAGCTGGCCGACGACCCGCGGTTCGCCACCAACTCCGAGCGGGTAGCGCACGTGTCCGTGCTCGCCCGCGAGCTCACCGCCCGGCTCGAACGCCGCACCGCCGCCGAGTGGTTCGCGGTGCTCACCCCGCTCGGCGTGCCCTGCGGCCCGGTCAACGACGTGGCCGAGGCCTTCGCCCTGGCCGACTCGCTCGGCCTCGATCCGCGCGCCCCGCTGCCCGGCCCGGACGGCGGCGCGCTGGACCTGGTCGCCAACCCGATCGGCCTGTCCCGGACGCCTCCGCGCTACCAGCTGCCCCCGCCCCGGCTCGGCGAGCACACGGCCGAGCTCACCGCCTGGCTGGACGCCCCCGTGACCCCCGCACCACCCGGGGGCCGGATGGGCCGCACCGACCCCGAGGCCCCCGGACGCCCTGAAGGCCCCGAAGGCCCCGCGGACCCCGGGGAACCGGCCTGAGCACGGCCCGCGCGTCGGCCCGCGTCCGGCTTGTCCAGGGCCGGGCGCGGGCCGCGAATCCCCACCCGGTGCCGATGCCCTGGCGCCGGGTGAAGCCTTCCGGGGGGCGGGGTCAGACCGCGACCGCGACCGCCTCCGCCATCTCCTCCTCGGCCTCCGCCGGCGTCTCCACCGGACGGCGACCGCGTCGCTCGTACGCCGCCGCGGCCACCAGGGCGGCCCCGCCCAGCAGCAGCCAGACCAGCAGGGTCACGACGTGGCCGCCGAGGCCCGCGCCGCCGTCGAAGTACAGGAGGCTGCGCGCGCCCTCCAGGAAGCCGGCGCCGGTCCAGAAGCCGTGCAGGGCGCCGAAGAAGCCGTTCTGCAGCTCGGGCCGGTAGATGCCGCCCGAGGACGTGAAGTTGAGCATCACGAACAGCACCATCAGGGCCAGCGTGGTCCACTTCTTCAGGAAGCTGTGCAGGCCGATGCCGACCAGCACGATGCCCGCCGAGTAGAGCCAGCCCAGCGCCCAGACCGCGGCGAGGTCGTGGTCGACGACGTGGAACACCGGCCCGGCGGTGACGATCCCGATGACGCTGACCACCAGCGAGACCGCCACCCCGACGAGCGCCCGGACCGCCATGCCCAGCCCGGCCCCGGCGGCGCCGATCACCGCCACGCTCGCGTACGAGCCGATGCTCAGCGCGACCAGCAGGAAGAACAGGCCCTGGCCGGTCGGGTCGCCCTCGGCCGGGGTGGTGAGGTCGGTGACGTGCAGCGGGACGCCCTGCCGGTCGGTGACGTTCGTGAACACCGCCGTGGCGGCGACCACCGAGGTGTCCGAGTTCCCCTTGGCCACGATCAGCTCGGGGCTCCTGGCGTCCGGGACGAAGGCGCCGACCAGGTCGCGGTCGCGCAGCTGCCGCTCGGCGGCGGACCGGTCGTCGACGGTGCGGACGTCGAGCGCGTCACCGGCCTTCTCCCGGATCGTCTGGGCCAAGCCGTGCGCCTGGTCGGTGGTGCCGACGACGGCGACCTCGAGGTGGTGCGGCTCGGGCTGGTGGAACGCGCTCTGGTAGGCGAGCGCCATGCCGAGGCACATCAGCAGCGGGGTGATCAGATGGACGGCGAGGTGCTTGAGCGAGTGCCCCGGGGTGGGCGCCGCGGCGGGGTTCTGGGGTGTGCTCATGGCGTTCGTACCGTCCTCCGGTGGTGTCTCGCACGGGGCAAGAGGATGGCAAATGCAACCAATGCAGGTGGCAAATGCAACCATCTGTGGATGTAGCTTACAACCATCCGACATCGGACGGAAACCGGCCCCGGGACCGGTCCCGAGGACGAGCCCCCAGGACCGGCCCGAGGGACCGGTTCCCGGGACCGGCCGCCGCCGCCGCCCGCGATCAGCCCAGGTCGAACACCCCGTAGGAGAACCCGTCCGCCCGCAGCTCCCCGTCCGCCACCCGCACGCCCTGCACCTGCAACGGCCGGACGGCTGCCGGCACCACGCCCCGCACCTGCTCCGGCAGCACGTCCGACAGCCGTACGGCCCCCGGCTCCCGGCGCGGGTTGACCGCCACCAGGTACCGCCCGGCCCGGGTGTACACCAGCGGGTAGCCGGCCTGCCGGACCTCCACCCCGCCGGCGGAGCCCAGCCCCGGGTGCGCCCGGCGCAGCGCGATCAGCCGCCGGACGGTGTGCAGCAGCGAGGTCGGGTCGGCGCGCTGGGAGAGCACGTCCGGGCGGTGCGGGTCCGGGTCCACCGGCAGGTACAGCCGCTCCGCCGGCGCACCGGAGAAGCCCGCCGTGGGGCCGGGCGTCCACTGCATCGGGGTGCGCGAGCCGGCCCGGTTGAAGCGCGGCCCGAGCACGCTGCCCTCGGTGTCGGGCAGGCCGGCCAGGTAGCGCATGCCGATCTCGTCGCCGTAGTAGACGGCCGGGAGGGTGGGCCAGGTGAGCAGGAAGGCGAAGGCGGGCGCGAGCTGCTCGGCAGTGCGGTGGCCGGCGGCCAGCCGCGAGAAGTCGTGGTTTGCGGTCGGCAGCACGATGTGCCCGTTGCCCTCGGTGAGTTCGGCGGCGGAGCGCCAGGCGTCCAGGAACGGCTGCGGGGTGCCGCGGCCCTCGGCCTCGAAGTAGCAGGCCTCCTGCTGCCAGAACTCCTCGACCGTGCCGCCGTTGTTGTTCCACAGGGAGCGCAGCGGCAGGCCGTGGTCCTCGCCGCCGAAGTGCAGGAAGAAGTCCGCGTGGAAGCCGGCCGCGACGGCGGCGGCGGGCTCGCCCCACTCGGCGAGCAGGGCGGCCTGGGGGTGGGCGCGGTCCAGCCAGTCCCGCAGCTCGGTCCAGAGCTTGGCGGTCTCGGCCTTGCCCGGATCGTCCTTGACCAGCGAGTACGCCATGTCCACCCGGAAGCCGGACACGCCGAGGCCGAGCCAGTGCGCCATGATGTCGCGCAGCGCCGCCCGGTTGGCGCGCGGCCCCTCGGCGTCCACCGGCTGACGCCAGGGCTCGGCCGGACTGCTGCGCGCGTAGCCGAAGTTGAGGGCGGGCTGGCAGTCGAAGAAGTTCGGCCGGTACCAGCCCGGGCGGCTGCCGGGCGAGGCCACGAAGCCGTCCACCGGCCGGTCGGACCAGATGTAACGGTGGTCGGACGCGTCCTCGGCGGCGGCCAGGAACCAGGGGTGGCGGTCGGAGGTGTGCCCGGCGACCAGGTCCAGCAGGATCCTGATGCCGCGGCGGCGGGCGGCCTCGACCAGCCCGACCAGGTCCTCGGTGCTGCCGTAGCGCGGGGCCGGGGCGAGGTAGTCGGTGATGTCGTAGCCGGCGTCGCGGAACGGCGAGGCGAAGCAGGGGTTGAGCCACACGGTGTCGACGCCGAGCCAGGCGAGGTGGTCGAGGTGCTCCGCGATGCCGGCGAAGTCGCCGATGCCGTCGCCGTCGGAGTCGGCGAAGGTCTGCGGGTAGATCTGGTAGAGGACGGCGTCGGCGAGCCAGTCGGGGCCGGGGCGGGTCGAGGTCATGGGTGGGTTCCTCCTGCCGGGTCCGGGGCCCGGGGTGCACCGGGCGGGGCTGAGCCGGGCCGGACTCGGCCGGGGGCCGAACCGGGTGCCACCGATTCTCGTCCGTTCCCGGCCGTCCCGACAGTCCGCCTCGCCCCGCCACCGCCGCTCCCGGCCCCGCGCCTCCCGGCCTGTCTCCGCCGCGCGTCGCGGCCCATCTCCTGGCACACCTCCCGGCGCCCCTCCGCCGTGGTGTACCGCCGCGCGTGGCGGCACGGCGCCGCTACGCCTCGCCGCACGCTTCCGTGAACGCCCGGGCCCGCCGGGTGATCTCCGCCCAGTCCCCCGCCGCGACCGCCTCCGGCGGCACCACGTCCGTCCCCGCGCAGACCGCGAGCGCGCCCTGCCCCAGGAACTCGGCGGCGTTGCCCGCGTTCACCCCGCCGGAGGCCACCAGCGGCACGCCCGGGTACGGGCCGCGGAGGTCCCTGAAGTAGCCGGGCCCGAACGCCCGGGCCGGGAAGATCTTGACGGCGGCGGCACCCAGGTCCACCGCGCGGGCCACCTCGGTCGGGGTGAGCGCCCCGAGCACCACCGGCACCCCGGCGCCCTTCGCCGCCGCCGCGACCTCGGGCCGGCAGCCGGGTGTGACCAGGAAGGAGGCGCCGGCCGCGACCCCGCGCTCGGCCTGCTCGGCGGTCAGCACGGTGCCGACGCCGACCCGGTGCCCGGCCTGCGCGGCGTGCCGCAGATGTCTCGTCACATGCGGTGTGGTGTAGGTGAATTCGGTCCACCGGATGCCGCCGGCGGCGAGTGCGGCACACAGCGCGGGAGCGTCCGGGATGCTCGGTGCGCGGACCACCGCGATCACCCGGTCGGTCTGCAGGGAGGCGAGGGGTGTCATGCGGCTCGGGTTCCTCGGTCGGTGCGGCGCAGGGCGCGCCCGGGGCGGGCGCCGGTGGTGCGACCCTGCCGGACGACGGCGGCGCCGTTGACGTACACGGCCTCGATGCCCTCGGGGGGCCGCCGGGGGTGCTCGAAGGTCGCGGTGTCCCGGACCCGTTCGGGGTCGAGGAGCACCAGGTCGGCGTGGTGGCCGGGGGCGATCCGGCCACGCCGGTGCAGGCCCAGCCGGGCGGCGGGCCGGCCGGTCATCCGGGCGACCGCCTCCTCCAGCGTCAGCACGCCCGAATCCCGGCTGTAGTGGCCGAGGTAGCGCGGGAAGGTGCCCCAGGCCCGCGGGTGCGGCCGGGCGCCGACCAGCAGTCCGTCACTGCCGACGGTGTGTACCCGGTGGCGCATGATCGCCCGGACGTTCCCCTCGTGCCCGACGTGCTGGAGGATCGTGGTGGCCAACTCGTCCCGGCGCAGCAGGTCGAGGAACACCTCGGTGCCGGTGCGTCGCTCCTCGTCGGCGATCTCGGCGACGGTCCGGCCGACGGCCGGGGCCAGCCCCGCCGACCGGACGCCGGAGACCTGGATCGTCGCCCAGTCGGTGACCACGCCATGGCAGCCGTCGCTGCCCTTCTCCTCCACCTCGTACCGGATCCGGGCGCACTGCGCCGGGTCGGTCAGTCTGGCCAGTGTCGCCTCCGGTCCGCCCTCGGTGGCCCAACTCGGCAGCAGGGCCGCGAGGGTGGTGGAGCCGGGGAGGTAGGGGTAGCTGTCCAGGGTCAGGTCGACGCCGTCGGCAAGCGCCCGGTCGACCAGCTCCAACAGCTCGCCGGCCCGGCCCCGGTTGACGCCGAAGTTCATCGTGGCGTGGGTCAGGTGCAGCCCGCAGCCGCTCCGCCGGGAAATCTCCACCATCTCCGCGTAGCCATCCAACGCTCCCTCGCCGTACGAGCGTTGGTGCGGCGCGTGGAAGCCCCCGTAGGCCGCGACGATGGTGCACAGCTCCACCAGTTCGGCGGTGTCCGCGTACGAGCCGGGGGTGTAGCTGAGGCCGCTGGACATGCCGACCGCGCCGTCCAGCAGGCTCTTCGCCAACACCTGGCGCATCCGGTCGAGTTCGGCCGGGTTGGGCGGCCGGTCGACCCAGCCCATGACGAGGGTGCGCAGCGTGCCGTGCGGGACCAGGTAGCAGGCATTGACGGCGACGCCGGTCCGGTCGATCCGGTCGAGGTAGCCGACGACGTCGCGCCAGTCCCAGTCGAGGTCGGCCGGATCCCCGTTCCAGCCCGCGAGTTGGCGGCGCAGCGCGGGCAGTGTGGTGTCGTCCACCGGGGCGTAGGACAGGCCGTCCTGGCCGAGGACCTCGCAGGTGACGCCCTGGGTGACCTTGGCCGGGTGCTCGGGTTCGAGCAGCAGGGCGAGGTCGGAGTGGGCGTGCATGTCGATGAAGCCGGGGGTCAGGACCAGCCCGTCGGCGTCCACCACCTCGGGCGCGTCGAGGCGGTCGCCGACGTCGGTGATCAGGCCGTCGGCGATCCGCACGTCCGCGCGGTAGCGGTCCGCACCGGTGCCGTCCACGACGGTGGCGCCCCGGAAGACGGTCGGGCCCGCCGGGTTCGCCCGGTTCGCCGTCCTCGCGCTCGCCATCATCACACCGTTCGCCGTCCTCACACTCTTCGCCGCGCTCTTCCCGACCGCCCCTGCCGCTCTCTCCCCGGCCATCAGAAGAACGTCCTGACCAGCCCGGTGACCTTCGGCTCGGCCGCGTCCGCGGAGTCCAGCACGGGAATCGCCGTCCACTTGTCGAAGGCGGTGCACGGGTGCGACACGCCCAGGCGCAGCACCGCGCCGATCGGCGCGAGGTCGCCCGCGTCCCGCAGGAAGGCGTGCTGGTCGTTGAGCGCGCTGATCCGGGCCGCCGTTCCGGTCAACTCGGCTCCGCCGCGCACCCGTTGCGGCTCGGGCAGGCCCTCGTCGAAGGGCAGGTCGCGCTTTCCGGCGTCCAGCAGGGCGAGTTGCGGTTCGGGCCGGGAGACCACCCGGGCCCAGCCGTGCAGCGCGCCGCGGAACGGCGCCACGCCGTCGGCCCGGGCGAGCGGCGAGACGCCGCGGTAGAAGCCGTCGTCGTGGGCGACGTACGCACCCGAGCGCAGGACGACCAGGGCGTCCGGCAGGCCGGTCGTCTCCTCGGCCACCAGGTCGAAGTAGGCGCTGCCGCCGGCCGTGACCACCGGTGGCGCGTCGTCCGGGTAGGCGCGCGCGAGCCGGCCGTGGAGTCCGGCCAGGGCCCGGAGGTAGCCGCGGACGGTGGCCAGTCCGGCGGCCGTGGCGTCGTGCGCGAGCGCGCCCTCGTACCCGCCGACGCCGGCGAGGCGCAGGGTGGGGGCGCGCAGCACGGCGGCGGCGACCTCGACGGCGGCGTCCTCGCCGCGGGCGCCGGTGCGCCCGCCGGGGCCGCCGAGTTCGACCAGCACCTCGACCTTCCGCTCGGCCCCGGCGGCGCGCAGGGCCGCGTCCATCAGCCGCACGCTCTCGGCGGAGTCGACCCAGGAGAGGAAGGCGAAGTCCGGGTCGGCGGCCAGTTCGTCGGCGAGCCAGGCCAGTCCGGCCGGGTCGAGCAGGGTGTTGGCGAGCAGGATCCGCTGCACCCCGAAGGCCCGGGCGACCCGCACCTGGGGCAGGTTGGCGAGGGTGATGCCGTGGGCCCCGGCGTCGAGCTGCGCCTGCCACAGGGCGGGGGCCATGGCGGTCTTGCCGTGCGGGGCGAGCGCGACGCCCGCCTTGGCGCACCAGTCGGCCATGGTGCGGACGTTGTGCGCGAGTGCGGCGCCGTCGAGGGTGAGCAGCGGGGTGCCGAGCGAGGAGAGGGTCGGGCCGCCGGCCAGCCACTCCCGCACGGTGCGGCCCCGGGTAGCGGCTCCCGGCCGCCGGTCCGGGTGGGAGTCCGGCGGGGCGGCCTTGAACCGCCAGTCCAGCGGCTCGTCGGCCAGCGCCGCCACCGCGTCGCGGGCGATGCCCGGCCCGGTGCCGCTGCTTGCGAAGGTCTGCTGCACGCTCCTCCTCCATCCGCCATGTTGCAGCATGTGCAACGCGGGTTGCGCATGCTGGCAGCACGGTTCTAGCATCGGCGCCGGATCACGGTCAACGGAACTGACTCACGCTCAACGGACCAGGCCCGCACCCGACCAGGCGGACGGTCGATCGACGGAGTGGGCCCGCTCTCGACGCACCGGCCACAGACGAGGAGCCCCGCACATGCCGCGACAGGACACCCCGGGCCCGGCCCGCCCGGGCCCTCCTCCGACGGCCGTGTGCGTGGGCGAGTCGATGGCCGTCCTGCTCCCGGACCGCCCCGGCCCGCTGGAGTCGGTGGAGACGTTCCGGCTCTCCGTCGGCGGCGCCGAGTCCAACACGGCTGGCGTGCTGGCCGCACTCGGCGTGCCGACCGCCTGGATCAGCCGGGTCGGCGCCGACGGCTTCGGCCGGCGACTGCTGGTCGACATCGCCGCCCGCGGCGTGGACGTCTCGGCGGTCGCGGTCGACCCGCACCGCCCGACCGGCCTCTACCTCAAGGAGGTCGGCGGCTCCACCGGCCACGACCACGACCTCGGCCCCGGGCGCAGTCGGCTGCACTACCACCGGCACGGTTCCGCGGCCGCCGCACTCTCCCCCGCACTGCTCGCCGACCCGGACGCCGCCCGGCTGCTGACCGACGCCCGACTGCTGCACCTGTCCGGCATCACCGCCGCGCTCTCCGACGACTGCCTCGCCCTGCTGCGCGCCCTCGTCGTCGAGCGCCGCCACACCACGGGGGCCCGGTCGGGCGGGGGCCGGGGGCTGGTCAGTTTCGACCTCAACTGGCGCCCCTCGCTGTGGCGGGACCGCGACCCGGCCGTGCTGCCCCCACTGCTGGACGCCGCCGACCTGCTGCTGCTCGGCGCGGACGAGGCGCAGGCCGCGTTCGGCACCGGCGACCCGGCCGCGCTGCGCCGTCGCTTCCCGTCCCCCGCGACCGTCGTCGTCAAGGACTCCGCCCGGCACGTCACCGCCCTGGGGCGCGACGGCACGGCGGTCACCGAACCGGCTCTCGCCGTCGAGGTGGTCGAGGCCACCGGCGCGGGCGACGCCTTCGCGGCCGGTTACCTGGCCGGCGCCGTCCGGGGCCTGGACCAGCGCCGCCGCCTGCGGCTCGGCCACCTGAGCGCCGCCTGCGCCCTGACCGCCCACGGCGACCAGGCCGAGCCGCCGCCCGCCGCCGTGGTGGCGGCGCTGCTCGACGCCTCGCCCGCGGAGTGGGCCGCCACCCGGGTCACCGCGGACGGCATCACCGGCCCTGCCCTGCCCGCCGGCCGCACGCACCTCGCCGGCCCGGCCGGCCCCACCGATCCGGCCGGCCCCACCGGCCTCGCCGACCACGTCCCGCCCGCCGACCGCACCCGGGCACAATGAGCAGGAACCCCGGCCCTCGAAGCGGAGCACGATGAGCCAGACCGTCACCCGCGCCCTGCGCATCCTCGCCCAGCTCGGCGAGGGCGAACGTTCCCTCGACCAGCTCGCCGAGGTGCTCGGCGTCCACAAGACGACCGTTCTCCGGCTGCTCCAGAGCCTCGAAGAGGAACGATTCGTCTATCGCGACGCGGCCTACCGCTACCACCTGGGCGCCGGCCTCTTCGCCCTCTCCGGCCTGGCCCTGGAGCAGCGCGGCATCCGCCGGATCGCCGCCCCGCACCTGGCCGAGCTGAACGCCGCCACCGGCCAGACCGTGCACCTGGCCGCGTACGAGGGCGGCGAGGTGGTCTACATCGACAAGTTCGACTCCCGCCACCCGGTCCGGATGTACTCCCGCATCGGCCTGCGCGCCGCGCTGCACAGCGCCGCGGTCTCCAAGGTGCTGCTGGCCGACCTCCCGCTGCCCGAGCGGCGCCGGGTGGTGGCCGGGATCGACTTCACCCCGCACACCGAACGCACCCTCACCACGCCCGAGGCGCTGCTCTCGGAGCTGGAGAAGGTCGCCGCCCAGGGCTGGGCGCAGGACCACGCCGAGCACGAGTCCTTCATCAACTGCGTGGCCGCACCCGTCCGGGACGCCAGCGGCCGGGTCGTCGCCGCCGCCTCCATCTCCGTCCCGGACGTCGTCCTCCCGTACGAGCAGGTACTGGACCTCCTCCCGCACCTGCTCGCCACCGCCCGCGCCGTCTCGGCCGACTGCGGCCGCCCCGACCACAACTGACGGACAGTCACCTGACGCACTTCACGCACTTCACGCCAAGGAGCCCCATGCCCGCCGAGCGCCCCCAGCCCGCCGAGACCGCCCAGGCCGCCGAGCACACCCGGCCCGCCGAGAAGGTCGAGATCCGCACCGACGGCGCCCCCGCCCCGGCCTGGACGTTCTCCCAGGGCGTCCGCAAGGGTCCGATCCTGCAGGTCTCCGGCCAGGGCCCGCAGGACCCGGCGACCGGCGAGTACCTCCACCACGGTGACGTGAAGGCGCAGACCCGGCGCACCCTGGAGAACGTCAAGGCCGTCGTCGAGGCCGGCGGCGCGACCATCGAGGACGTGGTGATGTTCCGCGTCTACCTCACCAAGCGCGCCGACTTCCCACTGATGAACGAGGTCTACGCCGAGTTCATCGAGGAGAACGTCAAGCCCGGCGGGGTGAAGCCCTGCCGCACCACCGTCTTCGTCGAGCTCCCGCAGGAGCCGATGCTGGTGGAGATCGACGCCCAGGCCGTCGTCGTCTGACGCTCCCGTCCCCGACCTCACCCACCGCAGGGCCCGGACGCCTCCCGCGCGTCCGGGCCCTGCGCGCTTGCCACACCCGGACAGCAACATTAGGTTAGGCTCACCTAACCAACTGGAGGTCCGTCCATGAGCCTGCCCACCGGCGACACCGAGGTCCCCGAGCCCACCACCGCCGAACGGATCCTGAGCCTGCTCGGCACGACCTCCTCGCTCGCCGTCCGTGCACTGGGCGAGCACCACGACCTGGACACCCCGGTCTCCGTCCACGGCTCCCGCCTGCGACTGCGCGCCCCACTGGACGCCCCGCTCACCGCGGCCGCCGCCCGGGCCACCGACGGCCTCGCCGTCGTCCTCGACGTCACCGACGTCTCCCCCGTCGCCGTCCGCGACCGCGTCCGCGCCCGCCTCACCCTGGCCGGCCGGCTCCGGCTGGCCCACCTCGCCGACGACGGCCTCAGCGTCCACCTGCGCGTGGACGTCGCCCACGCCGTCCTCGCCACCCCGTACGGCACCGGCGCGGTCACCGCCGCCGACCTCGCCCACGCCACCCCCGACCCGATGGCCCGCCACGAGGCCGCGATGCTCACCCACTTCGCCGACGACCACGCCGACGCGCTCGACGTCCTCACCCGCCTGCTCGACCCGGTGCTGCTCGCCCGGAACCCGGACGTCCGCCCGCTCGCCCTGGACCGCCACGGCCTGGTGCTGCGCCTGGACCACCCCGACGGCCACCGCGACGTCCGCCTGGTCTTCCCCGAACCGGCCCGCGACGTCGAGGACTTCGGCCACCGGATGCACGACCTGCTGACCGCCGCCCGGTACGGCCAGCCCGCCCACCGCGGCTGACTCCCGATCCCCTTCAGCGCGTCCAGCAGGCAGACCGTGCGAACGGATTGACCCACCGTCCGGTCGAACCGACCACCCCGGAGCGAGCCCCGTGCTGTACCGGCCCCGGAAATGGCAGCGGCCGGCCCGGCTCGCGAGGGAGGTGTGTCCCGCGAGCCGGGCCGGCCTGGGCGTGTCCCGCGCCCATGTCCACTGTGCGGCGATCACCCGGTCGAGCGGTCACCCGACATGACCATCCCGGAGGATCGATTCGCTCCGCAGCAGCGGTGGTTCCTGAAACCCCGGAAGGGTCAGAGCGCGACGCCGTGCGCGCGCAGGTAGGTGACCGGGTTGATGTCCGAGCCGTACTCCGGGGTGGTGCGGATCTCGAAGTGCAGGTGCGGGCCGGTCACGTTGCCGGTGGCGCCGGAGAGGCCGAGCTGCTGGCCGACGGTGACGGTCTGACCGATCTTCACGCCGATCGACGAGAGGTGCGCGTACTGCGCGTACTTGCCGTCGGCGAGCTTGATCTCGACCTCGTTGCCGTAGGCGCCGCCGTTGCCGGCCTTGACCACGACACCGTTGGCGACGGCGCGCAGCGGGGTACCGGTGGAGCAGACGAAGTCCTGGCCGGTGTGGTGGCCGGAGGCCCACATCGAGCCGGCGACACCGTAGGCCTCGCCCAGGACCGGGTTGGCCAGCGGCGCGACGTAGCCGGCGGTGGCGGCGACCGGAGCGGCGGTCACGGCCGGGGCCGGAGCGGCGGTCTGAACCTGGGTCTGCACCGGGGCGGCCGGCTTCGCGGCCTCGGTCTTGGCCTGGACCTTGACCTGCGGCTTGGCCGGCGTGGCGGGCTTGGCCGGAGCGGCCGGCTTCGCCGGGGCGGCGTCGGCGGACGGCGCGACGGCGTGGCCGGCGATGGTGAGCTGCTGGCCCGGGAAGATCAGGTTCGGGTTGGCGCCGACGACCGAGCGGTTCTGCTCGTACAGCGCGTGCCAGCCGCCCTCGACGTTCTTGACGTCGGCGATCTTGGACAGGGTGTCACCGCTGACGACGCGGTAGCTCTCGTGCGCGGCGGCCGGAGCGGCCTGCGCGGCCGGCTTGGCGTCGGCGGCGGGGGCGGCGGCAGCGGCAGCGGCGGGGGCGGCCTGCGCGACCGGGGCGGCCGGGGCGGTGTGGGCCTGGGCGCTGATCGCGGTCACGAGCGGGAGGGCGAAGGAGGCGCCGGTGACGGCGGTGGCGATGCCGATGCGGGCGGCGCGGGGCAGGGCGATACGACGAGCCTGAGCAGGCATGGAAGTTTCCTCTCCGACGCCTGCGAGGTGAGCTGTCGGGTTCGGGCTGGAGTTGCCCGGCCGCATGCGCGGCTTCACCCCAAGCCGGCCCTGGACGCCCGCGCCCTGAGGCGCGAACTCCGGTCCGGCGACTTACCTGTGGGTCCCCCGCTCCTGCCGTACAGAGTTCAGTTCGAACCACCCGGGCAGCGGCAGGACTCGGCGTTCCACCCGGTGGATCCGTCCGGGCTGGCCGGGCGGTCGCTGAACTAAAACCCATCCGTTCGGGTGAAGCAATGTCGATCTCTTGAATCCGCAACGACCCCCGGGGATCCGGTCACCCTCCGAATGATCCGCGGCACGGTGTGTACACAATCCATTCACCCCGTGCCACTGATCCACGACCCTGCGCCGACGACGACGGCGCTGCGCAGTCGTCCGCTCACGCACCGCCAGCCTCCAACACACCCACCGGTGAGCCTTGTCACGTACGCCCCACGGGGCCAGGATCGGGCCGTGGCCACCTCCGAAGCAGGCACCCTGCGCCTGGGCACCGCGCAGGGTCGCTGGGTACTCCTGGCAACGGTGCTCGGATCCAGCATGGCGATGCTCGACGGCACCGTGGTGAACGTCGCCCTGCCCCGCATCGGCGCCGACCTGGGCGCCTCCCTGGCGTCCCTGCAATGGACGCTGAACGCCTATCTGCTCACCCTGGCGGGCCTGATCCTGCTCGGCGGCGCGCTCGGCGACCGGTACGGCAGACGCCGGGTCTTCCTGATCGGCGTGGTCTGGTTCGCCGTCGCCTCCGCGGCGTGCGCCGCCGCGCCGAACATCCAGGTGCTGATCGCCGCCCGCGCCGTCCAGGGCATCGGCGGGGCGCTGCTCACGCCCGGCTCGCTCGCCATGCTCCAGGCCGTCTTCCACCCTGACGACCGCTCGGCGGCGGTCGGCCTGTGGTCCGGCCTCGGCGGGGTGTCGGCCGCGGTCGGCCCCTTCCTCGGCGGCTGGCTGGTGGACGGCCCCGGCTGGCGCTGGATCTTCCTGCTGAACCTGCCGCTCGCGGCCGCCGTCATCGCGGTCACCACCCGGTCCGTACCGGAGAGCCGGGACGAGAGCGCCACCGGCCGCTTCGACGTACTGGGCGCGGTGCTCGCCGCGCTCGCGCTCGGCGCGATCACCTACGCGCTGACCGCGGCCGGCGAAGGCGTGTCCCCCGCGGTCTGGGTCAGCGGCGTGATCGGCGTGGTGCTCGGCGTCGCCTTCGTCACCGTCGAGCGCCGCGCGCCCGAACCGATGCTGCCGCTCGGCCTCTTCTCCTCCCGGCTGTTCACCGCCGTGAACCTGGTGACCCTCTGCGTGTACGCCGCCTTCAGCGGCGTGTTCTTCCTGCTGGTGGTGCAGCTGCAGATCGTCGCCGGGTTCTCACCGCTGGTCTCGGGCTTCGCGCTGGTGCCGATCACCATCCTGATGCTGCTGCTGTCGGCGCGCGCCGGCCGGCTTGGCAAGCGGATCGGCCCGCGGATCCCGCTCACCGTCGGCCCCCTGATCTGCGCCGCCGGGGTGCTGCTGATGCTCCGCATCGGCTCCGACTCGTCGTACTGGACGGACGTGCTGCCCGCCGTCACGGTGATGGGCTGCGGGATGACCCTGCTGGTGGCGCCGCTGACGGCGACGGTGCTGGCCGCCGTCGAGGTCCGGCACGCGGGCATCGCCAGCGGGGTCAACAACGCCGCCGCCCGCGCGGCCGGCCTGCTCGCGGTGGCCGCCCTGCCGGCCTTGGCCGGGCTGAGCGGCAACGCCTACCAGGTGCCCTCCGAGGTCGACTCCGCCTTCCACACGGCGATGCTGATCTGCGCGGGCCTGCTGGCCACCGGCGGGCTGATCGCCTTCGCCACCATCCGGGGCAACGTGCTGGCGCCCGAGGAGAAGCCGGTCGCCGAGCCGAACTGCGACTGGCCCTGCGGCACCACCACCCCGCCCTTCGACCCGGGCCACGTCCACACGCGCGAGGGCCCCGCCACCGGTCCGGCGGCGGGGCCCACGCCCGAGAGCTGACGCGACGTCACCTCACCGGGACGTCACGGGACATCGACCTCAGAGGATGTCACCCGGCGCGTACTTGGCGGCCTCCGGGTAGGCGGCCGCGACGGCCTCCACCAGGCGGACCACCTCGGCGACCTGGGCGCCGGCCGCACCGGTGAAGGAGAGCTTGTCGGCCAGCAGCGCGTCCAGCGCGGCGCGGTCCAGCGGGATCCGCTCGTCGGCGGACAGGCGGTCCAGCAGCTCGTTCTCCCGGGCGCCCGCGCGCATCGCCAGTGCCGAGGCGACGGCGTGCTCCTTGATGACCTCGTGCCCGGTCTCCCGGCCGACGCCCGCGCGCACCGCGCCCATCAGCACCTTGGTGGTGGCGAGGAACGGCAGGTAGCGGTCCAGCTCGGTCTCGATCACGGCGGGGAAGGCGCCGAACTCGTCGAGAACGGTCAGGAAGGTCTCCAGCAGGCCGTCAAAGGCGAAGAAGGCGTCCGGCAGCGCGACCCGGCGCACCACCGAGCAGGAGACGTCGCCCTCGTTCCACTGGTCGCCGGCCAGCTCGCCGGTCATCGAGGCGTAGCCGCGCAGGATGACGGCCAGGCCGTTGACGCGCTCGCAGGAGCGGGTGTTCATCTTGTGCGGCATCGCCGAGGAGCCGACCTGGCCCTCCTTGAAGCCCTCCGTGACGAGCTCGTGGCCGGCCATCAGGCGGATGGTCTTGGCCAGGCTGGACGGCGCGGCGGACAGCTGGACGAGGGCGGTGAGCACCTCGAAGTCCAGCGAGCGCGGGTAGACCTGGCCGACGCTGGTCAGCACGTTCTCGAAGCCGAGGTGCCCGGCGACCCGGCGCTCCAGCTCGGCGAGCTTCTCGGTGTCCCCGCCGAGCAGGTCCAGCATGTCCTGGGCGGTGCCGACCGGGCCCTTGATCCCGCGCAGCGGGTAGCGGGCGATCAGCTCCTCCAAGCGGCGGAAGGCGACCAGCAGCTCGTCGGTGATCGACGCGAAGCGCTTGCCCAGGGTGGTGGCCTGCGCGGCCACGTTGTGCGAGCGACCGGCCATGACCAGCTCGGAGTGCTGGGCGGCCAGCTTGGCCAGGCGGACCAGCACGGCCACCGTGCGGTCGCGCACGTGTTCCAGCGACTGGCGGATCTGCAGCTGCTCGACGTTCTCGGTCAGATCCCGCGAGGTCATGCCCTTGTGGATCTGCTCGTGGCCGGCGAGCTCACTGAACTCCTCGATCCGGGCCTTCACGTCGTGGCGGGTGATCCGCTCACGGGCGGCGATCGAGCCGAGGTCGACCTGGTCGATCACCCGCTCGTAGTCGGCGACGGCGTTCGCCGGCACCTCGACACCGAGGTCCTGCTGGGCCTTCAGGACGGCCAGCCACAGGTGGCGCTCAAGGACCACCTTGTGCTCGGGGGACCACAGCTGGGCCAGGGTCGCCGAGGCGTACCGGGAGGCCAGGACATTGGGGATCTGGGGCTTCGCGCTCACGCTTCGCAAGAGTAACAGCCGAGGTCACGCCGGACGTCGGCGGATGGGGTGGGCTGGGTCAATTGAGCGACCTTCAGGTGACGCGCCACAACCTTCTCACCGCAATAATACCACATCGATGAACGGACTTCCACCGACCGCCCGAGAATCCAGCGGTGTCCTCCCCGAGGCCCTGCGCACCGAACAGCACCGCCTCACCCGGCTCTACGACCGGCTGGACACCGTCCGCGAACGCGCCCGCCGCACCGCCGCCGGGGCCCACGACGCAGCCGCACCCGACGGCACCCACCAGGCCCGGCTGGAGCGCGAGGTCCGCGCCCGCGAGGCCACCCGCCACGCCGCCCGGCTCGACGCCGTCGAACGCGGGCTCTGCTTCGGCCGCCTCGACGAGCGCGACGGCACCGTCCGCTACATCGGCCGCACCGGCCTGACCGACGACGCGTACGAACCGCTGCTGCTCGACTGGCGCACCCCGGCCGCCCGCCCGTTCTACACCGCGACCCCCGCCGCCCCCGGCACCGTCGTCCGCCGCCGCCACCTGCACACCCGCGGCCGCACCCTCACCGGTCTGGACGACGAGGCGCTCGACCTCGCCAGGCTCGACGACTCCGGCCGCCGCGGTCTGGTCGGTGAGGCCGCCCTGCTCGCCGCCCTCGACCGGGAACGCACCGGCCGGATGGGCAGCGCCGTCGCCACCATCCAGGCCGAGCAGGACCGGGTGATCCGCTCCCCGCTGCGCGGCGCCCTGGTCGTCCAGGGCGGCCCCGGCACCGGCAAGACCCTCGCCGCCCTGCACCGCGCCGCCTACCTGTTGTTCACCCACCGCGCCGCGCTGGAGCGCCGCGGCGTCCTGCTGATCGGCCCCAACCCCGGGTTCCTGCGGTACATCGACGAGGTGCTGCCCGCGCTCGGCGAGACCGAGGTGCTGCTGCGCACCGTCGGCGAGCTCTACCCCGGTGTCACCGCGGCCGGCACCGACGCCCCCGCCACGGCGGTCGCCAAGGGCGGCCCCTGGATGGCCGGGGTCCTCCGCCGCGCCCTCGCGGCGCACCAGTCGGCGCCTGCCGAGGGCCTCGACCTCGGCGAGGGACTGACCGTCTCCGCGCGGGCCTGCGCCCAGGCCCGGGACGCCGCCCGCGGCCTGCGCGTGCCGCACAACCGGGCCCGCGCCTTCTACCTGCGCACCCTGCTCGACGCCCTCGCCATCGCCCAGGCGCTTTCCCTCGGCCGCCCGTACGACGAGGAGGAGGCCCACTACGCCCCGCGGTGGCCTGGCGCGCCGTCCTGCGCCGCGTCCCGGCCGGCTCGCTCACCATCGTCGGCGACCTCGCCCAGACCGGCTCCCCGGCGGGGGCCCGCAGTTGGGCCGAGATGCTCGACCCACACCTGCCCGGCCGCTGGCGCGAGGAACGCCTGAACGTCAACTACCGTACGCCGGAGCCGATCATGGCGCTCGCCGCAGCCGTCCTGCGCACCGTGGCGCCCGACCAGCAGCCGCCCGAGTCCATCCGCCCCGGCACCGAGCGCCCGCGCGCGGTCCCCGTCCCGGACGCCGACTTCGCCACCGCGCTCGCCCGGCTCCCCGGAACGCCGGGCACCCTGGGCGTGATCGCCCCGGACGACCTGGCTGCGGAGCTGGGCGCGGTGACCGTCGCGGCCGCCAAGGGGCTGGAGTTCGACGCGGTCGTCGTGGTCGAGCCGGCCGCCCTCCGCCCGCGCGACCGCTACGTCGCCCTCACCCGGTCCACCCGCACGCTCACCCTGCTCCACCACCGGCCCCTGCCGCCGGAACTCGCGGCGCTGCTCTGACGACGGCGGGTTCACCCGGCGCCGGCGGCACGGGCGGCGCCGGCGGCACGGGACCTACTGCGCGACGCCCGTCCGGCCGGCCAGCACCGGCAGGACCTGCGAGCAGATCGAGTGCAGGGCGATCCGCTGCTCGTCGGTCATCTCCTGGAAGGCCTGGTGGGTGCGGGCCATCTCGCCGCGGATGCGGGCCAGGATCTCCCGGCCCGCGTCCGTGATCACCACGATCTTCACCCGGCGGTCACCGGCCGCCGCCGCCCGGTTGGCCAGGCCCAGCGACTCCAGCCGGTCCACGATCCCGGTGACGTTCGACGCGTCGCAGCCCAGCCGCCCGGCCAGCGCGCGCATCGGCACCGGCTCCTGCACCGCGCCCAGTGCCTTGGCCTGCGAGGAGGAGAGCCCGTGCCGGGCCGCGGCCGCCGCGAAGTCCTGGAAGTAGGCGGCACCGACGGCGGCCAACACCTCCATCAGCTCGGCGTTGGTCGGTACGGTCGTCGTCGCTGTCGAACCCATGGGGTCAGGGTACGACCAGGTGCTTCAGCAACTCAAGCTTTGACCAGGGCAACCGTCCGCGAGCCGGCTCACGCCGCCGCCCGTCGGCCCCCCGGTCCTGCCCGACGGGCAGGCCGGCCCCGTCCGCCGGGCAAGCGCGTAGCGGCGCCGCTCAGAGCACCAGCTGGTCGAACAGCCGCCGCAGCTCCGCGTCCGGGTTCGCGGTCAGCCCCGTGTGCACCGGCCCCGGCTGGACGATCGCACTGCGCGGCGCGGTCAGCCAGCGGAACCGCTGCCCCGGGCTGTCCCCCGCCGCCGGACCGGCCTGCGGCCCGCCCAGGCAGACCGCCTCGATCCCGTGCAGCGCCCGCCGCACGCCCTGCACGTCCGCGACCGGGTCCAGCGCCAGCAGCCGCGCCTGGTCCAGGTGGGTGCGCGCGGCCAGGTGCGAACTCTGCCGGCAGTACAGCAGCACCCCCACGTTCACGCACTCGCCCCGCTCCACCCGCGGCACCGCGCGGATCACGGCGTACTCGTAGTCGTGCAGCTCGACGATGGCTGGCAGCGCGGACGTCGACGACGCGGTCATGCGGGCACCTCCGGGAGCCAGTCACGCGGACCGGCCAGTCGCTCGGTCAGCTGGGCACGGTACGCGGCGCGCACCTCGTCGGGCGAGTCGAAGCCGAACTCGTCCGTCAGCCAGATCTCGGGGATCTCCGCGACGGCCGCCTCGATCGCCGCCTCCGCGAGCGGCGAGAGCGCCTTGTCCGCCGCCTCCAGGTCCGGCCGGGCGCCCAGCAGCGCGTGGTCGGACGCGTCGTACGGGCGGCGCACCCAGGCGGCGGCGCCGGGCCAGTTGTGGTGGAAGATCAGGCTCGCGCCGTGGTCGATCAGCCGCAGCCCGCCGGTCGCCACCAGCAGGTTGGGGTTGCGCCAGGACCGGTCCACATTGCCGATCAGCGCGTCGAACCAGAGCACCTGGCCCGCGAGTTCCGGATCCACCTCGAAGCAGAGCGGATCGAAGTTGAGCGCACCGCTGACGAAGGCCATCCCGAGGTTGGTCCCGCCGCTGGCCCGCATCTGGTCCTGGATCTGGTGGTCCGGCTCACTGCGTGCGAGCACCGGGTCCAGGTCGACGGCCACCAGCTCCGGCACCGGCAGCCCCAGCCGCCGCCCCAGCTCCCCGGCCAGCACCTCCGCGACCAGCGCCTTACGCCCCTGCGCCGCACCGACCCATTTCAGCGCGTAGAGCCGCCGATCATCGGCCTCGACCAGGCCCGGCATCGAGCCGCCTTCTCGCAGTGGCGTCACGTACCGGATCGCCGTCACCTCGGGTAGCACGCCTCCCACCCTATCGGTGCCACCACCCCCACACCCGCCGCCCCCAGCCGCACGGACGGCCCCTCCCACCCCGTCTCCCCCATCCACCCCACCCCAGTGGCAGCCCCCGCTGCTCCGTGCGAGTGTGGCGGACAGTAACGGGGACCTTCACGGCAAAGGGATGAGCGATGGAACGACCTCGGATCCTGATCGTGGGCGGTGGCTTCGCCGGCCTGGAGTGCGCCCGCCGTCTCGAACACAAGCTGTCACCGTCGGAGGCCGAGATCTCGCTGGTCACGCCGTTCAGCTACCAGCTCTACCTCCCCCTCCTCCCCCATGTCGCCGCCGGCGTCCTCACCCCGCAGTCCGTGGCCGTCTCCCTGCGCCGTTCGCTGCGCCGCACCCACATCGTCCCCGGCGGCGCCATCGGCGTGGACCCGGCCTCCAAGGTGTGCGTCGTCCGCAAGATCACCGACGAGGTGATCGCGCAGCGGTACGACATCCTGGTGCTCGCCCCGGGCAGCGTCACCCGCACCTTCGACATCCCCGGCCTGACCGACTACGCCCGCGGCATGAAGACGCTCGCCGAGGCGGCCTACGTCCGCGACCACGTGATCGCCCAACTCGACCTCGCCTCGACCTCCCTGGACCAGCGGGAGCGCGAGTCCCGGCTGCAGTTCGTGGTCGTCGGCGGCGGCTACGCGGGCACCGAGACGGCCGCCTGCCTGCAGCGTCTGACCACTGCGGCCTCGCACCGCTACCCGCGGCTGGACGCCCGGCAGATCAAGTGGCACCTGATCGACATCGCCCCGAAGCTGATGCCCGAGCTCGGCGACCCGCTCGGCGAGGCCGCCCTGGAGGTGCTGCGGGCGCGCGGCATCGAGGTGTCACTGGGTGTGTCGGTGGCCGAGGTCGGTGCCGAGTCGGTCAAGTTCACCGACGGACGGGTGCTCCCCTGCCGGACGCTGATCTGGACCGCCGGCGTGGCCGCGAGCCCGCTGATCGGCACCCTGGACGCCGAGACCGTCCGCGGACGGCTGGCGGTGACGGCGGAGATGCGGGTGCCGCAGTTCGAGGGCGTGTTCGCGCTCGGCGACGCCGCCGCCGTTCCCGACCTCGCGAAGGGCGACGGCGCGGTCTGCCCGCCGACCGCCCAGCACTCCGCCCGCCAGGGCCGCGTGGTGGCGAACAACGTGATCGCCTCGCTCCGCAACCAGCCCCTGGAGCCTTACTACCACAAGGACTTGGGCCTGGTGGTGGACCTCGGCGGCAAGGACGCGGTCTCCAAGCCCCTCGGGGTGGAGCTGCGCGGCGTACCGGCCCAACTAGTGGCGCGTGGTTACCACTTGATGGCGATGCGCACCAATGTGGCCAAGTTCCGGGTGGGTGCCAACTGGCTGCTCAACGCGACCGCCGGGGACGACTTCGTCCGCACCGGATTCCTGGCCCGCCAGCCCGCCCGGCTGCGCGACTTCGAGTACACCGACGCCTACCTGACGAAGGATCAGGTACGCGCCCACGCCCAGTCCTTGCTCGCCAAGGGCTGAGCGAGCCGACGCCGGCGCCCCCGCGGTCAGGTCCGCGGGGGCACCGGAGCGGTGCGGTCGGTCAGCACGCGGTCGGCGCGCGGTCAGCGCGTTGTCGGCGCGCTGCGGTCGGCGCGCTGCGGTCAGCGCGCGGTCAGCGCGCGGTCAGGTACATCCCGCTCGCGTCCTGCCCGGCCGTGTTGTGGCACGAGTAGTCACCGCTCGGACGGCCCCACAGCAGCGTCAGGCAGCGCCCGACCGCCTGCTGGCCGTAGTAGTTGGGGTGCATCGACTCCTGCAGCGCGCCCTGCGTGGAGTTGAGCCCGCCGTCCAGGAAGCGCGCCCACTCGCTGGTGGTCGCGGACGGGCCGGAGCTCGCGGTCGGCTGCTTGGTGGCCGTCGAGCAGACCTCGCGGCCCTGCAGCATGTCCGACAGGTCCAGGAACTGCGCGCCCTTGGACGCGGCGACGCCCGCCAGCGCCTGGGAGATCTGCGGCACCATCGAGTCGCGGGCCCAGTCGGCGTCCCCGTCCCAGAACGGGCAGCCACCGGTGTTGGAGCGGGTCCATCCGCTCTCGGGGTACCGCATCTCGGCGCTGCGCGGGATCGGCGACGGGTAGGACTGCAGCACCAACCGGTAGTCCGACTGCGCGTAGCCCGCGCCGGCCATCACGGCGCGGATCTCGTCGATCGCCTTGCCGACGCCCGCCATCGCGGTGGGCATCTTGTCGTCGATCTGGGACTGCGCGGAGTCGTGGCAGTACGAGTACCAGATCAGGTAGTCCTGGACGCAGCTGGAGATGACGTCCGCGAAGCCCAGGTCGTTGCCGCCGATCGACAGGGTGATCAGCTTGACGTTGTTCTGCCGTGCCACGGTGGCGAGTTGGTCGGCCTGCGGGGCCTCGCCCTTGTACGACTGGCCGCCGTTGGAGGCGCGGAAGACGTTGTCGGTGACGGCGCCGGAACAGGCCAGGTTGATCTCGTTCTGGGCACCGGTCGAGGCGCTGAGCACCTCGGCGACGTCGGAACGGTCGCAGCCGCTGGACGCCGTGGCGCCGTAGACCCGCGAGGGGTCGTACGAACTGCCGGTCCAGGCACGGTCGGAGCCGTTGCGGCTGCCGCTGGTGCCGGCGGAGTTGCCCTTCCAGCGACCGGCCTCGCCGGAGATGTAGCTGTCGCCGAGCGTGACGCTGGCGGTGGGCCCGGAGGGCACGGCGGTCAGGGCGGACGGGGCGGCGTAGGCCGGTGCGGCGACGGCCAGGCCTGCGACGGCGAGCGGGAGGGCGAGGGCTGCGGTGAGCAGCCGTCGGCCGAGTCGAGGCGTGCTGCGGGTGATGCTCGAACGGATTTCGGGCACTGCGGAACTCCTGCGGCTCGGTCTCCCCGTGGCATGGGGAACGGGAAGACGCGTAAGTGAGGGTGGGCCGCCGGCCGGTGGCGCGATGAAGATGACATGCCCTCTCCCGTTACCGCTAGGTATCTGCAGCAGGTTTCCGCTTTTGTTACCGGCGGGTTCAGACCAGACCGGCAACGACGCCCGGATGCCGCCCGCGATTCACACCCGCCACACCCACCCCGTCCGTCCCACGAACCGCCCCTCCGACGACCCCTCCGACGACCCCTCCGCGCCACGCCGACCGCCCCTCCGACGACCTTTCCCGACCACCCTCCGCACCACGCCGACGGTCACACCAGCCGCGAGCCGCCCCCGCCCGTCCCCAGCACCGCCGCCAGGTCCTCCGCCAGACCCCTGGCCTGCGCCGCTTCCAGCCGGGCCGTCGTGAAGCGCAGCCCGGGCGGCGACTGGATCCGGTACCGCGCGCCGGGCGCCGCGACCCATCCGCGCTGCACCAGCGCCGCCAGCGCCGAGGTCTCGTCCGGCACCGGCACCCAGACGTTCAGCCCGCTCTGCCCGTGCGCCTCGATCCCGCGCGCCGCCAGCTCGTCCAGCAGCGCGTCCCGCCGGGCCCGGTAGGTGGCGGCCACGTGCGCGACCGGCGCGGCGTCGGTGCGCCACAGTTCGGCCACGGTGCGCTGCAGCAGGTGGCTGACCCAGCCTGCGCCCAGCCGCAGCCGCCCGACGACCCGTCCGATCGTCTCCGCGTCGCCGACCGCCACCGACACCCGCAGGTCCGGCCCGTACGCCTTGGCCGCCGAGCGGACCACCGCCCAGTGCCGCGAGCCGGCGCCGGCCAGCGGGTGGTACGGCTGGTCGACCATGCCGTGCCCGTGGTCGTCCTCGATCAGCAGCACTCCGGGGTGCTCGGCCAGGACGGCCCTCAGCTCCTCGGCCCGGCAGGCGGTGAGCGCCGCGCCGGTCGGGTTCTGCGCCCGGCTGGTGACCACCACCGCCCGGGCACCCTCGGCCAGCGCCGCCGCGAGCGCGTCGGGCAGCGGACCTTCGTCGTCCAGCCGGACGGGCAGGTGCTTCAGGCCCATCGCGGGCAGCAGGTCGAACAGGCTCCCCCAGCCCGGGTCCTCGACGGCCACCGCGTCGCCGGGGCGCAGCCGGGCGCCGAGGATGCGCTCGATGGTGTCGAGCGAGCCGGAGGCGACGGCGATCGGGCCGCCGGGCAGGCCGTCGGCCTCGAAGGAGGCGCGGGCGAGCGCGAGCAGCTGCGGGTCGGCGGCCGGGTGTCCGTACAGGACCGGTTCGGCGCGCGCGGCCTCGGCGGCGGCCGCGAGGGCGGGGCCGAGGTCGGGCAGCAGCGCCGGGTCGGGGTTGCCGGTGGACAGGTCCCGCGCGTGCGGCGGGACGGGGATGCGGATCTGGTCCCGCGGGGTGAGGGCGGGCCTGGGGAGGATCCGGCTGCCCTTGCGGCCGGCCGTCTCGATCACGCCGCGGTCGCGCAGCAGCCGGTAGGCGGCGGCGACGGTGTTGGGGTTGACGCCCAGTTCGGCGGCGAGGTCGCGCAGCGGGGGCAGCGCGGTTCCGGGGGCGAGCAGTCCGCTGCTCACGCCCTGCTCGATGTGCGCCGCGATTTCGCTGGCGCGTCGGCCTTTCAGCGGATAGTCTCCTAGCACAAACAAAATTATGCACTAGTACATAGAGGTTGTCATGTCAGACAGCACGGAAGGCTCGCCGACCTACTCCCGCACCCCCAGGACCACCCCCACCCGCTACAAGGACCGGGCCACCTGGGAGCAGGAGGCGATCCACGCCATCCTCGACAGCGCCTACATCTGCCACCTCGGCTTCGTCGCCGACGGCGCGCCCGTGGTCCTGCCGACGATCTACGCCCGGGTCGGCAGCCGGCTCTACGTCCACGGCTCGACCGGCAGCCGTCCGATGCGCGGCGCCTCCGGCGAGCAGGGCATGCCGGTCTGCGTCACCGTCACCCAGGTGGACGCGCTGGTGCTGACCAAGTCCGCGTTCAACCACTCGGTGAACTTCCGCTCGGTCATCGCCCACGGCACCGCCCACCAGGTCACCGACCCCGAGGAGCTGGACGTCGCGCTGGCCGCCCTGGTCGACCACGCGATCCCCGGCCGTTCCGCCGAGGTCCGCCCGGCCAACGCGAAGGAGCTCGCCGCGACCGCCGTCCTGCGGCTGGAGCTGGACGAGGTCTCGGCCAAGACCCGCGACGACGACGCCGGCGACGACCCGGCGGACGTCGACCTCCCGTACTGGTCCGGCCTGATACCGGTCACCACCGTGCACGGCACGCCCGTTCCGCACGACGACCGCACCATCCCGCTCCCCGCGCACCTGCGCGGCTACCCCCGCTGACGAGGAACACCCGATGCTGATCAGGTCCTGGGACCGCGGCAACGAGGACGAGTGGCGCGCCTGGCTGGCCGAGGGCCGCGACTTCGGCCTGCTCGCCGCCAACGGCGGCCCGGGCGAGGGCCCGGTGCTCGTCCCGACGCACTTCCTGCTGGACGCCGAACGCGGCGAGATCCTGCTCCACCTCGCCGCGCCCAACCCGCTGCTCGCCGCCGTCCGGTCCGACCCGCAGGTCACCCTCGCGGTCACCGACGGCTACGCCTTCGCCCCGGGCCACTGGCGCGGCGCCCCCGGCACACCGACCAGCTACTACGCCTCGGTGCACTTCCACTGCACCGCCGAGGTCGTGGAGTCCGCCGCCGGCAAGGCGGAGATCCTCAACCGCCAGCTGGCGCACTTCCAGCCCGAGACGCCGGAGGTCCGGGTGGTGCCCGGCGACGGCGAGCTGGCCCGGCAACTGCCCGGTCTGCGCGGGCTCCGGCTGACCGTGAACGAGGTGCGGGCCAAGTTCAAGTACGACGACAAGAAGCCCGCCGAGACGCAGCACGCGATGGCCGACCGGCTCGCCGAGCGGGCGGACGGCGGCGGGCGCGGCCGCGACCACTACGCCGCCGCCCGCATCCAGCTGCTCCGCCGTCACCAGCGGCGCACCACCGCGCCGCGCAGCGTCGGCCCGCGCACCACCCCGCCGGGCACCACCCCGCCACGCAACGCCGCACCGGGCACCACCCCGCCGGGCAACGACGGCTGACTGCGCGTCACCCGTTCGGCCCCGCAACACGGGCGGCGCGGCCCCGGCGCTGCTGCAATGTGACACGAGCCCTGCCCACTCCGCGTCAGAGCGGGCCCGTCCACCCCGGGGAGCGCGCGTGTCCACAGCCAACGGCCAACGGGCGGCCGGCGAGGCCCATCTCGGCCACGTGGTGTTCATCTCGGCGGCCGCCGCCATGGGCGGCTTCCTGTTCGGCTACGACAGCGCAGTGATCAACGGTGCGGTGACGGGCATCCAGAAGCACTTCGCGGTGGGCCACGGCACCACCGCCTTCGTGGTGGCGATCGCGCTGCTGGGCTCGGCGGCCGGTGCGGTGATCGCCGGCCGGCTCGCCGACCACATGGGCCGGGTGCGCACGATGCTGCTGGCCGCCGTGCTGTTCGCGGCCAGCGGCATCGGCTCGATGTTCCCGCCGAACATCGAGGTGCTCGCCATGTGGCGCGTGATCGGCGGCGTCGCGATCGGCATCGCCTCCGTGATCGCGCCCACCTACATCGCCGAGGTCGCGCCCACCGCCTACCGCGGCCGGCTCGCCTCCTTCCAGCAGATGGCGATCGTGCTCGGCATCACCGTCTCGCAGCTCGCCAACTGGGCGCTCAACCAGGCCGCCGGCGGCGAGTCCACCAACCACCTCGGCGGCATCCAGGCCTGGCAGTGGATGCTCGGCGTCGAGACCATCCCGGCCCTGGTCTACGGGCTGATGGCGCTGGCCATCCCGGAGTCGCCGCGCTTCCTGATCGCCGACCACCGCGAGGAGCAGGCCCGCAAGGTGCTGGTCGAGGTCGAGGGCGAGGGCGTCGACCTCGACTTCCGGGTGGCCGAGATCCGCGCGGTGCTGGAGTCCGCCCACAAGCCGCGGCTCAAGGACCTGCTCGGTGGCCGCTTCGGCCTGCTGCCGATCGTCTGGGTCGGCATCGGCGCCTCGGTGTTCCAGCAGTTCGTCGGCATCAACGTGATCTTCTACTACTCCTCCCTGCTCTGGCAGTCGGTCGGCATCAACGAGGCCAACTCGCTCCTGATCAGCCTCTCCACCTCGATCGTCAACGTGATCGGCACGGTGGTCGCGATGGTGCTGGTGGACCGCATCGGCCGCAAACCGCTCGCGCTGGCCGGCTCGGTCGGCATGGCCGCCTCGCTCGGCACCGCCGCCTGGGCGTTCTCCTACCGGCACGGCACCGGCGACAGCGCCACGCTGGACAACACCCACGCCGTCGTCGCCCTGGTCGCGGCGCACGTCTTCGTGTTCTGCTTCGCCTTCTCCTGGGGCGTCGTGGTCTGGGTCCTGCTCGGCGAGATGTTCCCGAACCGGATCCGCGCGCTCGCGCTGTCCGTCGCCGCCTCGGCCCAGTGGATCGCCAACTGGGCGATCACCGTCAGCTTCCCGGACCTCGCCGACTGGAACCTCTCGGCGACGTACGTCATCTACGCGTTCTTCGCACTGCTCTCCATCCCGTTCGTGGCCTTCTGCATCAAGGAGACCAAGGGCCGCGCCCTGGAGGAGATGGGCTGACCCGTCCCGCCCCACCGAATCCCCGCCGCACGCGGCCCGACCCAGCGAGAGGAAGCCATGTCCGACCAGGGCGGCTCCCGGCAGAACGTCACCTTCCCGAGCAACGGCCGCACGGCGCACGGGTACCTGGCCCGCCCTCCGCTGGGCGCCGGGCCGGGCCTGGTGGTGGTGCAGGAGTGGTGGGGGCTCACCTCGCACGTCGCCACCATGGCCGACCGCTTCGCCGCCGAGGGGTTCACCGTCCTCGCCCCCGACCTCTTCGGCGGCGCGACCACCCACGACAGCGCCGAGGCGGCCCGGCTCAAGCGCGAACTCCCGGTCGAGCGGGCCGTCGAGGACCTCTCCGGAGCGGTCGACCACCTGCTCTCGCTGGACGGCGTGGTCGGCGACGCCGTCGGGGTGGTCGGGTTCTGCATGGGCGGCGGCTTCGCCCTGCTGCTGGCAGCCCGGGCCGGTGACCGGGTGGCCGCCGCGGTGCCCTTCTACGGCCTCCCGCCCGACCCGGACTTCGACTACCGCGGCCTGACCGCCCACGTCCTCGGCCACTTCGGCGAGTCGGACCGCTCGATCCCGATGGCCGCCGTGGACGAGGCCGCGATCCGGATCGGCGAGGCCACCGACATCCGCCCCGAGATCCACTTCTACCCGGCCGGGCACGCCTTCATGAACGACGAGAACCCGCTCGGCACCTACGACCCCCTCCAGGCCCGGATCGCATGGGGCCGCACGGTCACCTTCCTCCAGGGTCACCTCGGCTGATCCCGCCCCGGCCGATCTCCCGACCCCCGCCCCGGCCGACCGGGCCGTCCCGGCAGGTGCAAAAACCCGATGGACACCTGTCCGAAGTCCGGCGATAGTCGCCAGGTGCCGACCCGACCGCCACGCCCCCGCCGCTTCGCCTGGGCGAGCCGCGACTTCCGCATCCAGACCGCCGCCACCGTGATCAGCGGCCTGGGCAACGCCGGCGCCCCCATCGCCACCGCCTTCGCCGTCCTCGGCAACGGCGGCACGACCACCGAGGTCGGCTACGTCACGGCCGCCCGCCTGCTGCCGACCGTGCTGCTCCTGGTGCTCGGCGGCGCCCTCGCCGACCGCATGCCGCGACACCGGATCATGGTCGCCGCCAACGTCTTCAGCGGTGCCTCCCAGGCCGTGCTGGCCGCGCTGGTCCTGGTGGGAGACGCGCAACTCTGGCAGCTCCTGCTGCTCTCCGCCGCCGGCGGCGCCGGCTACGCGCTCTACTCCCCCGCCTCCGGCGGCATGATCATGCAGGCCGTCCCCCAGGAGCACGCGGCCCGTGCCTTCGCGGTCTTCCGGATGGGCCAGAGCGCCGCCCAGATCGGCGGCGCCGCCCTCGGCGGAGCCCTCACCGCCGCCCTCGGCCCGGGCTGGGTGCTCGCCCTGGACGCCCTCTGCTTCCTGATCGCCGCCGTGCTGCGCTTCTTCCTGGTGCCGGAGCAGGCCCCCGCCCCCGCGGGCAGCAGCATGCTGCGCGACCTGCGGGAGGGCTGGCGGGAGTTCGTCTCCCGCCGCTGGCTCTGGGTGGTCGTCCTGCAGTTCTCCGTCCTGGTCGCCTGCATCGGCGCGGTCGAGTCGGTCTACGGGCCCGCCATCGCCAAGGAGCGGCTCGGCGGCGCGGGCGCCTGGGGCCTGGCGATGTCCGCCTACGGCGTCGGCCTGGTCGCCACCGGCCTGCTGATGGCACGCTGGCGGCCGCGGCGGATCCTGCTGGTCGGCAACTGGGGAGTGTTCCTGTTCGGCGTGCCCGCGCTGGCCCTTGCCGCCGGCGCGCCGCTGCCCCTGCTGGTCGCCGCCATGTTCCTCTCCGGCGTCGGCGTCACCGTCTTCGGCGTCAACTGGATGGTCGCGCTCCGGCAGGAGATCCCGGAGGAGATGTTCTCCCGGGTCTCCGCGTACGACGAGCTCGGCTCCTACTCGCTGGCCCCGGTCGGCACCGCACTGGCCGGCCCGGCCGCCGTGGTGCTCGGCCTCAGCGGCGCGCTCTGGACCTGCGCCGTCGTCTGCCTGGTCCTCAGCGCGGCGGTCCTGCTGGAGCCGCAGGTGCGCCGGCTGACCCGCCGGGGCACCACCGACGCACCGTCGCGCGCCACCGAGCCCGTACCCGCGTCCTGAGCGCCCCGTGCGCCGTGCGTGCGCCCACCCGGTCGCAACCGGTGGGACGGACGGGTCGTCCGAGCGGGTAGGAGACACGACCGCCCTGGGGGCCCACCGGTGCCGAAGCCACTGCTGTTCCTGGACGTCGACGGCGTCCTGAACCCGGTCTGCCCGCATCCGGACGCCGGGTTCGACACCCACGCCCTGTTCGGCCACGCCGTGCTGCTGTCCACCCGGCACGGCGAGTGGCTGCGCGAACTCGCCGGCACGTACGAGCTGGTCTGGGCCACCACCTGGGAGGACCACGCCAACACCCACATCGCCCCGGTGATCGGGCTCGACCCGCTCCCGGTGGTCCGCTTCAGCGGCTACGTCCCGCAGCCCGGCGACCCGCGCGTCCCGCTGATGGAGCTGTTCTCGGCCGCCAAGTGGGCCCCGCTGCTGCGCTACGCCGGGAGCCGCCCGTTCGCCTGGGTGGACGACGTCATCCCGTCCCGGCTGGTCCGCCGGTCCCGCTGGCGCCGCGGGCGCCTGCTGCTGCCGATCGACCCCGGCCAGGGCCTGGAACGCCGGCACGTCGACCGGCTGCTCGCCCGCCCCCCGCGCGGCCGGGCGAGCAGGGCGCTCAGGGGGTCGGCAGCCAGCTGACGTGCCCGGCGAGCAGCGCGTACCCGACGAAGGCCACGGTGTCGATCAGCGCGTGCGCCACCACCAGCGGCATCACCCGCCCCCAGCGCCGGTACAGCAGGCAGAACACCGCCCCCATCACCATGTTGCCGACCAGCCCGCCGACCCCCTGGTACAGGTGGTACGAGCCGCGCAGCACCGAACTCGCCACCACCGCCGCCGGCCAGGACCAGCCCAGCTGCCCCAACCGGCGCAGCAGGTAGCCGAGGACGACGACCTCCTCCAGGATGGCGTTCTGCCAGGCCGACAGCACCAGCACCGGCACCCGCCACCAGACGTCCGGCAGCCCCGAGGGCGCCACCGTCAGGTTGTACCCGGCCGCCTGCGAGGCCAGGTACAGCGCCAGCCCCGAACCGCCGATCGCCGCGGCGACGGCCGCGCCGCGGCCGAGGTCGCGCAGCTTCTGCCCGAGGTCGAAGCCCAGCACCCGCAGCGTGACACCCTCGCGCACCAGCAGGTACCCGACCAGCACCACCGGCATCAGGCCGCGCCCGATGTAGTACAGCTGCCACACCAGGTCCAGCCAGGGCCGGCCGGGCGCCCGCGACCCGTTCAGCGTGGCGACCTGCTGGCCGAGCTTGATCGGTTCGGTGAGCGAGCCGGCGAAACTGATCAGCGCGCTGATCCCGCTGGCCCCGAGCGAGAGGCCGAGGACGATCAGCAGCTCCGCCCCGAACAGGCGGCGGGTGGGCTGCTCGGTCTCCGACGCGGTCGGGCGGGTGGTCACGGGCGCTCCAGCGGACGGGCGGTCGCTCCGGCCGTCGGCCGACCGCCGGAGCGATCATCCTGACACAACGGCCCGGTCGGCCGACCTGCCAGGTGCGCCTCCGTCACCAGGTGCGCCTACACACCGAGTGCGCACCGGCAGGCGGCGCGCGCTCCCGCAGGCGGCGTGCGCTCCGGCTAGCCGACCGGCCAGGTGTGGACCGGCTCCCCGCCGCGCATGTACTCGGCGTAGCGCCGGGTCATCGCGGCGAGCGCCGTCGGCCGGTCCATCCCATACTGCTCGCGCAGCCGGTGGAAGGTCGCGCTCTGCCAGGCCGCGCCGTTGGTGCGGCGCAGGCAGCGCTGCTCGATGATGCCCAGGTAGCGGTCGCGGTCGGCAGGCTCCACGCCCCACTCGTCGAGGCCCTGGTAGGCCATCGGCAGCAGCTCGCCCAGCACGAGGTCGACCGCGGACACCGTCTGCAGCCCGCCCCCGCGCCCGGCCCGTCCGGGGCGCGGCCACTGGAACACCGCGTCGATGCCGTACCGGGCGCCCTGCCGGAAGTTCTCGTCCGCCCGCTCGAACGGCAGCCGGGTCCAGACCGGCCGGGGCTGCTCGGCGAGCACCCGGACCAACCCGTAGTAGAAGGCGGCGTTGGCCAGCGTGTCGGCCACCGTCGGCCCGGCCGGCAGCGCCCGGTTCTCCACCCGCAGGTGCGCCACCCCGCCCGAGACGTCGTAGATCGGCCGGTTCCAGCGGTAGATGGTGCCGTTGTGCAGCCGCATCTCGGCGAGCTTGGGCGCGCCGCCGGAGGCCAGCACCTTCAGCGGGTCCTCGTCGTCGCAGATCGGCAGCAGCGCGGGGAAGTACCGCAGGTTCTCCTCGAACAGGTCGTACGCCGAGTCCACCCAGCGCTCGCCGAACCAGGTGATGGGGCGCACGCCCTGCGCCTTGAGCTCGGCCGAACGGGTGTCGCAGGCCTGCTGGAAGAGCACCGGCCGGGTCTCCCGCCACAGCTCCCGCCCGAACAGGAAGGGGGAGTTCGCACCGATCGCGAGCTGCGGCCCGCAGAGCGCCTGGGCCGCGTTCCACACCGAGGAGAACCGCTCGGGGGTCACCTGCAGGTGCAGCTGCAGGGAGGTCGCGGCGGCCTCGGCGACCATGGTGATGGACTCCAGCTGGAGGTGCTCCACGCCCTCGATGTCGAGCGTGATCTCCTCCCCCCGCGCAGCGAGGATCTGGTCGCTGAGCAGGCTGTACCGCTGGTTGTGGCTCATCGCGTCGAGCCCGGTGTGGGCGTGCTCCAGGGTCGGCAGGATGCCCACCATGACGATCCGGGCGCCCGCCTCGGCGGCCCGCCGGTCGGCGTAGCGCAGCCCGGTGTCGATCTCCTCGCGCAGATCCTCGAAGACGTGGCCGCAGAGCCGGTGCGGCGTGATGTTGACCTCGATGTTGAACCTGCCCAGTTCGGTCTGGAAGTCGCTGGAGCCGATCTCGCTCAGCACCTGGGCGTTGTTCATGGCCGGCAGGCCCTGCTCGTCGGCCAGGTTGAGCTCGATCTCCAGCCCCATCACGGCCCGCGGCCGGTCGAAGCGGTCCTCCCGCAGCATCCGCCCCAGTGCCTCCTGACAGGCCTGGAGCTTGCGCCGGTACAGCTGCCGGTCCGCCAGATCCGCCCGAGTCGCCACGACCTTCTCGCCCACGGTCCCTCCTTCTGAGACACCCCGTTGAGCCACCCGGCCGACCGACCGTGGAAGCATCATGCCCACCTCGAAGATCGATACCCGAATGCTTGTACTGGCTTGCAATGCAAGGCAACTGACGGAATATCAGACCATCTGCAGACTTGCCCGGCGCCACCGCCTGTGATAAACAGATCACCCTGCGCTTCTGTTCGATGGAATTCGCACAGCCCTCCGGCCGGTCGGCTCCCGCCTCGGAACCCCTCGTCGACGGCGGCGACCGCGCCGGCACCGCGATCCTGCACAACCGGACACGGCCAGGCCCCGTCACCGATGACGCGCCGCGCCATGCCGGTATGCCGCACTCGCACGCCGATCTCGCTTGGAGAGGCGGACCCCGCCATGACTCTGCAGACCCCCCAGCCCCCGCCGAGCGCCCTGCGCGCGGTCCTGGGTGCACTCGACTCGGAGACCGCGCTGCGCCAGCCCGCCGCCGCAGCGCTGCGTCATCCGGCCGGCCCCCTGGTCCCCGCGCATCCGCTCGCGGTGCACGTCCTGGACGGCCCGCGCCCCGAACTCCCCGCCGCCCGCCGCACCGGGTGGCGCTTCCTGATCAAGGACGGCGCCGACGTGGCCGCCGCCGCCGAGGTGGTGCAGGCCGTCGAGGGCCACACCTTCTCCCACTTCACCGCCGGCCCCTACCTCGACTCCACGGTCCGGGCGCTGCGCGAGGCCTGGCAGCTCGCCCAGAGCTCCCGGATCCGCCAGCAGCCCCGGCTGCTGACCTTCCCCGGCCAGTACGCGACGGCGCTCTGGCTGCACAGCCCCGACACCGGCCCGGCCGCCGACCTGCTGATCCCGCTGGCCCCGGCCCCGCTCGGCGTCACCGCCCACCGCGCCTACCCCGCCGCCGAACTCCTGCCGCTGCTCGCCCGGGCCCCGCTCGTCAGGCCGCTGCTGCTCGGCTCCCCCTGAAGCGCCCGCATCCGTACGGGCCGCCGGACCACCCGCCCGGCGGCCCTCCGCCGTGTCCGCACGCCGGCCGGCACTCCCCGTGCCCGCGCGCCGGCCCGCCCTCCCCCGCCGCCGACGGCCCCGACGACCCTCCGCTCCGCGCCCACGTCCGCGCCCGCAGCCGGGGTCGGAACACGTCACCCGAACGGGCTGCCCACCGGACGACAGCCGGGCGCCACCCGAACGGAGCACCCGGCATGGCCCGATCGGGCCATCCCCCACCTGATCCACCGGTGCGCGATTTCCCGTCGGCCCCACCTGAACGGGTGATCTCTGCCCGGGAGTTGTGGCGCATGTCACGAAATGCCTGCGAGCACGTCCGCAGATGCCGACACTGGGAACCAGCGTGGAAGGACCACCTGTCCTACCCACTTGAGCGCCGGTCAACACCTGGTCGGCGTGCGGACAGGATCCGACTACCGCGGCGGCCTCCGGACGGTACGACCTCCGGCGACCGCACCACGGGGAGGATCGCAGAGCGAAGCGAGGGTACGCGTATGTGCCAGCACCGTCCTGAGTGCCCATCGGCCGAGTCCGAGGACCGCGAAGCGGCCGTGTCGGTGGCCTGCCACCCGGAGCAGGGCTGGAGCCTGCTCTGCAACGGCGTCGTCCTGTTCGAGGACACCGGAGAGCTGCTGCCGGACGGCCGGGTGATCGCCCCGCGCCGCCCCGTCGCCCACGCGGCCTGACCGCGCGGTCCGACCGTACGGCGGGCGCGGCCGCCGGATCGATCGCCGTACGGGCAGGGCCCCGGCGGAACTCAAGGAGTTCCGCCGGGGCCCTGCCGTGCGTCCGGCCGCCGGGGCGGCCGGATCCGTCAGACGCCGTACTCGTCCAGCGGCGGGCAGGAGCAGACCAGGTTGCGGTCGCCATACGCGCCGTCGATCCGGCTCACCGGCGGCCAGTACTTGTCCGCCGGGTTCACGCCCGCCGGGAAGACCGCGTCCTGCCGCGAGTAGCCGTGCGCCCAGTCGCCGGCCAGCTCGGCGGCGGTGTGCGGGGCGTTGCGCAGCGGGTTGTCGTCGGCCGCCCACTCGCCCGAGCCGACCTTGTCGATCTCGGCCCGGATCTCGATCATCGCGTCGCAGAAGCGGTCGATCTCGTGCAGGTCCTCGGACTCGGTCGGCTCGATCATCAGCGTGCCGGCCACCGGGAAGGACATCGTCGGCGCGTGGAAGCCGTAGTCGATCAGGCGCTTGGCGATGTCGTCCACCGTCACGCCCGTCTCCTTGGTCAGCGGGCGCAGGTCGATGATGCACTCGTGCGCGACCAGCCCGCCCGGGCCGGTGTAGAGCACCGGGAAGTGCGGCGCCAGGCGCTTGGCGATGTAGTTGGCGTTCAGCACCGCGACCTGGGTGGCGTGCTTGAGGCCCTCGCCGCCCATCAGCCGGACGTACGCCCAGGAGATCGGCAGGATCGCCGCCGAGCCCCACGGCGCGGCCGAGATCGGACCGACACCGGTGGCCGGGCCGGCCTCCGCCTGCAGCGGGTGGTTCGGCAGGTACGGCGCCAGGTGGGCGCGCACCGCGACCGGGCCGACGCCCGGACCGCCGCCGCCGTGCGGGATGCAGAAGGTCTTGTGCAGGTTCAGGTGCGAGACGTCCGCGCCGAACTTGCCCGGCTTGGCCAGACCGACCAGGGCGTTCAGGTTGGCGCCGTCCACGTAGACCTGGCCGCCGGCCTCGTGCACCATCGCGCAGATCTGGGTGATCTCGGTCTCGTACACGCCGTGGGTCGACGGGTAGGTGACCATCAGCACCGACAGGCTGTCGCGGTGCTGCTCGATCTTGGCCTTCAGGTCCTCGACGTCCACGTCGCCGTCGACCAGGGTCTTCACCACGACCACGCGCATGCCGGCCATCACCGCGGAGGCCGCGTTGGTGCCGTGCGCCGAGGACGGGATCAGGCAGACGTCACGCCGGGTGTCGCCGTTGGCGTGGTGGTAGGCGCGGACGGCCAGCAGGCCGGCCAGCTCGCCCTGGGAGCCCGCGTTCGGCTGGATCGAGACCGCGTCGTAGCCGGTCACCTCGACCAGCTGCTGCTCCAGCTGGCGGATCAGGGTCAGGTAGCCCTGGGCCTGGTCGATCGGCGCGAAGGGGTGGAGCTGGCCGAACTCCGGCCAGGTCACGGCCTCCATCTCGGTGGTCGCGTTGAGCTTCATGGTGCAGGAGCCCAGCGGGATCATGCCGCGGTCCAGCGCGTAGTCCCGGTCCGACAGGCGGCGCAGGTAGCGCAGCATGGCGGTCTCCGAGCGGTGGCTGTGGAAGACCGGGTGGGTCAGGTACTCGTCCTCGCGCAGCAGCGCGCCCGGCAGCGCGTCGGCGGCCTCGGCGACCTCGACCGCCTCGACGCCGAACGCGGCCCAGACGCCGGCCAGGTGCTCACGGGTGGTGGTCTCGTCGGTGGAGATCGAGATCCGGTCCGCGCCGTCCTGGTGGACGTTGATGCCGTTGGCGCGGGCGGCGGCGGCGATCTCGGCGGCGCGGCCCGGGACGACGGCGGTGACGGTGTCGAAGAACTCGCCGTGCAGCAGCTCGACGCCGCCGGCCCGCAGGCCCTCGGCGAGGGCGGCGGCGTAGCGGTGGGTGCGGCGGGCGATGTCGGCCAGGCCGTCCGGGCCGTGGTAGACGGCGTACATCGAGGCCATGACGGCGAGCAGCACCTGGGCGGTGCAGATGTTGCTGGTGGCCTTCTCGCGGCGGATGTGCTGCTCGCGGGTCTGCAGCGCCAGGCGGTAGGCGCGGTTGCCGTCGGAGTCGACGGAGACGCCGACCAGGCGGCCGGGCAGCGAGCGGGCGTACTCGGCGCGCACCGAGAGGTAGCCGGCGTGCGGGCCGCCGAAGCCCATCGGCACGCCGAAGCGCTGCGAGGTGCCGCAGGCGATGTCGGCGCCCAGCGAGCCGGGGGACTTGAGCAGGGTCAGCGCCAGCAGGTCGGCGGCGACGGCGACGATCGCGCCCAGGCCGTGCGCCTGCTCGATCACCGGGGTGAGGTCGCGGACCACACCGGTGGCGCCCGGGTACTGCAGCAGCACGCCGAAGACGCCCCGCTCGGCGATCTCGGCCGGGATGCCCTCGGACAGGTCGGCGACGACGACCTCGACACCGGTCGGCACCGCGCGGGTGTTGATCACCGCGATGGTCTGCGGCAGGGTCTCGGCGTCGACGAGGAAGACGCCGCCCTTGACCTTGGTGACGCGGCGGGCCAGCGCCATCGCCTCGGCGGCCGCGGTGCCCTCGTCCAGCAGCGAGGAGCCGGAGGTCGGCAGGCCCGTCAGGTCGGAGACCAGGGTCTGGAAGTTGAGCAGCGCCTCCAGGCGGCCCTGGGAGATCTCCGGCTGGTACGGGGTGTAGGCGGTGTACCAGGCCGGGTTCTCCATGACGTTGCGCAGGATCACCGGCGGGGTGAAGGTGCCGTAGTAGCCCAGGCCGATCATCGGCTGGAGAACCTGGTTGCGGCCGGCCAGCTCGCGCAGCTCGGCGAGGACCTGCGCCTCGGACCGGCCGGCGGGCAGGTCCAGACCGGTGATGGAGCGGATCGCCTCGGGCACGGCGGTGGCGGCGAGCTCGTCCAGCGAGCCGTAGCCGACGGACGCCAGCATCTTCTCCTGCGCGGCGGCGTCGGGGCCGATGTGGCGGTTCTCGAAGGGGCTGGCCAGCTCAAGCTCGGTGAGGGTCGAGGCGCCGGTGGGGCGTCCCGCGTTCGGCTGGGCGTTCATGTGGTCGAGGCCTCCTGGTCACGGACCGGCGGGGGTACGCACGCCGGCCGACCTTCCCGCTGCGGACAGCGAACTCAGCCGTGGCGGGCGAACCCGACAGGCCTCCCCCTCTGTCATCGGGACCTGAGAGCTTCGCCCGCACGGAGCGCGCTGTGAGCGCTCCGTCGGCTTGCACCGTCGGTGAGGGTGGTGGTCGCCGGCTTCCGTGCCGACACTCCTGCCCTGCTTTCCAGAGTGACCTACCCCACACGGTACGGATGCCTGAGAGATTCCGGGGAGGAGTTGCTCCTTCGGCGCTCCGACCAGCGGTTTTCGCGGCGGAGACTCTCCCGAGCGGGCTCTGCGGTCGCCGCCCAGGGTACCAGCGGGAGGCCTTCCGATCACGGGTGCTTCAGGTCACGCCGGGTCTACGCGCGTCCCCCGGACGGCGCAGCACGCAGCCCGTCCGGCGCACCCCGGTCGCGCCCGTCCGATTCATGGCATTTGGTGTGAAGTGACGGACGGAACGGGTGCTCCGGCCGCCTTCCTGCGGGGGTTCCGCAGGCCCAGCGCCCTGGAGGAATGAGTGCAGACCGACATCGACCCCCGGGACCTCATCGGCCACAAGGCGGTCGACCGCAACGGAGACAAGATCGGCACGGTCGACGAGGTCTATCTGGACGATGCCACCGGACGGCCCGAGTGGGCCGCCGTCCGGACCGGCATCTTCGGCCGGGACGCCTTCGTCCCGCTCACCACGAGCGACTTCTCCGGCGACGAGCTCCGGGTCCCGTACGACAAGTCGCTGGTCAAGGAGTCCCCGGACTTCGGTGTGGGCCAGCACCTGTCCCCCGCCCAGGAACTCCAGCTCTACCGCTACTACGGCCTCGACACCCCGGGGAGCGACGACCCGGCCGGTGAGAGCGGCGGCCACGCCGCGCAGTCCGACCTCGACTTCGGCACCGCCCCGGCCGCCGCGCCCGCGCCCGCGACGGCTGCGGCTGCGGCGGCTGCGGCCACGGCCACGGCCACCACCACCAAGCCGCTCGCCCTCCACTCGCCCGAGCCCGCCCCGACCGACACCAGCACCGCCCCGGAGGCCCACGTGCGCACCCTCAGTGCCCCCGCACCCGCCCACGCCCACGCTCCCGCTCCCGCTCCCGCCGTCACGCCTCCCGTCGAGCCGAAGCCGCAACCGCAGCCACAACCGCACCCGCAGTCGCAGCCGGCCGAGAGCACCGTGGGCGCCGCCGCTCCCGCCCCCACCGACCCGGTCGAGATCACCTGCCGCGAGGAGCGGCTGGAGGTCACCACCGAGTGGCACACCGTGGGCACCGCGAAGCTGCGCAAGTACGTGACGACCGAGCAGATCGAGCGCCGCATCCCGGTGGTCCGCGAGCGCGTCCGGGTCGAGCGGATCCCGGTCGGCGAGGCCGAGCGCGCCTCCCTCACCGAGAAGGAGATCGCCGAGGCCGTCGAGGAGGTCACCCTCCGCGAGGAGCGTCCGGTGGTGCACAAGCACCTCGCCCCCGTCGAGCGCGTCCGCCTCGTCGTCGAGCGCTACACCGCCGAGGAGGTGATCCGGGACGAAGTCCGCCGCGAACACGTCGAGGTCCACGACGACACCCCCGCCGAGATCGCCGAGGGCCGGCATCCGTCGCCGGCCGCTCCCGCCCCGGAGACCTCCCGCCCCGCCGCCATGCGCCCCCTCGTCTGACCAGCACCCCACCGAGGGCCCCGGCCACCCGGCCGGGGCCCTTTTCCCATGCCCGCGCACTCGCCGCGACAGCCACCCCGGCCCACCGCAGGCGCCCCACGGACGCCCGACGCTCCGCCTTTGCCAAAGCTTAACCACTCGATATTTGACACTCTGAAGTATCTCCCTGCATGGTTACTTCAGTTCATTCACTATGTACGGGAGGAAGCAACCGTGAGTGAGGCACCCCAGCCCACCACCGCGGCCGAGAAGCAGAGCAGCACCCGGGTCCTGCCGGCCCTCATCCTGGCGATGCTGTCGTTCAGCGTGGTGCAGACCGCGGTCGTCCCGATCCTGCCCTCGCTGGCCAAGGAACTGAGCGTCTCGGGCTCCAGCATCACCTGGCTGATGACCGCCAACCTGCTCTCCGCCGCAGTGCTGACTCCCCTCCTCGGCCGCTTCGGCGACCTCCGGGGCCGTAAGCCGATGCTGCTGATCTCGCTGGCCGGTCTGGTCGCCGGCTCGGCACTGGCGGTCACCACCCACTCCTTCACGTGGCTGGTCGTCGCCCGCGTCCTGCAGGGCGCCGGCGGTGGCGTGATGCCGCTGGCGATCAGCATCGTCCGCGACGAGCTGCCCAAGCAGAAGGTGACCGGCGGCGTCGCCGCCATCAGCGCCTCGATGGGCGTCGGATCCGGCCTCGGCCTGGTCGCGACCGGTCTCCTGCTGGAGCACTGGAACTACAAGTCGATCTTCTGGATGGGCCTGGTCTTCGGCCTGATCGCCGTCGCCCTGGTCGCCTTCCGCGTCCCGTCCGACCCGGTCACCGACAAGGAGGGCGGCGCCGACCCGCTCGGCGCGATCACCCTGGCCGGCTGGCTCTCCGCACTGCTCGTCGCGGTCAGCCAGGGCAACCACTGGGGCTGGACCTCCACGAAGACCCTCGGCCTCTTCGCCGTCGCCGCCGTCGTCGCCCTGGTCTGGGGCATCATCGAGACCAAGGTCAAGCACCCGCTCGTGGACATGAAGATGATGTCCCGCCCGGCCGTCGCCTTCACCAACACCGCGGGCCTGCTCATCGGCTTCGGCATGTACGGCTCCTTCATGGTCATCAGCAACTTCGCCCAGACCCCGGAGAAGCTGACCCACTACGGCTTCACCGCCACCGTCCTGCACGCCGGTGTCATGCTGCTGCCGTCCGCGATCGGCTCGATGGTGGCCGCCCCGCTCGGCGCGGTGCTGATCGCCCGTCGCGGTCCGCGTCTGCCGCTGGTCCTCGGTGGTGTCCTCGGCGCCATCGCGATGGCCTACCTGGCCCTGCGGCACAGCCACGAGGGCGACATCTACACCGCCTCGGCGATCTTCGGCCTGGGCGTCGGCCTCGCGTTCGCCGCGATGCCGGCCTACATCAACGGCGCCGTGCCGGTCGAGCAGAGCGGCATCGCCAACGGCATGAACTCGGTGCTGCGCACCGTCGGTGGCGCGATCGGCACCGCCGTGATGGCCGCCATCCTGACCGGCGACACCATGAAGCTGCCGCCGCAGATCCCGCTGACGCTGCCCACCCTGGACGCCTACAAGCACGCGTTCTGGACGGCGGCCGTGGTCTGCATCGTCGCCGGTGTCGTCCCGTTCCTGATCCGCACCGTCAAGCCGGCCGCTCCCCTGACCGTCGTCGAGGGCTCGGCCCAGCAGGACTCCAGCGACAAGCTGGTGAAGACCGACGCCTGACGAGGCGTCCGGCCCCGCGCTCAGGGACAGGGCGCGGGGCCCCGGTCCCCGTACGTCGCGAGGGCATCACGAACGTACGGAGTCCGGCACGGTGATGCGGCTCCACCCGGTACTCCCCCACCGGGTGGGGCCGTTTTCGTTTCCCGGCCCCGTCCGCCCCCGCCCGCCTTCCTGGCCTGCGCCCGCGCCCCCTCTCAGCCCCGCTCGCCCGCCCCGCCGTCCGCGTCCGGGGCCCGGCCCGCGCCCCCGCCGGGCTCCACGCCCGGATCCACGCCCCCGACATGGTCCGCGTCCGGGGCCACGTCCGCGCCCCGGCGCAGCGGCAGCGGCCGGGCCGGCTCCAGCGCCGGGTCGTCCACCCCGAAGGTCCGCACCCGCCCCGGCCCGCTCCACGGCGTCTCGAACCGTACGGTGACCCTCCCGACGCCGCTGCCCTGCACCCAGCCCGGCCCGAACTCCGTGTGCCGGACGTCCTGTCCGGGCATCCAGCGCCGGACCACGACGGCCTCCGGCTCCTCCTCGGCCTGCTCGGCCTCGGCCGCCGCCTCCGCGTGCTCCGCCGCCTCCTCCCGCAGGGCCTGGGCGAACAGGTCCTCCTGGGTGTAGTCGGCGAGTTGGGCGACGCCCACACCGAGCAGCCGGACCCCACCGGTGATGTCCACCTGCTCGGCCAGTCGGCGCGCGGTCGCGGTGATCACCGCCTCGTCGTCCGTGGGCCCGCCGAGCGTTTCCGAGCGGGTCAGCGTCGAGAAGTCGAACCGCCGGACCTTGAGCACCACGGTCCGGCCAGAGCGCCCGGCCGCCCGCAGCCGCCGCACGCACCGCGCGGCCAGCGCCTCCACCTCCCGCAGCACCCGGTCCCGGTCGGCCAGGTCCACCTCGTAGGTGTCCTCCACCGAGACGGACTTGGCGTCCTGGTCGGCCACCACGGGCCGCTCGTCCAGCCCTATCGACATGTGGTGGATCCCCGCGCCGTGCGCCCGCCCGAGCAGCTGCACCAGCTCCGCCTCGCCGGCCTCCGCGAGGTCGGCCACGGTGTTCAGCCCGGCCCGCCGCAGCACCTGCTCGGTGGCCGGCCCGATCCCCGGCAGGGCCCGGACGGGCATCGGCCCGAGCACCGCGCGCTCCTGCCCGGGTTCGATCAGCACCAGGCCGTCCGGCTTGGCCTGCTCGGAGGCGATCTTGGCCATCAGCTTGGACCCCGCCGCCCCCACCGAGCCGGTCAGCCCGGTGAGCCGCTCGATGTCCGCCCGCAGGTCCTCCGCCAGCGCGAGCACCAGCCGCTCGCCGGTCTCGTGGTCCGTCTCCGCCAGCACCGGGCCGTACGGACCGGCCTCCAGGTCCACGAAGGCCTCGTCCAGGCTGAGCGGCTGTACCAATGGCGACAGCTCCCGCAGCAGGCCCATCACGATCTCGCTGACCTGCCGGTAGGCCTCGAAACGGCCCGACAGGAAGGCCGCGTTGGGGCAGAGCCGCCGCGCCTGCGCCATCGGCATCGCCGAGTGCACCCCGAACTTCCGCGCCTCGTACGAGGCCGTGGAGACCACCCCGCGCCCGCCGAGCCCGCCGACGATCACCGGCTTGCCGCGCAGGCTCGGCTTGGCCGCCTGCTCCACCGCCGCGAAGAAGGCGTCCATGTCGAGGTGGATGATGCTCGGCAGTGATCGCACCCGCCGATCATCGCGCACGGGTCCGACAGTGCGTGCGAACCCGGCCGCGGCCCGGCGGGCGGCCCCCTACGGCTGCGTCCTCGCCGCGTCCGCGAGCGCCTTGGGAATGCCGTCCTCCTTGGGCCCGAGGAACACCGGGTCCGGCCGCAGCCACGCGTTGACCGCCGCCTTGCCCGCCCCGGCCACCTCCCGCGCCCCGCCGTACAGCCAGGTCTCGTCGTGCAGCTCCGGCACCCCGACCGCGTACGAGCGGATGCCCGCCGCCTCGCACAGCGCGAGCGCCCGCCGGACGTGGAAGTCCTGGCTGACCAGTACCGCCCGGTCCACCCCGAAGATCCGGTGCGCCCGGGTGCAGGAGTCCCAGGTGTCGAAGCCCGCGTAGTCCCGCACCACCCGCTCCGCGGGCACCCCGTGCGTGGTCAGGTACGTGAACATCGCGTCGGGCTCGTCGTACTCGGTCCGCCCGTTGTCCCCGGTCACCAGGATCGCCTGCACCTTGCCCTCCCGGTACAGGTCCACGGCCGCCACGAGCCGGTGCTCCAGGTACGGCGAGGGCTTGCCCTGGTCCAGCCCGGCGCCGAAGACCACCGCGACCGGCGCGGACGGAGCGCTCTCCACCGTGCCCACCCGGTCACCCGCGGAGAACCACACCCAGGCGCTCGGCGCCAGTGCCAGCGTGCAGAGCAGCGCCCCGACCTGGAAGACCCTGCGCTGCGTCCTGCGCTGCCGCAGCCGTGCCCACGACAGAACGGCCCTGCGCCGCAGCAGCTCCGCCATCCCCGTGCCGACCCCCACGTGCCCTCCCTCGATCGTTTCGCCAGCCAACACGACGGGGCCGCGGGCCCGAACGGTTCCCCGTCCGGGCCCGCGGCCCCGTCGAATCGTTGCTCAGACCGCCCGGTTGCGCCGTTGGGCCAGTTCGTCGGCCGGGTCCTGCCCGACCACGGTCTCGCCGGTGTCCGTGCGCTCCGCGTGCAGCCGCCCGAGGGTCAGCTCCAGCTCCCGCCAGACCGCTCCCACCGCGATGCCGAAGACCCCCTGACCGCCCTTCAGCAGGTCGACCACCTGCTGCGGCGTCGTGCACTCGTACACCGTCGCGCCGTCGCACATCAGCGTCATCCCGGCGAGGCCGCCCTGGTCGGCGGCCTGCAGGTGGGCGACGGCCACCCGGATGTTCTGCAGCGAGACACCCGCGTCGAGCAGCCGCTTCACGATCTTCAGCAGCAGGACGTCGCGGAAGCTGTAGAGCCGCTGGCTGGTCGCCGGGTAGGCCGTCCGGACGCTGGGCTCCAGCAGCCCCGTGCGGGCCCAGTAGTCCAGCTGGCGGTAGGTGATGCCGGCTGCCGCACAGGCCGTCGGGCCGCGGAAGCCGATCAGTTCCGACGTCGGGGCCAGCCGCTCGATGGCCGGCTGACCCGGCTGTACGGCGGGGAACCTGCTCACCCGGGGAAGGTCCGTGACGGTGCGGGCGGTGCGCGGCACGTGCACGGCGCACAGGCCTCCCACGGCGTCATCGCCGGTGCTGCTCATGCCTGCCTCCGTCCACTTGTGCTGCGGGCAACCCGACTGCGGGCATCGGCCACCCGGACAGCCACTCCTGACGGTAGGCAGTCCCCTATGACCCGTCAACGATCGCCACGCCGGGCCAGACAAACCACATCACTCAGGAGAGTGGTTTTTCGTGCCCCTAGTCTGGGTAGGTCGACGGTTTTTGGCAAAACGATAAGCCGAATGCCCGCTCAGCCGGTCCCCACTACTGCGGGCCGCCGCCCCCGAAGTCCTCGGGCGACACCTGGTCGAGGAACTCCCGGAACTTCTCGACCTCGTCCTCCTGCTCGTCCGGAATCGCGATGCCCGCCTCGGCGAGCACCTCCTCGCTCCCGTAGATCGGCGTACCGGTCCGCAGCGCCAGCGCTATCGCGTCGGACGGCCGGGCGCTCACCTCGACCCCACCGGCGAACACCAGCTCGGCGTAGAACACGCCCTCCCGCAGATCGGTGATCCGCACCTCGGTGAGCTGCTGGCCGAGCGCCTCCAGGACGTCCTTGAAGAGGTCGTGCGTCAGCGGGCGCACCGGCGTCATGCCCTGCTGGGCGAAGGCGATCGCGGTCGCTTCGCCGGGGCCGATCCAGATCGGCAGGTAGCGATCTCCCCCGACCTCCCGCAGCAGCACGATCGGCTGGTTGGAAGGCATCTCCACTCGGACACCCACGACGTCGAGCTCATTCACACAGGCAACCCTATGGCTCCGGTCCCGGATATGAAAGCGCAGAGCGGACGCCGCTGGTCAGCGCGGTGCCACCGCTGCCCGGAGGCCGCCCGGGAGGCTACCCGCGGGTCCGCAGACCGGCCTGGACCATTGCCGCGTGCAGCCGCACGGACAGCGTCGCGAGCTCCCGCGCGGTGGCTTCGGCATGGGCCCTGGTCTGCGGGTTCCGGTGCCGGCGCAGCGGCGCCACCACCTGCTCCACCAGCGCGATCTCGCGGTCGGCCGCCGCCTTCATGGCTCTCAGGTGCCGCGGCTCCAGGCCGTACCGACCGAGCTCCGCGACCAGCCGGGCCACCTGCAGCGCCTCGCCGTCGTACCCGCCGTCCTGGCCCGGTGCGACCAGCCCGTAGGACTCCCACTCGGCGAGTTCCCGCTCCCCGGCCTCGGCGGCGGCGAGCAGCTCGGCACGGCCCAGCCGGACCCCGGAGGGGACGTCTGCGGAGGCCACCAGCTCGCGGTCCGCCTCCTCCAACGGCCCGGGCCGGCTGTCGGCCGGGGCGGGCAGCGCCGGCGGGCTCTCTCCGCGCTCGATGGCGTCCAGGTGCTCGCGGATCACCCGCAGCGGAAGGTAGTGGTCCCGCTGCATCCGCAGGACGTAGGCCAGACGCTCGACGTCGGCCGGGCTGAACTTGCGGTACCCCGAGGGCGTGCGCTGCGGCTCGACCAGTCCCTCCGCCTCCAGGAAGCGGATCTTGGAGATGGTGACCTCGGGGAAGTCGTCGCGCAGGAAGGCCAGCACCGCGCCGATGCTCAGCAGTTCGTCACCGCCGCGCCGCCGACCGGCGGGCCGGTCCGTGCGGACCGGCTGCCTGGGGCCCGCGACCACCCCGCGCCCGCCGCGGTCCGCCTGCGGACCGGACGGAGCTGGGGTGGCCGCCCCGAGAGAAGAGGAAGGGGTATTCGTATTCACTCGGGCTCCTGCCGACGTTGGTTTCAGTACCCCCGGTTGTGGCCGGCGAAGAACACCAGCCGGTACTTCCCGATCTGGACCTCGTCGCCGTTGTTCAGCGACACCTCGTCGATCCGCTCCCGGTTCACGTAGGTGCCGTTCAGGCTGCCCACGTCCGCGACGCTGAAGCCGGCCGGGGTGCGGCGGAACTCCACGTGGCGGCGCGAGACCGTCACGTCGTCCAGGAAGATGTCACCCTGCGGGTGGCGCCCCGCCGTGGTGACGTCCGAGTCCAGCAGGAAACGGCTGCCCGAGTTCGGGCCGCGCTGCACGATCAGCAGGGCCGAGCCCGGCGGCAGGGCGTCGATCGCCGACAGCACCTCGGCCGACAGGGCCGGCGTGGCGCCGGTGCCGGTCGTGGTGTTGGGGTCGTACGACTCCAGGCCGGAGATGGAGATGGTCGACGTGGTCTCCGCCGCCCCCTCCGGCAGCAGACCGCCGCGCAGCGCCGTACCGCAGTTGGAGCAGAACCGGGCCGCGGCCGGGTTCTGGTTGCCGCACCTGGGGCACGGAGAGGGGCCAGCCATGTTCACAGCCTCCTGGCGCGGCACACCCGACGGGTTGTGCCCGGCGTACGGGTCCGGGGCAAACCCTCCACCAGAGGTTGAGGGTGCTGACGGGAAACCTATGCGCGGGTCACCGGAGGGGTCAACCGACGCGCCGTAGCCCGCCGGATTCCCGGCGTACTGGGCGGCGCCGCCGTCCCGGAACAGCTGCTGGCCGGCGTACGGCGCGGCTTCGGGGGCGGGTCGCATGCCCGGCACGGCGGGCTCGTCCTCCGGCCGGCGGTGCCGCGCGGTCGGCGCCTCAACGGCGGCCGCGTCGTTGTCCTTGTTGCGACCGAACAACTTCGAGAAGAAACTCACGGGCGAATCCCCTTGCGTGTGACAGACCCGCCCGCGGGGCAGGGTGAGAACCTCGGACAGGCTGCGAGCCCGGTTGCGGCTCGGGCCCGCTTGAGTGGTACTCCGACAGTTGGTGCTGCGGTTCTTGATCCGGAGCGTACTGGTGCGAACCAGTCTCGCCCACGTGGCGGCGGCGCCCCGCACCGGGTGCCGCCGGCCCGTGACGGGCCGTTCGTCGGACGCCTCGTCACTTCGAAGCCGGCTTGGCGTACTGCGGCGTCTTCGGATCCACGAGGGCGTCCACGACAACCTTCTGCTGCTGGGTGATCGTCGCCCGCGCCTGGTGGCTCTCCAGCGTGCGGACGACCCCTCCCGGGATGTTCAGCGCAGGTGTCAGATCCTGCGGGTTCCCCACGACGGTGAACCGATAGGGCTGCGAGACCTTCTTCCCGTCGATCTGCACCCCACCGCCCGAGAGGTCGGTGAAGTAGGTGTTGACCACCACGCGCACATCGTTGATCTGAATCGCCTCCGCCCCCGCCGCTCGAAGTTCCTGCAGGGTGTCCAGCAGCATATCTGCCTTCACCTGCCCTTGGGGATCATCGACCGTGAGTACGATGCCCGGACCAGTGGCTCTGACGGTACCGGCGAGCACGCCGAGTTCCGTCACCTTCTTCCTGGTCTGCTCCTGGGCCTCCTTGGCCTGGTTGGAGCTGTTCTCCAACTTCGCCAGGGACTGCTCCAGCTCCGCCTTCTCCTGCTGGAGACGCTGCTGACGGCTGTCCAGTTCGTCGAGGATCCGGACCAGGTCCTCCTGCCGGGCGCCGCGCAGCTGGCTGTGGTGGTCGTTGGTCGACCGCACCTGGATGGCCAGCCCCAGGCCGAGCGAGAACAGCAGCAGTGCCACCACCAGCTGCCCACGGGACAGTCGCGGTGGCCACAGCGCCGCCTTCAGACGCCGCCGGCCGGCGCTCCCGTCGGCGGCGGGCTCCTGCTCGCCGGGCTCCGCCGCTGCGGGGCCGGGCTCACCCTCAGGCTCCGGTTCGGACTCCGGCTCGGCCTGCGGCGCCGGGATCGCCTTCGACTTCGGGGCGGCAGGCGGCGCCGGCTCGGCCTGCGGCGCGGGGACGGCCTCCGGCTCCGGCCGGACCGGCTTCACCAGCCGCAGCGTGGGCTCCGGGACCGCGTCGGCCTCACGCTCAGCCTCAGCGTCAGACTTCTCCTCGGCCGGGTCCTCCGTCGGCTCCTCCGCGGCTTCCCCGACCGGCTCGGCCCGCGCGGCCGGGACGGCCGCTCCGGCCTCCTCAGCAGCCTCGTCCGGCTCCGCCGACCCGGCCTCCCCGCCCGACTCCGGCTCGGGCGCCTCGGCGGCCTCCACGACGGACTCCTCGGAAGTCCTGCCGTCCGACTCCACGGTCGGCTCCGCGGCCGGCCCGGCGACAGTCCGCACAGCGGCCCGATCGGCCACCGCCGCGTCCCGCTGCTCCTGCGCCGCCTCCTCGCGGCCCTGCTCAGGCACGGAAGACATGGCGCCGGATCGCAGCCGCGTTGGAGAAGATGCGGATGCCGAGGACGACGACCACACCCGTGGACAGCTGCGAGCCGACGCCCAGCTGGTCACCGAGGAAGACGATCAGGGCCGCGACCACCACGTTCGACAGGAACGAGACGATGAAGACCTTGTCGTTGAAGATCCCGTCGAGCATCGCCCGGACGCCGCCGAACACCGCGTCCAGGGCCGCGACCACCGCGATCGGCAGGTAGGGCACGACGGCGTCCGGCACCTCGGGTTGGACGAACAGGCCGACGACCACCCCGATCACAAGACCCAGTACGGCAATCACGGTCTGGCTGCTCCTGTCCCTGTCGTGGTCTTGGCGGATCCGGTCGACGGGCGCCGCTTGGGGTTCTGACCACCGCTGGTCGCGGATGGTGAAGGGCTCGATGAGGCCGACGGTGAGACGGACGCGCCCGGGCCCTCCGGGGTTCCTGGGCCGGGCGAGCCCGTTCCGCTCGCCGTGGCCGTGGCCGACGGTGTCGCCGGCGGCGAGGGCTCGGGCGTGACCGGCTGCGCGGTCCGCAGCGTCACCCCCACCGCCGCCGGAAGCGTCAGGCTCTTCTGCGTGGAGAGCGTCGACTTGATGGCGTACTTCTCCTGGAGCAGCCGCAGGTACTGCCCGGCCATGTCGTTCTCGAAGGCGGTGAGGAGCTTCGGCCCGTCCCCGATCGCCTGGATGGTGTACGGGGGCACCAGCGGCCGGTTGTCCACCAGCACCGCCTCGCCGGCGGCCCGGATCGCGGAGAGCGCGGTGAGCCGCTGGCCGTTGATCGCGAGGGCTTCGGCGCCGGAGCCCCAGAGGCCGTTCACCACCAGTTGCAGGTCGCGGTCCCGCAGTCGGCCGCTGTTGGAGAAGCCCTGCCCCGCCCGCGGGTCGACGTTGCCGCCCAGGCCCGTCCCCGCGGCGTCCTCCAGGACCAGCTTCACTCCCGGCCCGGTGACCTCGCCCAGGCCCACGGCGCCGCTCAGAGCCCCCGTGTCACCGTCCCCCGAGGCGAGCGCCTGTTGCTGCGTGTTGTCGACCTTCCGCCGCAGCTCCTGCACCTGCTTCTGCAGCTGGTCGGCCGAGGTGTTGCTGTCGTTGATCCGGTGGATCAGCGCGTCCCGCTCCTTGGCCAGTGTCGGCTCGGCCTTGTGCGCGTTCACCGCGCCCACCGTCACCACCGCTCCGACCAGCGCCAGACCGGCGCCCAGCGTGAGCAGGCCCTGGAGCGTCCCGGGTATCCGGCTGTCACGGGCACCACCGCGGGCCGCGGCCGCCTCGGCGTAGCCCTCGTCCAGGCTGTGGTCCATCACGTTGGTCAGCAGGGACATCGAGGCGTCCGGGCGGTTGTACCGCCCGTTCGGGGTACTCGGTGTCGGCGTCGCTGGCATGGGGACCATCGTCCCATGACGGTGAGGGGGTCCGTGCACGGCCCCTGAGCTGCACACACGCTGCACACAAGACGGAAGTGACGAATTGTTCCGATCGATGTGAAAACGGACAGCGGGGCGCACGAACGATGCCGTGCGCCCCGCCGATCGGGGTCGTTCCGTCCTCGGGCCCGTTCGGTCCTCAGACCCGTGCCGTCACCGCCCGGCGCCCTCGACCACCGCCGCCCACTCGTCCAGCAGCGCCTCGGTGGCCTCGTCGTCCGGGCCCTCCGCCCAGAGGTGGGTGATCGCCTCGGCCGGGTCCGGCAGCACGAGCGTCCAGCGCCCGTCCGCCTCGACCACCCGGACGCCGTCGGTGGTGTCCAGCCGCCGGCTGCCGGCCGCCTCCACCACCGAGCGCATGACCATGCCCTTCGCCGCCCACGGCGTCGCGATGTCGCGGCGCCGGATGTGCGCCTGCGGGATCCGCGCGTCGATCTGGCTCAGCGTGAGCTGGGTCCGCGCGACCAGGCCGACCAGCCGGACGAAGGCCGCGGCGCCGTCCAGCACCCCGCTGAACTCGGGCACCACGAAGCCGCCGCGTCCGTCCCCGCCGAACACCGTGCCCTCCGCGGAGGCCGCCTTCGCGAGGTCGTCCGGCGTCGTCGTGGTCCAGATGACCTGGGTGCCGTGGTACGCGGCGACCTGCTCGGCGATCCTGGTCGTGGTCACCGGCAGCGCCACCTGCCCGCTGCGGCGCTCGGCCGCCACCAGATCCAGGAGCACCAGCAGCGCCCGGTCGTCGTCGATCACCCGGCCCAGCTCGTCCACGAACGCGACGCGCTCGCCGACCGGGTCGAAGCGGACCCCGAAGGCCGCCCGCGAGGAGGCCACCAGCTCACCGAGTCTGGCCAGCCCCGCCCGCCGCGTCTCCGTGTCCTCCGTCGGCCGCGCCTCGTCGAGCCCGCTGGAGACGGTCAGCGCCTCCACCCCGAGCCGCCCGAGGATGCTCGGCAGGACCAGGCCCGCGCTGCCGTGCGCGGTGTCCACCACCACCTTCAGCCCGGCCTCCCGGACCCCGGTGGTGTCCACCGTCCGCAGCAGGTTGCCCGCGTAGGAGTCGAAGACGCTGGACGGGAAGGTCAGGTCCCCGATCTCGCCGGGGAAGGCCCGCCGGTACTCCTGGCGCGCGTACACGCGGTCCAGCTTGCGCTGCCCGCCCTGCGACAGGTCCGCACCGCGCTCGTCGAAGAAGAGGATGTCCAGCGAATCCGGCACCCCCGGCGTGGTCCGCAGGAAGATCCCGCCCGCACTCCCCCGGGCCGTGTGCTGCCGCGCCACCGGCATCGGCACGTTCTCCAGGTCGCGGACGTCGATCGCCGAGGTCTGCAGCGCCGAGATCATCGCCCGTTTGAGCGCACGCGCACCACGCGAGTGGTCACGCGCAATGGTGACGGTCGCCCCCTTCTTCAGGGTCGTCGCGTACGCCCCGGCCAACCGGACGGCGAGTTCCGGGGTGATCTCGACGTTCAGGATCCCCGAGACGCCACGGACGCCGAAGAGGTGCTCCTGACCGCGCGACTCCCAGATCACCGAGGTGTTGACGACGGCGCCGGCCTCGATGGTCTTGAACGGGTAGACGCGGACGTTCGCCCCGATGATCGACTCTTCGCCGACCAGGCACTCGTCCCCGATCACCGCCCCGTCCTCGATCCGCGCGGCCCGCATCACGTCGGTGTTCTTGCCGATCACGCAGCCCCGCAGATTGCTCTGCGGCCCGACGTACACGTTGTCGTGCACCACGGCCTTGTGCAGGAACGCACCGCGCTTGACGACGACGTTGCTGCCCAGCACGGTGTGCTCGCGGATCTCGACGCCGGCCTCGACCTTGGCGTAGTCCCCGATGTAGAGCGGCCCGCGGAGCACCGCCTCGGGGTCCACCTCGGCCCCCTCGGCGACCCACACGCCGGGCGAGATCTCGAACCCGTCCAGCTCGACCTCGACCTTGCCCTCCAGGACGTCCGCCTGGGCCTTGCCGTAGCTCTCGTGCGTGCCCACGTCCTCCCAGTAGCCCTCGGCGACGTAGCCGTAGACCCGCTTGCCCTCCTTCAGGAGCTGCGGGAAGACGTCACTCGACCAGTCGACGGACTCACCCGCTGCGACGTAGTCGAAGACCGCGGGTTCCATCACGTAGATACCGGTGTTCACCGTGTCGGAGAAGACCTGCCCCCAGGTCGGCTTCTCCAGGAATCGCTCGACCCGTCCGTCGTCATCCGTGATGGTGATACCGAACTCCAGTGGATTCGGCACCCTGGTGAGACAGACGGTGACCAGAGCATCCTTGCTGCGATGAAAGTCGATCAATTCGGAGAGATTGAAGTCGGTCAACGCGTCACCGGAGATCACCAGGAACGAGTCGTCCTTGAGCGCGTCCTCGGCGTTCTTGACACTCCCCGCAGTGCCCAGTGGTGTCTCCTCGTGGGCATAGGTCAGATGCATGCCCAGCTCTTCGCCGTCACCGAAGTAGTTCTTGACCAGTGACGCAAGGAACTGCACGGTGACGACGGTGTCGGAGAGACCGTGCCGCTTCAGCAGCCGAAGCACGTGCTCCATGATCGGCCTGTTGGCGACCGGAAGCAGCGGCTTCGGCATGCTGGAGGTCATCGGGCGGAGTCGAGTCCCCTCGCCCCCTGCCATTACAACGGCTTTCATTACGGGTGCGTCCTCCTTCGCGGTGGTGGACCAGCAGGTCCATCAAACCGTTCCAGAGGGTTCTCTACCCGGAAGGTATCGTCCGACGCACCGATGAGGCGTGGGGCTTCTCTCAGATCACGTCTCAGACTGCGGACGCCGAGCCCGCGGGACGCCCCTTGACGATCTGCCGCGCCTGCACCGCGTAAAGAATGGCGGCCCACCAGTACAGCGTGGTCCCCCACCAGATGAAGGCCCAGCTCACCACCTCGGCCGGCCGCGCGATCCAGCTGTCCACGCTGCCCAGCAAGAGGAGCGGGAAAGCATACATCAGATTGAAGGTCGCCGCCTTACCCAGGAAACTCACCTGCAGCGGGCCGTACCCGTGCTTGTTCAGAATGGGCAGCAGCGCGGCGATGAAAAGCTCCCGGGCCAGCAGAATCGCCGTCAGCCACCAGGGCAGAATCTCACGCCAGGTCAATCCGACCAGCGTGGACAGCACATAGAGCCGGTCGGCCAGCGGGTCCAGCAACTGCCCCACCCGGCTGATCTGCCCCCACCGCCGGGCGAGCTTTCCGTCCAGGTAGTCGCTGATTCCGCTGAGCATAAGGATCAGCAGCGCCCAGCCGTCATTGTTGGGCCCGCCGAAGACCGGCCACAGAATGAGCCAGAGAAAAAGCGGGACGCCGACCAGCCGGCCCATGCTCAGCAGGTTGGGGATGGTGAGGACGCGATCGGTCTGGACCCGCGTCTCCTGGACCTCCACCCGAGGGCCTCCTGTCCGTCGTGACGACAATGCACATTGACCTTACAACAGAGAAGCCCCCGTCCGGTTCACCCGGCGGGGGCTTCTCTCGAAGAATTGTTCGGCGGCGTCCTACTCTCCCACAGGGTCCCCCCTGCAGTACCATCGGCGCTGTGAGGCTTAGCTTCCGGGTTCGGAATGTAACCGGGCGTTTCCCTCACG